>JBOGZD010000031.1:0-25687 GCA_050697155.1 Solirubrobacterales bacterium | reverse complement strand
CGAGCTCGCGCCGTTCTTCAGCGCTCAGCGTGATCTCGTAGGCTGCGCTCCTGGGCATCGTCACCGAAGTTCGGCGTCCCGAGCCCAATTCCTCCCGGACTGTCAGACCGAACTTGCGGCCGTGGGTGCTAGCGGTTGGCCCGCAGCCAGCTGCGCCGCACGACGCCCATCCGCACCCGCTGGGGGTGGTCGCCGACCGGGACCCGGGCAATCTCCCTCTCCTTGCGGTACGAGATCACCGAGACGGTGTCGGTGCCGCTCCAGGAGACGTAGCAGTGGCGGCCGTCGTTGCTGGTCGTCGACCAGTAGGGCTTGGTGCCGGCGTGGATGAGCTCGAAGTCGGCGAAGTTGCGGGCGGAGACGATCGCCGCGTAGTCCGACATCGTCCCGGCGACGCAGAGCTTGTTCCCGTTGCCGTTCATCGCGATCCCGTGGTGGGCGGAGTCGAGCAGGTAGAGCTCGCGCGGGGGGACGTGGTCGGCGATCGGCAGCTCGGCGACGCGGGTGACGCGGTGCTGCTCGAGGTCGTACTCGACGAAGCCGTGGAAGAAGGAGACCTGCAGGTAGACGAAGCGTTCGTCCGGGGAGAGCGCCATCGGCCGCACCGCGGAGCTCATGTCCGGATAGCCGGCCTCCTCGAGCTTCTCGCCCATGTCGATCCGCTCGAGGACCTCGAACGTCTTCGCGTCGACGATCTGGAAGTAGCGCTCCCCCTTGGTCGAGTCCAGCGCCGGCTGGTCGGCGGGCGTGTAGACGAGCCCGATGCTGGCGTGGATGATCCTGCTGCCGTCGGCCGAGTAGGTGTTCTCGTGCGGCGAGTCGCCGGACTCGAACCTGCCCACCTCCTGGCCGGTGCGCATGTTGAGGATGTGGACCACGTTCCCCGTCGAGGCGGAGACCGCGACGTGCCGGCCGTCCGGGGAGACCCCCATGTGGTCGGAGCGCTGGCCGTCGACGACGAACCGCCAGACGATCTCGCCGGTGCGCAGCCGGATCCCGACCACGTCGCGCAGGCTCGGCCTCGAGACCACCAGCAGGCGGCCGTCCCTCGAGGTGTACATGTCGTCGACGAACTGGTCGTTGCCCTCGCCGACGAGCATCCGGATCCCGAGGAAGTAGCCCAGGCGGACCGGATCGGCGGCGATCTCGAGCATCCGCTCCTCGATGTCGGGGATGATGTTGATCCGCGCGATCCGCCGGTACTTGCCCCGGGGGCGGATCACGTCGGCGGTCCCCTCCCAGTTGTTGCCGACGAAGATCATCTCGCGGAGCTTCTTGCCCTTGGCCTTGACCCCGGCGGCGGCTTCGGCCTCTGCCGCGGGCGCGGCGGCGCCAAGCGCGACTGCGGTGGCGAGCGCAACTGCGGCGACGGCACACGCCGCGAGCGCACGCAAAACCGCTGATCCTCTCGTCGGCCCGGCCGCGATCCCCATCTCGCGTCAGGTCATAGCACGAAGGAGCGCCCGGGGCCGAGGTTCAGGGCGGTGCCGTTAAGGTGCGCGGCCAGTGAGCGAGCTGAGCGACCCGGGGGCTGAGGACGAGCGCGGCTTCGAGGCGTGGCAGGTAGAGCTTCACGGCCACGAGGTGATCTACCGCACCGCCGGGAGCGGCCCGCCGCTGGTGCTGATCCACGGGATGATCAACTCGTCGCGCCACTGGCGCGACGTCGCCCTGCGGCTCGCCGACCGGCACACCGTGATCGCCCCCGACCTGATCGGCCACGGCGACTCGGCGACCCCGCGCGGCGACTACTCGCTCGGCGCCCACGCGGCGGCGATCCGCGACCTGCTGACCGCGATCGGCGTGGAGAGCGCCACCATCGTCGGCCACTCGCTCGGCGGCGGCGTGGCGATGCAGTTCTTCTGGCAGTTCCCGCAACGGGTCGAGCGCCTCGCGCTCGTCTCCAGCGGCGGGCTCGGGCGGGAGGTGAGCCCGTTGCTGCGCACGGCGGCGGTGCCGGGGGTCTCGGCCGCGATCCGGCTGGCGGCGAACCCGCGGGTGTTGGCGCGGCTCGATCGCCTCGCCCAGTCGCTCGAGCGGCGGGGCTCCGCGAAGGCGGTCTACGTGCACGCGGTGGCGCGGGCGCTGCGCCCGCTGGAGCGGGCGGGAGCTCGGCGAGCGTTCCTGGAGACGCTGCGCTCGGTGATCGACGTCCACGGCCAGCGGGTGAGCGCGGTCGACCGCCTCTACCTGCTCGGCCCGGTGCCGACCCTGATCGTGTGGGGCGAGCGCGACCACACGATCCCGCTCGGCCACGGCCGCGCCGCCCACCGGGCGATCCCGGGCAGCCGCTTCGCCACCCTGCCCCGGGCAGCGCACTTCCCCCACCTCGAGGACCCCGAGGGGCTCGCGCGGGCGCTGGGCGAGTTCATCGCCGAGACCGAGCCGTTTCGCCTCAGCGACGCCGACTGGGGCGAGCTGGTCTCCTCGCGCAGCGTGCGTCGCCGCCACCTGCGGGCGGCGGCATAGCTCGCCGCCGGCCGGGCCGGGTCTAGGCGTCCTCGGCTCGGCGGGGGCGCACCCGCATCGGGAGGCCGCCCCTCGGGCTCAGGGTCGGCATCTGACGCACGGTCATCGTCCGGCCCGGGAGCAGCTCGAGGCGCAGCCGCTGGAGCAGCATGGTCGCCACCAGCTTCACCTCGGTCTGGCCGAAGCGCTTGCCGATGCAGATCCGCCGCCCGCCGCCGAAGGGGATGTAGGCGCCGCGCGGGAGCGCCGTCTTGCGCTCGCGGGCAAACCGCTCGGGGATGAACGCCTCCGGGTCGGGGAAGACCTCGGGCAGCCGGTGGCTGGCCCAGGAGCTGTAGTTGACGTAGGTGCCGGCGGGGACGTGGTGGCCGCCGAACTCGAATTCGCGCACCGCCCGGCGGGGGCCGATCCAGGCCGGGGGGTAGAGGCGGAGCGTCTCGTCCATGACCATCTCCAGGTAGGGCAGCTCGCGCTCGAGCTGCTCGGGGGTCGGCGGCGAGCCGTCGAGCACCTCGTCCTGCTCTGCCTGCAGCCGGGCGAGCGCGTCGGGGTGGCGGGCGAGCTCGTAGACGAGGAAGGTCAGGGTCGAGGTCGAGGTGTCGTGGCCGGCGAACATCAGGGTCATCACCTGGTCGCGAACCTCCACGTCGGTGAACCCGGCGCCCGACTCGTCGCGGGCGCCGAGCAGCAGGCTGAGCACGTCGCGACGCTCGGGGTCGGGCTCGCGCCGGCGCCGGGCGATCTCGCCGAGCACGATCTCGTCGAGCACCGCGCGGGCGCGAAGCAGCCTGCGCCACGGCGAGCCGGGGCCGCGCAGCAGCCGCAGCGGGAAGTCGATCCCGTAGAAGCCAAGCGCGCGCTCGAAGTGGGTCGCGGCGCGGGCGCCTGATCCGTCGTCGTCCGGGTCGAGGCCGAGCAGGGCGCGCATCGCGATCCGCATCGCCAGGTTGCGCATCCACTCGTAGACGTCGACCGCCTCGCCGACCGGCAGCGCCTCGATCGCGGCATCCGCCTCGGCGGTCATCACCTCGACCGCGGCCTCGATCTGCTCGCGGTGAAACGCGGGCATCATGATCTGGCGGGCCCGGTCGTGGTAGCCGTCGTCGATCGTCAACAGCCCGTCGCCGAGCAGCGGGATCAGGTCGCCGAAGCTGCCCTCGCGCCAGTGGAAGTTCTCCGGGTGGGAGACGGTGACGAAGTGGTTCGCCTCCGGCCCGAGCATGAACACGACCCGCGAGTGCAGCAGCCGGAGGCTGAAGATCGGGCCGTAGCGCTCGTAGGCGGAGAGCAGGATCGGCAGCGGGTCGTGGGCCACCTTGTGCGTGCGGGCGAGGTTGAAGTCGGTGTCGCCGGGGGGAAAGGAGCCGTTCGAGCGCAGCTCGCCCACGATGTCGCCGGCGAGGCGGCGGACCGGGTTCGAGGACATCTCCGGCGGCGGAGCGACCCGTGTTGGCTGCGGAACCAAGCGATCATGAACCCTAAGCGGTCGCGACCCCGACCGGGCACGAGTTGCGGCAGTTTCGCGGTCGCACCCGCCGCCGGCGATAGACTCGCGCCACGAGGGCAGATGGCCGACACGGCCGGCGACAAGGGCAAGGGAAAGGAGTCCGCCAAGGGCGCCAAGAAGGGCATGAGCCCGACCGCGCGCCGGCAGGAGAAGCGCCGCCAGGAGAAGCTCGACCTGATCAAGCAGCAGGTCGACGAGGGCTCGCTGACGATCCGCAAGATGACCCCCGAGGAACGCGCCAAGTACCCCCCGCGCGCCAAGGGCGACCGCAAGAAGCGCTAGCTCCCGCGGGTCAAGCGCTCGCGTCGGGCCACTTTCGCCGGCCCGGGCGACGAAACCAGCCCGGCCCGGCCGCGCCTGCGTGCAGGCTCGATCACTCGGGCCATACTCATCCCGATGCCCCAGCTGGAGCAACCCGCGCTCTCGATCCGTAGCCTGGCCAAGCGCTACGACGACGGCACCCTGGCGCTCAGTGATCTCGATCTCGAGGTCCCGGCGGGCGAGTTCTTCGGCCTCCTGGGCCCCAACGGCGCCGGCAAGACGACCCTGATCAACGCCGTCTGCAACCTGATTCGGGTCACCGCAGGCGAGATCGAGGTCTTCGGCCAGCCCGCCGAGACGCTCGAGGCCCGGCGCTCGGTCGGCCTTGCCGAGCAGGACCCGAATCTCGATCGCTTCCTCAGCGTGCGCGAAGCGCTCGTCTATCACGGCGGCTACTACGGCATGACCCGTGCACGCTCGCGCGAGCGCGCCGAGGAGATGATCGACGTCTTCGACCTGCGGGCGAAAGCCGACGTGCGAGCGCCGAAGCTCTCCGGCGGGATGCGCCGCCGCCTGCTGCTCGCCCGCGCGCTGCTTCACGAACCTCGTCTGGTGATCCTCGACGAGCCGACCGCCGGCGTCGACGTCGAGCTGCGCCACGAGCTCTGGCGCTACATCCGGCGCCTTCACGGCGAGGGCACGACGATCGTCCTCACCACGCACTACCTGGAAGAGGCCGAGGCCCTATGCGAGGACGTGGCGCTGATCTCGGACGGGCGGATCGTCGCCCGCGACGACCCCGAGGGGCTCAAGCGTCAGTTCGAGGCCGACTCGCTCGAGGGCGTCTACCTGAAGGCGGTCGGCAGGCTGGCCCACGAGGAGGCCCGAACCAGATGAACGCGGCGCCGCGGCCATGGCGCGGGTTGCTCTGGCTCGCGGCCCGCGAGTGCCTTCGGGTGACGAAGCTCTGGACCCAGACGATGCTCGCGCCGGTGATCTCCTCGATCCTCTTCATCCTCGTCTTCGGGCTCTCGCTGGGGAGCCGGATCCGCGAGGTCTCGGGATTCGAGTACGAGGTCTTCATCGTTCCCGGCCTGATCGCGATGGCGATGGCGCAGGCCGCCTACTCGAACAACTCGAGCTCCATCTTCCAGGCCCGCTCCGACCGCTACATCGACGACGTGCTCGCAGCCCCGATGCATCCGTGGATGATGAACCTGGGACTGGCGATCGGAGGCGCCTACCGGGCGGTGCTCATCGGCGCGGCCCTGGCCGCGCTCGCGATTCCGCTCACGGGCGCTCCGGTCGAGCAACCGCTCGTCCTGGCCTTGGCGGTGCTGCTGCTGGTGGCGCTGTTCGGGGCCCTCGGGGTGGTGGTCGGCATCTACGCCGAGACCTTCGATCACCACACGTTCATCAACAACATCGTCATCCTGCCGCTCACGTTCGTCGGCGGTGTCTTCTACTCGGTCGACATGCTCGCCAGCCCCTGGGAGGAGCTCTCGCACGCGAACCCGCTCTTCTACATGGTCAACGCGGTGCGCTACGGCTTCCTCGGCACGAGCGACGTCAGCGTCGTCCTGTGCCTCGGGGTGACGGCTGCGATCACGCTCGCGGTGATCGCTTGGTCCCAGTACCTGTTCTCAGCCGGCAAGCGCCTCAAGCCATAGACCCTGCCGCGTCAGCGCGGCAGCGGCGAGTTGCCGCGCGACGCCCGCTCGGCGGCCTCCAGCAGCTCGTCGCGGAAGTCCGGGTGGGCGATCCGGGCGAGGGCCTCGCCGCGCTGGCGGACGGTGAGCCCCTGGAGCTCGGCGGCGCCGTGCTCGGTGACGATCACGTCGACCTGGTGGCGCGGGGTGGTGATCACGGCGCCGGCGTCGAACCAGGGCACGATCCGCGAGCGCATCTCACCCTCGATGGTCACCGTCGAGGGCAGACAGAGCAGGGAGCGGTCCTCGAGCGACAGCGCCGGGCCCGAGATGAAGTCCTCGTGACCGCCGATGCCCGAGTACTGGCGGCCCCCGATCGAGTCGGCGACCACCTGGCCCTGGATGTCGACCGCGATCGCGGCGTTGATCGTCACCATCATCCGGTTTCGCGCGATCGCATCGGGGTTGTTGACCACCTCGACCGGCAGGAAGGCGACGCTGCTGTTTCCCTCGAGCCAGCGGTAGAGCTCGGGGGAGCCGCCGGCGAAGGTGGCGACCGAGACTCCGTCGAACTGGCCCTTGCGGTTGGTGACCTTGCCGGCGTCGCACAATCGCATCAGCCCGTTGGTGAACATCTCCGAGTGGATCCCGTAGTCGCCGCCCTCCCCGTCGGCGAGCCTGCCGACGATCGCCGAGGGGATGCCCCCGATCCCGGTCTGCAGGGTGGCGCCGTCGGGAATGAACCGGCGCGCGTGCGACGCGATCGCCTCGTCGACCGGCCCCGGCTCGGGCTCGGGGAGCGCGAACGGCTCGGCGTCCGAGCGCACGATGACGTCGATCTGGTCGAGCGAGAGGGCGTGGCGGTGCTCGGGTGGCAGGCCGCAGGTCCGCGGAAACCGCTCTGAGACCTCGACCACCAGGTTGCGCTCGCGGTCCGCACCGGCCCGTTCGAGCTCGCGCACGGTGCCCCCGGCGTGTAGCGAGAGGCTGCACCAGCCGTCGGCGTCGGGCGGGCTGGCGACGGTCGCCATCACTCGCGGCGCCTGCGCCTCGAGCAGCGGCTCGAAACGGCGGAAGTCGGCGGGGGCGAAGCTGAGGTTCGCGCCCTGGTCGCGCAGCGCCCGCTCGAGCGGGCCGAAGAACCCGGAGAGGTAGTGGACGTTTCGGTGCGTGAAGGCCTCCGACCACGCCAGCAGCAGCGCCCCGTAGATGCGCAGGTCCTCCCAGTCGTCGCGGCCGCCGAGCGCCTCGAGGAAGGCCGGCGGCTGGCCGGTGCCAAGCGGGATCCCGAGCGTGTCGACGTGCTCCAGCCTCGCCGCCGCCTCGGCTGCGCTCAACTCCTCGGGCACGGGTGCAATCTATCCGCCGGCCACCGCGACCCGGCTCACGCGGCGACGAAGCGGACCGGGAGCGCTTCGATGCCGTTGATGCCCAGCGGGGTGTCGAGGACCGGCTGGCCGTCGAGCTCGATGCGCTCGAACCGCTCGGCGAGTACCCCGATCCCCTCCTGAACCTCGGCGCGGGCGAGATTGGCGCCGAGGCAGAAGTGCGGTCCGGCGCCGAAGGTGAGCACCTTCTCGCGTCCGCGCTCGGCGGCGACGTCGAACGTCTGCGGGTCGTCGTACGCGCCGGGGTCGCGGTTGGCCGAGGCGGCGGCGGCGATGATCAGCGTGCCCTCCGGGAACTCGACCTCGCGGTGCTCGATCGGCTCGCGGGCGATCCTTGCCGTGAACGGCGTGATCGGCTCGAAGCGCAGCACCTCCTCGACCGCCGCCGGAATCAGCTCGGGCCGTTCGCGGACCAGCCGCCACTGCTGCGGGTGCTCGGCGAACAGCCGAACCGCGTGTCCGAGCTGGGCCTGGGTCGTGTCGACGCCGCCGACGAGGATCGCGCTGACCAGGTCCAGGCACTCGTGCTCGGACAGCCGGTCGCCCTCCTGCTCGGCCGCGATCAGCTCGGAGATCAGGTCGTTCCCCGGGCGCTCTCGGCGGTCGCGCAGGAGCGCGGCGGCGTAATCCTGAAACTCGGTCGCGGCGCGCTCGAGCGCGGGCAGCTCGGTCGCCAGCTTGACCGGGTCGAACTGCCCCTGGATCAGGTTCGCCCAGCGCCCGAGGCGGTCGGCGTCCTCCTCCGGCGCCCCCATGATCGCGGCGATCATCCGCGCCGGGTACGGGCGCGCGATGGCGGTCATCAGCTCGCACCGGTCGCCGTCGGCCGTGGCCGCGGCGAGGAGCTCGGCGAAGACCCGGCGCATGTGCTCGCGGTGGCGGTCCGCGGCCGGTGGGGTGAAGGCGGGCTGCACCAGGCGCCGAAGGCGGCGGTGGTGCTCGCCGTCGAGGTCGAGGAGGTTGCCCTTGAGCCGCTCGTACAGCGGCCCCGAAGTGACCCCCTGGACCTCGAGCATGGTCGTCCCGGGGAAGGTGGCGCTGCGGGTGCGAAGGAAGAAGGTCGCCGACTCGCGGTCGAGCACGAAGTAGCCGACGGGCTCGGCGCGGGCGATCCAGCTGTGCGCCCGAAGCTCGTCGAGGACCTCGTGGAAGCGGTCGCCCCGCAGCTCGGGGTCGGAGTAGTCGAATGCGGGCAGGTCGAGGTCTGAAACGGCGCGCGCCACCCCGCTATTCGATCAGTATCCGCCCGATGGTGAAGCGCATACTCGCCGTGCTCGCCGCGATGCTCGCGTTCGACGCCGCGACCGTCCCCGCCCCGGCCGCCGGGCGCTGCGGGGACCCCGCCTCGCGACCCTGGTGCGACACCTCGCTCGCCCCCGACGAGCGCGCCGGACTGCTGCTCGCCGAGCTAACCGACGCGGAGAAGATCTCGCTGCTCGCCGGCGACGACCTGGTCGGGGTCGCCGGCGCGGAGGGTACGCACACGGGCACCAGCGACGGCGTCGACCGAGTCGGGCTGCCGACGATCTACTTCAGCGACGGCCCGGCGGGCCCGCGATCGGGCAAGGCGACCGCGCTCCCCGCGCCGATCGCGCTCGGCGCCACCTGGGACACGCGGATGGCGCGCCTGCACGCCGCCGTGGTCGCCGACGAGGTTCGGGCGAAGGGCAACGACGTCCTCTTCGCCCCCACCGTCGACATCGTCCGCACGCCGCTCGCCGGCCGGGCGTTCGAGGGCTACGGCGAGGACCCGCTGCTCACCGCGCGCCTGGCGGTTCCGTGGATAGCAGCGCCCAGTCGCGCGGTCTGATCGCGACGGTCAAGCACTACGCCGCCTACAACCAGGAGGGCACGGGGCCGCTGGCCGACATGGCACAGCCGGGGATGACCCTCCAGGCGCTCGGGATCCTCGCCACCGAGGGCAATCGGATGGGCGTGAGCGCGAACGTCGACGAGCGCGCCCTGCGCGAGGTCCACCTGCCGCCGTTCGAGGCCGCGGTGACGACCGCCGGCGCAGGCGCGGTGATGTGCTCCTACAACCGGGTCAACGGAACCCATGCCTGCCAGCACCCGGGCCTGCTCGACGAGGTCCTGCGCGGCGACTGGGGGTTCGAGGGCTTCGTGCTGGCCGACTACAACGCCGCCCACGATGCCGGCGAGTCCCTGCGCGCGGGACTCGACTTCGAGCCCTGGCCCGGGTTCGTCTACTCGCCGGCCGCCGTGCGGGCGGCGCTGCTCTCCGGCGGGGCGAGCATGGCCGATGTCGATCGCAGCGTGCGCCGCTACCTGCGCACCCTGTTCGCCCACGGCGCGCTCGACCGGCCCGCCCATGAGGCCGACGAGGAGCTGATCGACAAGAAGGCTCACGCGAGCGCGGCCCGCAGGATCGCCGAGGCGGGGACGGTGCTGCTGCGCAACGACGGCCTGCTGCCGCTGCGGGCGCGACGCCTCGACTCGATCGCGGTGATCGGGGCGGCCGCGGACGAGTTCGTGACCGGCGGCGGCTCGTCGGAGATCGACCCGTTCTCCTACACGACGCCGCTCGCGGGAATCGCCCGCCGCGCCGGGGCCGTCCCCGTCGTCCACGACGACGGCTCGGACTTGGCGCGCGCGGCGACGATTGCGAGCGAGGCCGACGTCGCGATCGTGATCGCCCCCGCTTACCTCACCGAGGGCGTCGACCGTCGCTGCCTCTCGCTCGACTGCCCGCCGGTCTGGGGCGACCAGGACGCCCTGATCGAGGCCGTCGCCGCCGCCAACCCGCGTACCGCGGTCGTGCTCGAGAGCGGCGGCCCGGTGCTGACGCCGTGGCGCGCCCGGGTGGGCGCCGTGCTCTCGGCCTGGTATCCGGGTGCCGAGGGCGGGACCGCGATCGCGCGGGTCCTGTTCGGCGACGTCGACCCGGGCGGCCGGCTGCCGGTGACGTTCCCCGAGCGCGAGGCTGACCTGCCGACCGCCGGCGACCCGCGCCGTTACCCCGGGGTCGACAACCAGGTCAGCTATTCGGAGGGTGTCTTCGTCGGCCACCGCTGGTACGACGAGCGGCGGATCCGCCCGGCGTTCGCGTTCGGCCACGGCGGCTCCTACACCCGGTTTCGGTTCGCGGATCTGCGGCTCCGGGCGAGCGGTGAGGGCGCTCGCCGCGGCGAGCTCGCGCGGGTCTCGGTCGCGGTGACGAACGCCGGGCGCCGGCGGGGGGTGGCCGTGCCCCAGCTCTATCTGCGCCTTCCCGAGCCGCGCCCCGCCGTCACCCAGCCTCCGCAAGCGCTGAAGGGCTTTGCGAAGCTGAAGCTCGCCCCCGGCGCGACCAGGCGAGCGCAGTTCCGGCTCGACCGGCGGGCGCTCTCCTACTGGGATGTCGAGCGCGACCGCTGGCGGATCGCCCGGGGCTGCTACCGAGTGCTGGTCGGGCGTTCGTCGCGGCGGCTGCCGCTGCGGGGGACGCTGGCGGTCGGGCGAGCCTGCGGTCGCGCGGCGGTCCGGGTCGGCCGGCGGTGACCGCCGTTCAGGCCTCGGACTCGGCCGGGCGAAGCGCCGAGGGCTCGACCCGCAGCAGCTTCGCCGGCCCCGGCGGCAGCCACCAGTTGTAGCGGCCGATCAGCGAGATCACCGCGGGCACGATCAGCGCCCGGATCACGGTCGCGTCGAGCAGGATCCCGGCCGCCAACCCGGTGGCCATCATCTTCAGGTCGGTCTGCGGCCCCGAGGCCATCGCGGTGAAGGCCAGGAACAGGATCAAGGCCGCGCTCGTGACCAGCCGCCCGGTGCGGCCGATGCCCTGGATCACCGCGGTCGAGGTCGAGCCGGTGCGGTCGTACTCCTCGCGCATGCGGGTGAGGATGAAGACCTCGTAGTCCATCGATAGCCCGAAGAGGAAGGCGAAGATCATCAGCGGCATCCAGGACGGGATCGACCCGGTGGCCTCGATGCCGAAGATCAGCTCCGAGCCGTAGCCGTGCTGCCAGACGAGCACCAGCACGCCCCAGGCCGCGGCGACGCTGAGGATGTTGAGCAGGATCGCCTTCAACGGCAGCAGCAGCGACCGGAACGCGCGTGCGAGCAGGATGAAGGTGGTGATCGTGATCAGGGCGATCATCAGCGGGAAGCTGCCGTAGACGGAGTCGATGAAGTCGTTGTTCGAGGCCACCTGGCCGCCCGCGAACACGTCCGGTCCGGCGGCGTGGGCCGCGTCACGGACGCCCGCGAGCGTCTCCTCGCCCTCGCCCGAGCCGCTGTCGGGCGTGGGCACCGCCTCGACCAGCGCGGTGCGGGTGCGGCGCCAGTCGGGGCCCGCGGGCGAGACCGCTCCGTGGACGCCCTCGACCTCACTCAGGGCCGCGGCGACGTCGTCCGGGTCGCTGTCGCCGGTGATCAGGATCTCGTGCGGGAGCAGCGCGCCCTCGCCGATCCCGGCCTCCTTGAGCGCCACCAGGCCGTCGCGGGCATCGCCCTCGTCCGACAGCGTGTCGGCGTCTGAGATGCCGAGCTGCAGATCGGTGGCGGCGAGCGCCAGCGCGACGATCACCGCCATCCCCGCGCCGGCGGCGAGCCAGCGACGGCGCGAGACCGCCTCGGCCCAGCGCGTCCAGGCGCGGCTCGCCTTGTCGTCGGTGCGCTTGTGTGGCCAGTCGAGGCGCGGGCCGATCGTCGCCAGCACCACCGGGAGCAGGGTGATCGCGACCAAGGTGGAGACGAACGGGATCAGCATCCCGCCGTAGCCCATCGAGCGCAGGAACGGCAGCGGCAGCGCGATCAGGGCAAAGAGGCCGATGCCGACCGTGATCCCGGAGAAGACGACCGCGCGGCCGGCGGTCTCCATCGCCCGCTGGACCGCCTCGTCTCCCGAGCGGCCGTGCGAGCGCTCCTCACGCCAGCGTGAGACGACGATCAGCGAGTAGTCGATCGCGACTCCGAGGCCGATCAGCGCGATCAGGAACTGGACGATCGGCGAGACCTCGGTGAGCTTCGTCAGCCCGAGCAGGAGCAGGAAGGTGGTCATGATCGAGGCGATCGCCATGAAGATCGGCACGATCGCGAGGAAGGAGGCGAAGACGAAGGTGAGCACCGCGAGGGCACCGAAGCCGCCCAGCAGCGCCTCGATCAGCACCCCGGGGCCCTCGCTGCCGCCGCTCTCCTCGAAGAGGGCGTCGAACCCGGTCAGGTGGACCGGCTCGCCGGCGATGGTGACGCCATCGAGCGCCTCCCGCAGGTTGCTCTCGGCCACCGGGTTGCCGCCGAAGGCCTGGCTCGGATCGGGCGCGCTGTAGATCAGCGCGTAGGTGGTGCGGCCGTCGTCGGAGACGAAGGTGCGATCGCCGGTCGATGCATACGAGGCGGCACGCGAGCCCGGCAGCGTGCGGTCGATCCGCTGGTCGAGCGCGGCCAGCTCCTCGCCGACGCCGGGGGAGTCGACCGTGGTCCCCTCGGGCAGCTTGACCACCGGCAGCAGCGGCGAGCTCTCGGTCCCGGTGCTGTTATAGGTCGCAGAGATCCGGACGTTGGTCTCCCAGCCCTCACTGTCGGGAACCGAGAACTCCTGGTCGAGCGCCTCGGAAGCCGGCCCGGAGGCGGCGATCCCGGCGATCGTGAGCACGACCCAGAAGGCGACAACGGTCCGCTTGTGGGCGAGGACCCAGCGGGTGAGGGGGGCCATTCGTGGTTTCTAGCGGATGCGCTCAGGCCTCGGACTCGCCGACGGCGGGCCGCAGCGCCGAGGGCTCGACCCGCAGCAGGCGCGCGGGCCAGTGCGGAAGCCACCAGTTCCAGCGGCCCATCAGCGAGATCACCGCGGGCACGATCAGCGCCCGGATCACGGTCGCGTCGAGCAGGATTCCGGCGCCGAGTCCGGTGGCGAACATCTTCAGGTCGGTCCCTGGGCTGGCGGCCATCGAGACGAACGCGAGGAACAGGATCAACGCCGCGCTGGTGACCAGGCGCCCGGTGCGCCCGATGCCCTGGATGACTGCCGTGTCGGTCGAGCCCGTGCGGTCGTACTCCTCGCGCATCCGGCTGAGGATGAAGACCTCGTAGTCCATCGAGAGGCCGAAGAGGAAGGCGAAGATCATCAGCGGCATCCAGGAGGGGATCGAGCCGGTCGCCTGGACGTCCCAGATCAGCTCCGAGCCGTAGCCGTGCTGCCAGACCAACACCAGCACGCCCCAGGCGGCGGCGACGCTGAGGATGTTGAGCAGGATCGCCTTCAGCGGCAGCAGCAGGGAGCGGAAGGCGCGCGCGAGGAGGATGAAGGTGGTGATCGCGATCAGCGCGATCATCAGCGGGAAGCTGCCGTAGACCGCGTCGATGAAGTCGGCGTTCGAGGCCGGCTGGCCGCCGACCAGCACATCGGATCCCGCAGCGTGGGCGGTGTCGCGCACCGCGGCGAGCGTCTCCTCCCCCTCGCCGGAGCCGCTGTCCGGGACCGGGATCGCCTCGACGATCGCGGTTCCGCTGCGACGCCAGTCCCCGTTGTCGGGAGCGACCGCGCCGTGGATGCCGTCGACGCCGCGGAGCTCGTCGGCGACCAGGGCCGGGTCGGTGCCACCCTCGATCAGGATCTCGTGCGGGAGCAGTGAGCCCTCGCCGATACCGGCGTCCTCAAGCGCCACCAGCCCCTCCCTCGCATCGCCCGACTTGGCGACCGTGTCGGCGTCCGAGGCCCCGAGCTGGAGGTCGGCGGCGGCGACCACCAGGGCCACGATCACAGCCATCCCGGCGCCGGCGGCGAGCCAGCGCCGGCGCGAGACCCCCTCCGCCCACCTGGTCCAGGAGCGGGAGGCCTTGTCGTCGGTGCGCCGGTGCGGCCAGTCGAGGCGCGCCCCGAGCTTCGCCATCACCACCGGGAGCAGCGTGATCGCCGCCAGGGTCGAGACCAGGGGGATCAGCATCCCGCCGTAGCCCATCGAGCGCAGGAAGGGGAGCGGCAGCGCGATCAGCGCCAGCAGGCCGATCGCGACCGTGATCCCGCTGAAGACGACCGCGCGCCCGGCGGTCTCCATCGCCCGCTGGACCGCCTCGTCGCCGTGCCTGCCGTGTGTGCGCTCCTCGCGCCAGCGCGAGACGACGATCAGCGAGTAGTCGATCGCGACGCCGAGACCGAGCAGCGCGATCAGGAACTGGACGATCGGGGAGACTGTCGTCAGCTCCGTCAGGCCGAGCAGGAGCAGGAACGTGGTCATGATCGAGGCGATCGCCATCAGGATCGGGACGATCGCGAGGAAGGAGGCGAAGACGAAGGTGAGCACGGCAAGCGCGCCCACGCCGCCGAGCACAGCCTCGAGCAGGACCCCGGGGCCCTCCGAGTCGGCGCCCGAGTCCTCGATCAGGGCATCGAACCCGGTCAGGTGGACCGGCTGGCCGGCGACGGTCGCGCCCTCGAGCGCGCCGCTGGCGGCCTCCTCGGCGGCGGGGTTCTCCCCGAACGCCGAGTCGGGGTCGGGCTGGGGATAGACGATCGCGTAGGTGGTCCGCCCGTCGTCGGAGACGAAGGTGTCGTCGCCGGTGGAGGCATACGAGGCGATCCGGGCGTCGGGCAGCGCCTCGGCGAGGCTCGCGTCGATCTCGGCCAGCTCGGCCCGCACGCCGGGCGAGTCGACGGTCTCCCCCTCGGGGAGGGTGACGACGGGGACCAGCGGGGCGGCGTCGCCGCCGGTCTCCTGGTAGCGCTGGGCGATCTGGACGTTGGTCTCCCAGCCCTCCTTGTCGGGGACCGAGAACTCGGGCTCGAGCGCATCCGAGGCCGGACCTGCCGCCATCACCCCGGCGATCGTGAGCACGAGCCAGGTGAGGACGACGGTGCGCTTGTGTGCGAGGACCCAGCGGGTCAGCGATGCCACGAACCGCCTCCGGTCATCCGCGGTGAGTGTCGGTTTCGATCAGAACGCACGACCGGGAGGCTCGCATCGAGACCCGCCGGTGCAAATGCGGTTACCTGGCGAGCGGGGGTTCGGTTTCCCGTACGTGGGGGAACGGCGGTGTCCTTCGGATACACAATCGCTTGCACAGCCAAAGGTTTGTAGCACAAACAATCGGTGGGACGTAAAATGTAGGTGAAATGCCCCCGGATCGCCCGCCACCGGAGCGGTTTGACCAGCCGCCGCCCGAGCCGCTCGCCAGCGCGATCGGGTTCCTGCTCTCCTGGAACGGCCAGCGGACCGCTCACGAGTTCGCCAGGGCGCTCGAGCCGCTCGACCTGCGCCCGCCGCACTTCGGGGTGATGACGCTGATCGAGGCCCACCCCGGATCCACCCAGAACGAGCTCGTCACCGGGTCGCTGATTGATCCGAGCTCGATGGTTGCCGTAATCGACGAGCTCGAGGAGCTAGGGCTCGCCGAGCGCCGGCGCCATCCCTCCGACCGTCGCAAGCACGCGGTGCATCTGACCACGAAGGGAAAGCGGCGGTTGGCCCGAGCCCAGGAGGCGGCGACGACGATGATCGAGCGGCTGCTGGAGCCGCTGGACCAGGGCGAGCGCGAGACGCTGCGGGTGCTGTTGCGAAAGCTCGCCCGAGTCCACAAGCCGGGCTAGGGCGCCGGCCTGGCCGGCGCGCGCATGCCGGCCAGCATGATCTCCAGGTAGCGCTCCCAGTGCATCGACTTGCCTCCGGGGTTGGCGCGGACCGCGCGGCCGAGCCCGCAGACGAGGCTCGGGATGTCGTCCGGGACGAGGTCCTGTCGCAGCTCCCCGGAGCGCTGAGCACGCCCCACCAGCTCCGCGGTCAGCGCCGGCAGGCCGGCGCCCTCGGCGGCCTCACGACAGGTGCCCGGGCGCTGATCCATCGCCTCGGAGAGTCCGCGGTCCTCGGCCATCACCTCGGCGGAGTAGCGCATGAAGTCGCAGAAGCCGGCCCACGGATCGGTGTTGGAGAGGCCCTCGCGAGCGGCCGCGGCCAGTCCCTCGAAGCGGTCGTCGGCAAGCGCCTGAAGCAGGTCCTCCTTGGTGGGGAAGTGGCGGTAGACCGTCCCGACCCCGACCTCGGCGGCGCGGGCGATGTCGTCGATCTGCGCCTCGAGGCCGACCTCGGCGAACCGCTCGGCGGCCGCGGCGAGCACCTTGCGTCGATTCCGCTGGGCGTCGGCGCGCTGCGCGCGCTCGCCCTCGGCGGGCCTGGTCTTGGCGGTGGCGGCGGCGGTGTCCATTTCGTGGGTGCTCGATCGTCGTATCTGTGACGGACCGCACTGCAAACGGAACTCAGATTCCGTATAGTGCCCGAACCGAAACCGGAACTCAGGTTCCGATTATCGCACAAACTCGAATCGACGCACGCAGGAGGACGAGAAACACAGATGATGACCACCGCCCAGGAGTTCGAGCGCCGCCGCTGGATCGCCCTAGCCCTTCTCTGCTTCGCGCAGTTCATCGTCGTCCTCGACGCCTCGATCGTCAACGTCGCCCTGCCCTCGATCGGCGAGGGGCTCAACTTCTCCCAGGAGAACCTCTCCTGGGTCGTCAACGCCTACGTGCTCACCTTCGGCGGGTTCCTGCTGCTCGGCGGGCGGCTCGCCGACCTGCTCGGCCGCCGGCGGGTGTTCATCGGTGGGCTGCTGCTGGTCGCCGCCGCCTCGCTCGCGGCGGGATTCGCCTCCAGTGAGGGCCAGCTGATCGCCGCCCGTGCGGCTCAGGGCCTCGGTGCCGCGATCATCTCTCCGGCCGCCCTCTCGATCGTCACCACCACGTTCCGTGACGGAGCCGAGCGCAACAAGGCGCTCGGCGCCTGGGGAGCGGTCGCGGGAGCCGGAGGTGCAGCGGGCGTGCTGTTCGGCGGCATCCTCACCGACGGCCTCGGTTGGGAATGGGTGCTGTGGATCAACGTGCCGGTCGCGCTGATCGTGGCCGCCCTGGCTCCGCGGCTGATCGCCGAGAGCCGCTCCGAGTCGGCGACCCGCAACTTCGACACCGCCGGGGCGGTGGCCGTGACCGCCGGCCTCTCGGTGCTCGTCTACGCGATCGTCGACGCCGCCGACGCCGGCTGGGGCTCGACTCAGACGATCGGGCTGCTGGCGCTCGCGGCGGGGTTGCTCGCTGCCTTTGTCGCGGTCGAGCTGCGGTCTGCGGCGCCGCTGATGCCGTTCCGGATCTTCCGCCTGCCGACCCTGACCGGCGCCAACGCCGTCGGGCTGCTGGTGGGCGCGTCGCTGTTCTCGATGTTCTTCTTCATCACCCTGTACATGCAGCAGGTGCTCGGCTACAGCGCGATCGATGCCGGGCTCTCGTACCTGCCGCTGGCCGTGATGATCATCGTCGCCTCCGGGATCGCGTCGCAGCTGGTCACCCGGATCGGGTTCAAGCCGGTGCTCGCGGCGGGGATGGCGTTCATCGCCGCGGCGCTGGTCTGGTTCTCCCAGGTGTCCGTCGGTGGCGGCTTCGTCTCCGACATCCTCGGCCCGTCGCTGCTCGCGGCCACCGGCCTGGGGTTCGCCTTCGTGACCACCACGATCGCCGCAGTATCCGGAGTCCGCGACCAGGAGTCCGGGCTCGCGAGCGGGCTGATCAACACCTCGCAGCAGATCGGCGGCGCGCTCGGGCTCGCGGTGCTGGCGACGATCGCCAACTCGCGCACCGACGACGTGGTCGCGAGCTCCGGCGGCGATCCCGCGGCGCTCCCGAACGCGCTCACCGAGGGCTTTCAGTCGGCCTTCCTGGGCGGCGCCGTGATCGCCGGGCTCGGCCTGGTGCTCACCCTGGTGCTGATCCGCGGGCGTGACAGCCGCGCCCACGTCGAGCTCGGCTCCCCGGGCGCCGAGCGCCTCGCCGAGGCCGACGCCTAACCCTCCCGCCGCCGGCCCTCCACGCCGCGGAGCTAGTCTCCGCGGCGTGGGCGTGTCGCGCGTCGTCAGTCCGGAGGGGATCGACCTCTCGGCCACGGCGTTCTGGCATCGCCCACCCGCGGAGCGGGCCGAGGCCTTCGAGGTCCTGCGGCGCGAGGCCCCGGTCTCCTGGCAGCGCCCGCCGGAATCGGTCCTGATCGAGCCCGAGGAAAGCAGCGGCGGCTACTGGGCCGTCGTTCGCCACGAGCATGTGCGCGCGGTCAGCCGCGACCCGGAGACCTTCTGCTCCGGCCGCGGCGTGATGCTCGAGGACGCCCCGCAGGAGCTGCTCGACGCCGCCCAGTCGTTCCTGCCGATGGACGCCCCCCGGCACACCAAGCTGCGCGGCCTGGTGCAGAAGGCGTTCTCCCCGCATCAGGTCAAGCGGATCAGCGAGCAGATCACCGGGCACGCGCTGCGGATCGTCGACGAGCTCGAGTCCGAGCTCGGCTCGGGCGCCGAGCTCGACTTCGTCGAGCGGGTATCCAAGCGGCTGCCGATGATGACCCTCTGGGGGATGATGGGCGTGCCCGAGGCCGAGCGCGACCGGCTCACCGAGCGCGCGGACGAGCTGGTGAGCTGGAACGACCCCGAAGTGGTCGGCGATCGCGAACCCGCCGAGCTGCTCTTCAACGGCATCCTCGAGCTCACCGCGGCGGCGCTCGAGCTCGCCGGCGAACGGCGTTCCGAGCCGGTCGACGACCTGATGTCCGCGCTGGTCGCCGCCGAGGTCGACGGCGAGCGGCTCGCCGACGAGGAGATCTCGTCGTTCTTCGTCCTGCTCGCGGTCGCCGGCAACGACACCACGCGCCACACCACCAGCCACGCGATGCGGGCGCTATGCGAGTTCCCCGAGCAACGCGCCCTGCTGGCCGAGGACCTGCCGGGGCGGATCGAGGGAGCGGTCGAGGAGTTCGTGCGCTGGGCGAGCCCGGTGATGACCTTTCGCCGCACCGCCACCCGCGACACGGAGCTCGGCGGCCAGGCGATCGCCGAGGGGGAGAAGGTGGTGCTCTTCTACACCGCGGCGAACCGCGATCCCGCCGCCTTCCCGGACCCCGAGCGCTTCGACGTCCTGCGTGCCCCGAACCGCCACGTTGGCTTCGGCGGCGGCGGCCCCCACTACTGTCTCGGCGCCGCGCTCGCGCGCACCCAGCTGCGCTCGATCTTCACCGAGCTCCTGACCCGCCTGCCCGAGCTCGAGGTCGGCGAGCCCGAGCCGCTGATCGGCAACTTCGTCAACGGGGTCAAGCGGATGCCGGCCTGGGTCGGCGCCCGATAGCCAGCCGCAGGTCCGGGCTACGCTCGAAGCGGAAGTCCGTCTCGCGCTCCCAGGCGCCGAGCACCCATTGCTCCCCCGGGCGGTCGATGTCGTCGAGGACGACGAGGGCGTCGCCGGCGAGCCGGTCGGCGAGGGCCGGCAGGGCGGGGTAGCGCGAGCGCTCGAGCCCGGGGTCGCCGGCGGGCGGGCCGTCGACGAGCAGGAGCTCGATTCCGCTCGCGGGCAGGTCGGCGAGCGCTGCCTGTGAGTACCACCGGCACCCGGGCCGCGCGAGCGGGTGCTCGCCGAGCGACGCCTCGATCACCCGCGCGCGCCCGGCCAGCCCCTCGGCCTCGATCCGTCCGCGGATCTCGGCAGCCCAGCCGCGGTCGTGCTCCAGCGCGCACAGCCGCCCGTCGCCGACCGCCGCCAGCCGGCGGGCGATCGCGATCGTGCTCACCCCCGAGCCGCACTCGACGACCTCTCGCCGCCCGGCGTCGACCTCCGCCTCGATCAGCTCGAGCGCAGGCGGGAGCAGCGCCCAGTCGCTCCAGGGCAAGGCGGGATCCACGCTGCCATTCGATCATCCAGGCGATCCTCTAGGCTGCCGCGCCGTAAATCGTGCACGGCAGTCCGCAGGCGCCTACCAGGGCTCCTTCGTACCGCAAGCACCAGAGTTCCCTGGAGGCAGAATGCAGACAGGCACAGTGAAGTGGTTCAACCACGAGAAGGGCTTCGGCTTCATCACCCCCGACGAGGCCGGCCGCGACCTCTTCGTCCACCAGAGCCAGGTCGAGGGCGGCGTCGCCCTCGCCGACGGCGCGAAGGTGGAGTTCGACTCTGAGGAGAGCGAGAAGGGCCCGCGCGCGACCAACGTGCGCACCGTCTAGCCCGACACGAGCTTGTGCTTTCAGGGGCGGCGCCTTGGGCGCCGCCCTCTTTCGTGCCCTTGACCCGGCCGGTCGCCCCGGGGTAGGGTCGGTTCGTGAGCGGGGAGAAGCGACAGTCCCGGCGCGCCAAGGACAAGGTTTCAAAGAACTGCGAGACGGTGGTCGAGGTCAGCTGACACGCCGCGGCCATCGATCGTGGAGGAGGGCCCTCTTCGGAGGGCCCTCCGTTAAGTGCAGCACTCAGGCGGGCGCGACCGGTTCGAGCGCGTAGACCTCGCCGAACTTCGCTCGCAGGTGGCGGAGCAGCGGCTCGGGGTCGAGCGGGCCGCCGGCGACGCGCTCGATCATCGCCGCCGGCAGGTGCTTGCCGCCGTGGCGGTAGATGCGCTCGGCGAGGAGGTCGCGCAACGGGTCGAGCTCCCCGGCGGCGAGCTGGGCGTCGAGGTCGGGCAGAGCGGCCCGCGCCCGGTCCCAGACCTGGGCGGCGATCACGTTGCCGAGCGAGTAGGTGGGGAAGTAGCCGAACGACCCCGCGGCCCAATGGACGTCCTGGAGCACTCCGCGGGCGTCGTCGGGGACCTCGATCTCGAGGTACTCGCGCATCCGCTCGTTCCAGGCCTCCGGCAGCTCGGCGAGCTCGAGGCGGTCCTCGAAGATCGCGAGCTCGAGCTCGAACCGCAGCCCGATGTGGAGGTTGTAGGTGACCTCGTCGGCCTCCATCCGGATCAGCGAGCGCCGGACCCGGTTCGCCGCGCGGTACAGGGCCTCGGCGTCGAGCTCGGCGAACGAGTCCGGGAAGGCGTCGGCGAGCAGCGGCAGCAGCCGCGAGAGGAATGGGCGGCCCCGTCCGACCCAGTTCTCCCACAGGCGGCTCTGGGACTCGTCGAATCCCATCGAGGCCGAGCGGCACAGGGGCGTGCGCTCGAGCTGGGCGGCGATCCCGTTCTGATAGAGCGCGTGGCCGACCTCGTGGATCACCGACCACAGCGACGAGCCCACGTAGTCGGACTCGTAGCGCGTGGTGATCCGCAGGTCGGATATCGCGACACCGGTCGCGAACGGGTGCACGGTTTCGTCGACGCGCCAGGCGCCGGGCTCGAGCGGCAGCGACGCGACCACCTCGCGCGCGAGCGCAGCCTGCGCCTGGAGGTCGAACTCGCCGTAGAGCGCCGAGTCGTCAACGGCGCCCTCGTGCTCCATCAGCTCGGCGAGCAGCGGTCGAAGGCCGTCGCGCAGCCGATCGAGCACCGGCCGTAGCTGCGCGGTCTTCATCTCCGGCTCGAAGTCGTCGAGCAGGGCGTCGTAGGGGTGCTCGACGTCGAAGCACTCGACGTAACGGCGCGTCAGCTCGACCACCTGCTCGAGGTGGGGGAGGAAGGCGGCGAAGTCCGAGCGCTCGCGGGCGTCCTCCCAGGCGTGCTCGGCGATCGAGGTGACCCGGGTGGTCTCGGCGCGAAGCTCGGCCGGGACCCTGCGGGCCTTCTCCCACTCGCGCCGGGTGACCCGCACCAGGCTCGCCTCGAACGAGTCCTCCGCGGCGCCCTGTGTCTCGGCGGCGGCGGACTCCAGCTTCCGGCCGAGCTCGTCCGACGTGAACAGCTCGTGGCGCAGCCGGACCAGGGTGGCGAGCTGCTCGGCACGCGCCGGGCCGCCGCGCCGGGGCATCATCGTCCGCTCGTCCCAGGCGAGCAGCGCCCGCGCCCGGCCGAGATCGCTGGTCTCGCCCAGGGCGCGGCGCAGATCCTCGATCGCGCTCACGGCTCAACCGTAGACGAGCATCGAGCCATTCCAGGCGCCGCGCTTACGCGACGTACGGAGGGGGCATCAGCACTTGCGCGTCCGGTCGCGCCCGGGGCCGCCCTTGCAGCGGTCCTTTCCGCCGCCGCCGGCGAGCAAGTCGCGCCCGGGGCCGCCGCAGATCCGGTCGCGGCCGCCGAGGCCGTAGAGCTTGTCATCGCCGCCGCCCCCGGCGATCACGTCGGGGCCGCTGGTCCCGCGCAGGACGTCGTCCTGCGCCGTGCCGCCAATGGTCGCGAATCGGCCGAGGCAGAACTGGTGCCCGCGGGCCGCGGTCGCGCCGGCCCGATCGTTCGCACCGGCGCCCGAGTCGCCGCCGGCCGTCTCCGGGTGGCCCGCCGTCACGAGCGCGGCGGCGAGCGCGGCGGTCGAGATCGCCGTCACGGCAACAATCGCGGTTGGTCGGTTCAAGGCTCTAGTGGGGCTACCCTGCGCAGTCGATGGGCCGGCCAGGCTGCAGACCGCACGCTATCCGCTCGGCGCTCTTGCTGGCGGGCGCCGTGGCGCTCGTCGCGGGACCCGCGCTGAGCGAAGCCGGCACCGGCGTGAAGCCGCCGCCGAAGAAGGCGCGCTCGGCCAACTTCGAGATCCGGCCGCTCGCCGCCGCCGGCCCGACCGGCAGCGCCTACCTGCGCCAGAAGCGCCGCCGCCTGCGCGGGCACGTCACCGTCACCGGGCTCGAGCCGGGCTCGGCCCACGACTGGCACCTGATCGGCCCCCGCGGCCGTTGCCACCGCCAGGTCTCGCGCTTCGCGGTCTCCCCCGGCGATGACCTGGTCGCCGACGCGAACGGGGTCGCGTCGGCGAAGCTGCGCGAGAAGGCCCCAGAGAGCGTTGTCCGCCGCGGCTACTACCTGCTCATTCAGCAGTACGACTCGACCGGACTCCTGCCGCCGGATGACGGCGGAGGTGGCGGCATCCTGCCCGACCTTCTTCCACAGCTTCGCCCAGAAGCCCGCCACCCGGGTCACCCCGCACACGCGAACCCGGGAATCGCCTGCGGCAACGTGCGGTGAAGGTCGGCACCTTCCAGGCCGGTGAGGGGTCACGATTGGTCGGCGAGCTCGAGGGGGAGACTGTCTACCGGCTCGCCGCCGGGTCGGTGATCGCGTGGCTTCGGGGCGAGGGGCGGGAGCGGACCGGCGAGCCACTCGACATCGGCGATCTGCGGACGCTGGCGCCGGTCCCGGAGCCGCCGTCGCTGCGCGACTTCTACGCCTTCGAGGAGCACGTGGCGGCGGGGGCGCGGCTGCGCGGCACGAAAGTGGCGCCGTACTGGTACGAGGCGCCGGCGTTCTACTTCTCCAACCCGGCCTCGATCAGGGGCCCGGGGGAGGCGGTCGAGCGGCCGCCGGCGACGCGGATGCTCGACTTCGAGCTCGAGCTGGCCGCGATTGTCGGGGTGCCGGTGGCCGGCGCCGGCCTCGACGAGACGGGGTTGGGGATCGCCGGGTTTACGCTGATGAACGACTGGTCGGCGCGCGACGTCCAGGCTCAGGAGATGACCGTCGGGCTCGGGCCGCACAAGGCGAAGGACTTCGCCACCAGCCTCGGGCCGTTGCTGGTCACCCCCGACGAGCTCCCCTACGAGGATGGGCGGCTGCAGCTCGGCGCCCGGGTGATCGTGAACGGCGACGAGATCGCCTCCTCGGACAGTGGCGGCCAGCACTTCGGCTGGCCCGAGATCCTCGCCCACGCGGCCCGCGATACCCGGCTGCGGCCCGGCGACGTGCTCGGCTCGGGAACGCTCGCCGGCGGCTGCCTGCTCGAGCTGGGGCCGCTTGCCGACCCAGAGCGTCCCGACGGTCGCTTCATCGAGCCCGGCGACGTGGTCGCGCTCGAGGCCGACGGCCTCGGGCGCCTCGAGAACCCGGTCGTCTAGCTTCCATAAGGCGAGGAAACCGCCTCACGCCGCCGAACTATGCGGATGTGATGGCGGTGATGACACCGCGCGATCCGTTCGGCCGCGCCGTGCTTCGGACGGTGCTGATCGTGGTCGCCGTCGCGTTCACGCTCTACGTCATCTACCTGCTGCGCCAGCCGCTCACCTGGATCGTGATCGCGGCGTTCATCGCGGTCGCGATGTCGGGACCGGTGAACGTGCTCAGCCGGGTGATGAAGCGGGGGCCTGCGATCGCGCTCTCCTACCTCGCGCTGATCCTGGTCCCGGTCGCGGTCGGCGCGCTGCTGATCCCCGAGATCGTCGGCCAGGCCGAGGACCTCGCCAACGACATCCCGGGCTATGCGCAGGACGTGACCGAGTTCGTCCAGGACAACGAGACCCTCAACGACCTGAACGAGAAGTACGACTTCACCTCGGAGATCGAGTCGGCTGCGAGCGAGCTGCCGAGCCAGATCGGCGACGCCGCCGGCATCCTCAGCGACATCGGCATCGGCGTCGTCAACTCGGTCTTCGCCGGGGTGACGATCCTGATCCTGAGCATCTTCATGGTCGGCGGGGGCCCGCGCTGGGTGGACGCATTCGTGCACGCCCAGCCGCCCGAGCGGCGCGAGCAGGTCGACCGCGCCCTGCGCCACATCGCCAACGCGATCGGCAACTACGTCGGCGGGGCGATGCTCCAGGCGACGATCGCCGCGGTACTCGCGTTCATCGTGCTCTCGATCCTAGGGGCTCCGTTCGCCGGCGCCCTGGCGCTGATCATCTTCTTCTTCGACCTGATCCCGGTCGTCGGCGCGACGATCGCGGCCGTGATCGTCGGGGTCGTGATGCTGTTCGTCAACTTCCCGCTCGGCCTGATCATCTGGGTCATCTGGGCGATCGGCTACCAGCAGATCGAGAACTACGTGATCCAGCCGCGGATCCAGGGCCGCGCGGTGCAGATCGAGCCCTTCCTGATCCTGATCTCGGTGCTCTTCGGCGCCACCCTGTTCGGCGTCGTCGGGGCGATCCTGGCGATTCCGGTCGCCGCCTCGCTGCAGATCGCCTACCGCGAGTACCGCGACTACCGGCGCGAGACGGCAGCCAGCGCGGCTCCGGCGCCGGCGAGCAGCTGACGCGAGCTCGGGACCCGGTCGGGGTCGACCAGCCACTGGAGGATGAGGCCGTCGCAGACGGCGATCAGCACCGAGGCGATCGTCTCTGACTCGGCCTCGCCGATCTCGATCCCCTCGGCCTCGAGCCCTCGCCGCACCAGCACCGCCGCCGTGATCCGCACCTCCTCGTAGGCGGCGGCCATGCGCTCACGCAGCTCGGGCGTGCGAACCGCCTGCGGGAAGGCCTCCACGAAGGCGACGAGGAACGGCCGCAACTCCGCGAAGCGGTCGATCGTCGCCTCCAAGGAGATGCCCAGGCGCTCGATCGCACCCGCCTCGCTGTCGGCGAAGGCCGCCCGCTCGATCTCGGCGGTCCAGGCCGTAAAGCCCTGGGCGATCGCCTCGTTGAGCAGGTTCTCCTTGCTGCCGAAGTGGTAGCCGATCGATGCCAGGTTGGTGCCCGAGGCGGCGACGAGGTCGCGTGCCGTGGTGCGCGCATAGCCGCGCTCGCGCAGGCACTCGATCGCCGCCGCCAGCAGGCGCTCCCGATGGCTGGTGGCGGGGGCGGCATCCGCCGCCTGCGGGTTCGCTGTCGTCGTGGTCGCCATCCTGCTATACGTACGTATAAGACGTATGTATAGAGAGCGTAGCGAGGCGACCGGAGGGAC
>JBOGZD010000030.1:0-25783 GCA_050697155.1 Solirubrobacterales bacterium | reverse complement strand
GGCGGCGAGTCCGCCGCCCGCCCCGCGGGCGGCGGCCGCCGACGACGCCTTCCGGCCGGTCTCGTTCTCGCCGCTCACGGCTTTCTTCGGCGGCTGCGCGGTCGGCGCGGTGATCGGCCTGGTGATCGGTCTTCTCCTCTAGGTGTTTCACGATGCGAAATGGACTTTTGAAAAGTGAGAAGAAGGGCATAAAGTCTCGCTCGGGCCGACGCTCGAGGCCACTAACGAGGAGAACCGGATGGGCGTGACCGCAACGCGATCGGACCGAACCGCGGACGAGCTCGCCACGGTCGATCGGCGGCTGATCATCCATCCTTATCTGCCGCGCTCGACCGAGGAGCGGGTGGTGATGGTGGAGGGCGACGGATGCAGGCTCCGCGACGCCGAGGGCCGCGAGTACCTCGACGCAACCGGCGGGCTGTGGCTGGCGCAGATCGGACACGGCCGGCGCGAGATCGCCGAGGCCGCGGCGCGCCAGATGGAGCGGCTCGAGTACTTCACGAGCTTCTGGGAGTTCTCGAACGACCGCGCGATCGAGCTCGCCGAGCTGCTCGTCTCGATCTCGCCGCCGAAGCAGACCCACGTCTACTTCACGAGCGGCGGCTCGGAGGGCAACGAGGCCGCGCTGAAGCTGTCCCGCTATGCCCATTCGAGACGGGGAGCGGGCGAGCGGACGTGGATCCTCGCTCGCCGCCAGGCCTATCACGGGGTCGGCTACGGATCGGGCACGGCGACCGGGTTCCCGGTCTACCACGAGGGCTTCGGGCCGATGCTCCCGCACGTCGCGCACCTGACGCCCCCATGGCCCTACCGGGCCGAGCTCTTCGACGGCGAAGACCCGACCGACTTCTGCGTCAGCGAGCTCGAGCGGACGATCGCCGAGATCGGCCCGGAGAAGGTCGCCGCGTTCATCGGCGAGCCGGTGATGGGCGTCGGCGGGATGCTGATCCCGCCCGACGACTACTGGCCGCGCGTCCAGGCAGTGCTGCGCGAGCACGGGATCACGTTCATCTTCGACGAGGTGGTGAGTGCGTACGGGCGGGTCGGGCGCTGGTTCGCCGCCGAGCACTTCGGGGTCGAGCCCGACATCATCGTCACCGCCAAGGGCATCACCTCCGGCTACGCGCCGCTGGGCGCCGTCCTGGTCAGCGACGAGATCGCCGAGGCGGTGACCGAGGAGGGGTTCCCGATGGGGTTCACCTACAACGGGCACCCGACCTCGTGCGCGGTCGCGCTCGCCAACCTCGACGTGATCGAGCGCGAGGGGCTGCTCGAGCGCTGCCTCGAGACCGGCGCCTACATCCTCGAGCGCCTCGGCGAGCTGGCGGAGCTGCCGGTGGTCGGCGAGGTGCGCGGGGTCGGGATGATGCACGCGGTCGAGCTGGTCGGCGACCGCGATACCCGCAGCCCGCTGGCGATGGATGCCGCGCCGCAGGACGTGATCCGCCGCGAGACCGGGGTGATCGTCCGCGACTGCGACCACAACCTCGTGATCTCGCCGCCGTTGATCATGTCCCGCGAGGAGGCCGACGAAGTCGTCGGCGCGATGCGCTCGGTGCTCGAGCGCACCGACGTCACCGGAAGGATCGCCCCGCCCGGCTAGGGCGCGACGGGAGCAGCAGGATGAGCGCGGCGACCCACACGCACGAGGAGTGGAAGGCGATCGCCACCCGGCTCGAGCCGCGCCGCCGCGCGTTCATCGACGGCGAGTTCGCCGACGCGGCGTCGGGCGAGACGTTCGACCGTGTCAACCCGGCGACCGGCCAGGTCGTAACCGAGGTCGCCGCCGGCGACAGCGAGGACGTCGACCGGGCGGTCGGCGCGGCGCGGCGCGCCTTCGCCGCCGGGGAGTGGTCGCGCGCCGAGCCCGCCGAGCGAAAGCGGGTGCTGCTGCGGCTCGCCGAGCTGATCCGCGAGCACGGCGAGGAGCTGGCGCTGCTCGACTCGCTCGACATGGGAAAGCCGGCCGAGGACGCGCTCGGGATCGACGTCCCCGGCGCCGCCGGGATCTTTCAGTGGTACGCGGAGGCGGCCGACAAGCTCTACGACGAGATCGCCCCGACCGGCGCCGACGACCTCGCGCTCGTCACCAGGGAGCCGCTGGGGGTGATCGGCGCGGTCGTCCCCTGGAACTTCCCGCTCGACCTCGCCACCTGGAAGCTCGCCCCGGCGCTCGTCGCCGGCAACAGCGTCGTGCTGAAGCCGGCCGAGCAGTCGCCGCACTCGGTGCTTCGGCTCGCCGAGCTCGGAGCCGAGGCGGGGCTCCCGGCGGGGGTCCTGAACGTAATCCCCGGGTTCGGCGAGACCGCCGGCCGGGCGCTCGGCCTCCATCCCGACGTCGACTGCGTCGCGTTCACCGGGTCGACCGAGGTCGGAAAGATGTTCCAGCGCTACGCCTCGGAGTCGAACGCGAAGCCGGTCTGGCTCGAGTGCGGCGGCAAGAGCCCCAACCTCGTCTTCGCCGACGCCGAGGACCTCGACCGCGCCGCCGACATGGCCGCGTTCGGGATCTTCTTCAACCAGGGAGAGGTCTGCTCGGCCAACTCGCGGCTGCTCGTCGAACGCTCGATTCGCGACGAGTTCGTCGAGCGGCTGTTGGAGCGCGCACGCGCGGTCAGGGTCGGCGACCCGCTCGACCCCGAGACGACGATGGGCCCGCTGGTCGACGAGCAGCACGCCGAGCGGGTGCTCGCCTACATCGAGGCCGCGCGCGACGGCGGCACGGTGCGCCACGGCGGCGGCCGGGTCGCAGTCAACGGCCACGACCGCTGCTTCGTCGAGCCGACCGTGCTCGAGGGGCTCCCGAACGACCACCGGGTCGCCCAGGAGGAGGTTTTCGGGCCGGTGCTGGCGGTGCTCGACTTCGAGCAAGAGGACGAGGCGCTCGAGGTCGCAAACGCGACCCGCTACGGCCTCGCCGCCTCGATCTGGACCTCGAACCTCGCCCGCGCCCACCGGCTCGCCCGCCGGCTGCGGGTCGGCACGGTCTCGGTCAACACCGTCGACGCGCTCGGCCCGCAGACGCCGTTCGGCGGGTTCAAGGAATCCGGCTTCGGCCGTGACCTCTCCCTGCACGCGATCGACAAGTACACCGGCCTGAAAACGACCTGGATCAAGCTTTGAATTCGACTGAAAGGAAGCATGGACAAACGCTCTGAGGACCCCGTGCAAACTCCACCCGAAGGGACGGAACTGGCGATGAGACGACACTCCTTGGCGAGGCTTGGCCTGATCGCGGCGCTGACGATGCTGCTCGCGGTCCTGGTCGCCGCCTGTGGCGACGACGACGATGACGACACGGCAGCCA
This sequence comes from Solirubrobacterales bacterium, assembly GCA_050697155.1. Lineage (GTDB taxonomy): Bacteria > Actinomycetota > Thermoleophilia > Solirubrobacterales > 70-9 > JBOGZD01. The sequence continues at coordinate 22,476 of JBOGZD010000030.1, read as the reverse complement.
CCGACGGCGCCGGTGCCGGCGAGGTGACGGAGGTGAAGATCGGAACCCAGCCGTGGATCGGCTACGGCCCGTTCTGGATCGCCGACGAGCAGGGCTTCGACGAGGAGCACGGGGTCGACATCCAGCTGGTCAACTTCTCGGGCCGCCAGGAGCTCGAATCCGGCTTCGCGAGCGAGAGGTTCCAGGCCGCGAACAGCGCCACCAACGACGTCATCCGGCTCGCCGACCTGGGCCTCGACTACAAGGTCACGCTGATGGAGGACTTCTCCCTCCAGGCCGACGCGATCGTTTCCTGCAACCCGGAGATTCGCTCGATCGAGGACATCGGCACCGTCGACGGCGTCAACGTCGCGTTCGAGGAGTTCTCGGTCTCCGACGTGCTCTTCCGCTACGCGCTGAACGAGGCGGGCGTCGACTTCGACGCGCTCGAGTACGTCCCGGCGCCGCCCTCGGACGCGGGCGCGGCCGTCGCGGCGGGCCGGGTCGATGTCGCGGCCACCTACGAGCCCTACCTGCAGGCGGCGCTCGAGGAGGGCGAGGACTGCGAGGTCCTCTACACCGCCAACGAGCGCCCCGGGCTGATCTCCGACGTGCTCGCGGTGAACAGCCAGTTCGCCGAGGAGAACCCCGACGCGATCGCCGGCGTCCTGCGCGCCTGGGGCGAGGCGATCGACTTCTACGAGCAGAGCACGGAGGAAGCGCAGGCGATCATCGCCGAGAACGTCGGCGAGAGGCCGCAGGCGCTGAGCGCCAGCTTCGAGGGTGTGCGCCTGTTCGGCCTCCAGGAGTCCCACGACTATCTCGAGGAGGACTACGACGACCTCTGGAATGACGTCGCGTCGATCCTCGCCGAGCAGGGTCAGATCGAAGCCGAGCCCAACGTGGACGACTACCTCGACACCTCGTTCGGCGAGCAGGCGCTCGGAGAGGAGTAGGTCGGCGTGGGCACCACGAGCCAGCGGGAGGTCGTCGTCGGGATCGCGCAGTGGCTTCCCGTCGGCGGCGACTCCGGCGACACGCTGGGGGATGCGGGGCCGTACATCGAGCAACTCGCAGTCGAGGGCTGCGAGCTCGTCGTGCTTCCCGAGCTCTGGCCCTGCGCGCACGATCCCGCCCACCCGGCCGCCGTCGCGAAGGAGGTGCGACGACGCGCCGAGACGATCGACGGCGCACGGACCCGGGCGTTGGCGAGGACCGCCCGCGAGCACGGCATCTGGCTCGCCGCCGGCAGCGTGCCGGAGCGCACCGATCACGGGATCTTCAACACCGCCCTGCTCTTCTCGCCGGACGGATCACTTCACGCGACGCACCGCAAGGCCCACCTCTACCGGCCGATGCACGAGGATCTCGCGTTCGAGCCGGGCGCATGCGTGACCGCATGCGACACCGAGCTGCTCGGTCGCATCGGGCTCCTCGTCTGCTTCGACGGGGATTTCCCGGAGGTGGCACGGGCGCTTCGGAGCTCGGGAGCACGAGTCGTGATCCAGGTGAACGCCTACGAGCTGGCGGCGGAGAGCTGGTGGGACCGGATCTATCCCGCCAACGCGCTCAGCAACGGTCAGTGGTGGATCATGGCCAACCAGTGCGGGACGCGCGGGGCGACGACCTTCCTCGGGGCGAGCCGGATCATCTCACCGCTCGGCGACGTGGTCGCGGAGGCGCCGAGAGCGAAGCAGGGGGAGACCCCGGACCCGGCTCTGCTCGTCCACAGGATCGAGCTCGACAACCTGATCGCGCGGGCCGACAGGGAGGCGGGAGCGTTGGTCCGCCACGCGCGGCGGGGACTCCCGGTCGAGCTGAACCGCGGCAGATCGGACGCGCTGGCGATACAGACTTGAAACCCGAAAACAGCACGACTGGAGGAGATCAATGGCGATAAGGAAACACATACGGCGGATCGGCTCGATCGCCGCCCTGATGTTGCTGCTCGGGGTGCTGGTAGCGGCATGCGGCGACGACGATGACGACGGCGAGGTGGCCGGCGACGGTGAGCCGACCGGCGCGCCGGTCGAGGTGAAGATCGGAACCCAGCCGTGGATCGGCTACGGGCCGTTCTACATCGCCGACGAGCAGGGGTTCGACACCGACCACGGCGTCGACATCTCGCTCGTCAACTTCTCGACCGACCAGGACCTCGAGTCCGGGTTTGCGAGCGGTCGCTTCCAGGGCGCGAACAACGCCAACAACACGCTGATCCGGCTGGCCGATCTCGGCCTCGACTACAAGATCGTGCTGATGGAGGACTTCTCGCTGGAGGCCGACGCGGTCGTCTCCTGCAGCCCCGACGTCGGTTCGATCGAGGACATCGCAAACGTCGACGACCTCAAGGTCGCGTTCGAGGAGTTCTCGGTCTCCGACGTGCTCTTCCGCCACGCGCTCAACGAGGCGGAGGCGGAGATCGACTTCGAGTCGGTCGACTACACGCCGATCCCGGCCTCCGACGCGGGCACTGCGGCGGTCGCCGGCCGGGTCGACATCGCGGTCACCTACGAGCCGTACCTGCAGGCGGCGGTCGAGGAGGGCGAGAACTGCGAGGTCATCTACACGGCGGCGGAGCGCCCCGGGCTGATCTCGGACGCGCTCGCGATCAACACCGAGTTCGCCGAGGAGAACCCGGAGGCGGTCGTCGGCGTGCTCCAGGCGTGGGGTGACGCGATCGACTACTACAACCAGAACACCGAGGAGGGCCAGGCAATCATCGCCGAGAACGTCGGCGAGAGGCCCGCGGCGCTGACCGCCAGCTTCGAGGGCGTTCAGCTGTTCGACCTCCAGGAGTCGCAGGACTACCTCGAGAACGAGTACGAGGCGCTCTGGAACGACATCCGCACGATCATGGTCGACCAGGGCCAGATCGACTCGGAGCCCGAGGTCACGGATTACCTCGACACGTCGTTCGGCGAGGACGCGCTCGGAAGCGAGTAGTCCGCATGGCGGGCGCTGCAGACAGGGCGGTAGCCGGAGGCCCTCGTAGGGCCCCGGCTGCCGCCCGTGCCCGCAAGCAGAAGCGCAAGCGCAAGCTCTTCCGCCTCTACAGCCCGATCGACCCGCGGGTCTACATGGCGATCGCGATCCTCTCGTTCGCGCTGCTGCTCGGCGGCTGGTGGCTGGCCGCCGCGCTCAACCTCGCGAAGGACATCTTCCTGCCCTCGCCAGCCGACGTCTGGAACAACGCGGTCGACCTGGCCAAGGAGGGGACGCTCTGGGATGACACCCGGGTGAGCTTCGTCCGGATCACGATCGGCTTCGCAATCGCGACCGCGATGGCGCTACCGATCGGGATCCTGATCGGCACCTACCGGGCCGCCGAGGCGGGGATCGAGCCGGCCGTCGACTTCATCCGCTACATGCCGGCGGTCGCGTTCGTGCCGCTGTCGATCGTCTGGGTCGGGGTCGACGAGACGCAGAAGTGGCTGATCATCTGGATCGGCACCTTCTTCCAGCAGGTGCTGTTGGTGATGGACAACGTGAAGCGGGTTCCCCGCGAGTACGTCGACATCGGCTACACGCTCGGGATGAAGGACCGCACGGTGCTGCGCCGCGTCGTCCTCCCCGCGAGCGCGCCGGCGATCTGGGACACGCTGCGGATCACGCTCGGCTGGGCGTGGACCTGGCTCGTCGTCGCCGAGCTGGTCGCTGCATCGGAAGGGCTCGGACACCGGATCGTGGTCGCCCAGCGCTTCTTCCAGACGGAGACGATCTTCGTCGGCATCCTCGTGATCGGACTGCTCGGGCTGATCATGGACCAGGTGATGAAGTTCTCCGGCAGGCGGCTCTTCCGCTGGGCGGAGGGCGGGCGATGAACGACGCCGCGAAGCTTTCGGTGCGCGGCGTGCGCAAGGTGTTCGAGAGCGGAGACGGCGAGCTGGTCGCTCTCGACGGGGTCGACCTCGACATTGCCGAGAAGGAGTTCGTGACCGTCATCGGCACCAGCGGCTGCGGCAAGTCGACGCTGCTCTCGATCATCGCCGGGCTCGAGGAGGAGACCGAGGGCGAGGTGATGGTGAACGGCGAGCCGGTGCTGGCGCCCGGACGCGATCGCGGCGTCGTCTTTCAGTCCTACACGCTGTTCCCCTGGCTGACCGCGCAAAAGAACGTCGAGTTCGCGCTCCAGGGATCGGGCGCCGAACGCTCCGAGGTCGCCCGCGAGCATCTCGACCTGGTCGGGCTCGACCGCTTCGCCGACTCCTACCCGAGCCAGCTCTCGGGCGGCATGCGCCAGCGGGTGGCGATCGCGCGGGCGCTCTCCTACAAGCCGCAGGTGCTGCTGATGGACGAGCCGTTCGGCGCCCTCGACGCGCAGACGCGACAGCTGATGCAGGAGCTGCTGACGCGAGTCTGGGAGGAGCACCGGCTGACGGTTCTGTTCGTGACCCACGACATCGACGAGGCGGTGTTCCTCTCGGATCGGGTCCTGGTGATGACCTCCCGCCCGGGGCAGATCAAGGAGGACATCGAGGTCAAAATCGACCGCCCGCGTACCTTCGAGGTCTTCTCGACCCCCGAGTTCTTCGAGTACAAGGCGCAGCTGCTCGAGTCGGTGCGCGAGGAGAGCCTGCGAGCCGCTGCCGAGCTCGAGGCCCAGGTGTGAGCGCAGAGCGCCTCGTCTGCGAGACGATCGAGGCGCGCTCGGACGAGCTCGTCGGGCTGGCCTCCGAGCTGATCCGCTTCGACACCACGACCCGCGGCGAGCCCGACGAGCCCGCCCGCGAGGAGGCGGTCCTCCAGGAGCTGCTCGCCGAGCGGCTCCGCGCCGCCGGCGCCGAGGTCGAGCTCTGGGAGCCCGAGCTCGGCGAGCTCGACCGCTGGCACCGCCAGGTGCCGGCTCGGCTCGGCTTCGCGGGGCGGCCGCAGCTCGTCGCTCGCTTTCGCGGCGCCGCCGAGGGGCGAAGCCTGCTCTTGAACGGACACGTCGACGTCGTCTCGGCCGAGCCGCGGAAGCGCTGGACGAGTGACCCGTTCGAGCCAGAGGTCCGCGACGGCTCGCTCTACGGACGCGGCGCCTGCGACATGAAGGGCGGCGTCGCCGCGATGGTCGAGGCGGCGCTGGCGCTCGTCGAGTCCGGGGTCGAGCTGGCCGGCGAGCTGATCCTCACCACCGTGACCGACGAGGAGTGGAACGGCGCCGGCACCCTGGCCCTGGCGGCGCGGGGGGTCGCTGCCGACGCCGGGATCGTCCCCGAGGCGACCGGGTTCGAGCCGTGGATCGCCTGCCGCGGCATCCTCAACCCGACGGTGACGGTCGAGGGCCGGCCCGGACACGCCGAGATGCCGCAGCCCGACTGGCGCGAGGGCGGCGCGGTCAACGCGATCGAGAAGACGACGATCGTCCTCGACGCGGTCCGCGAGCTTCGCGAGCGCTGGCGCTCCGCGGCCGGCGACCACCCCCTGCTCGCCCCGGGCGAGCTGATCCCGACCGTAATCCAGGGAGGCGAGTGGTGGGTCAGCTACCCGGCCTCGTGCACGACGACCATCGACGTCACCTACCTGCCCGAACAGGGCGATGCCGACGGCGGCTGGGGCGCAAAGCTCGAGCGCGAGATCGAGGACTGGATCCTCGAGCGCGCCCGCGAGGACCCGTGGCTCGCCGAGCACCCGCCGAGCTTCGCGTGGGGTACGAACCTCGCCCCGGCCGAGATCGCCGCCGAGCACCCGATCGTCGAGTCGGCGCTCGCCGCCGGCGACGCGGTCGGCCGCCCCGGCAAGGTCGCGGCCCTTCAGGGCTGGCACGACGCGGCGACGCTGACGCGGTTCGGAACGCCGACGATCAGCTACGGGCCGTCCGGGCTCTCGAATGACGGCGAGACGATCGCCCACGCGGTCGATGAGCACGTCCCGGTCGATGACCTCGTCGCCTGTGCGAAGGCGCTGGCGACCGCCGCGCTGAACTGGTGCGGCAACGCGGAGGGGGTCGGCCGATGATCGCCACCACCGGCTCATCGACACCGCGCCAGATCGCCGCCGAGTGGCTTGCCGGCGGCCACCGGGTCGTCGCCGCGACGCTCGTCGAGCGGATCGGCTCGGCGCCGCTCGATCCGGGGGCCGAGATGATGATCGACGACAGCGGCCGGGTCGAGGGCACCGTCACCGGCGGCTGCGTCGAGAGCGCGCTCGTCGCCGAAGCGCGCGAGGTGCTGCGCCGAGCCGAGCCGCGGTTGGTCTCGTACGGAATCTCCGACGACGAGGCGGCCGGGGTCGGGCTGATGTGCGGGGGCACGGTTTCGGTCTTCGTCCACGAGGTCGATCCCGGCGTTCGAGCGGCACTGCTCGCGGTCACCGAGGCGGTCACTGCGGGCCGCCCGGCAGCACTGGCGACGCTCCTCGACGGTCCCGGCGCCGGAGCAAAGCTGGCGATCCTTGACGATGCGATCGTCGGCGGCCTCGGCGTCACGCCGCTGCTCGACTCGACGGTCGAGCGCGAGGCGCGCGGGTTCATGGACGAGGGGGTGTCGCGGACGCGGCGCTACGGAGCGGGCGGCGAGGTGATGGGCTCCGAGCTCGCCGTCTGCATCCAGGCGTTCGCGAGCCGGCCCGAGATGGTGATCTACGGCGCGATCGACTACTCGGTCGCCGTCGCCCGACTGGCCCACGCGCTCGGCTACCGGGTGACGATCTGCGACGCCCGCGCCGCGTTCGCCCGGGGTCGGCGGTTCGCCGAGGTCGCCGACGTCGTCGTCGACTGGCCGGATCGCGACCTCGCCGCTCGCGAGCTCGGCCCGCGCGACGTCGTCCTCGTCTTCACCCACGACCCGAAGTTCGACGAGCCGGCGTTGCGGAGCTCGCTTCGAAGCGGCGCCGGATACGTCGGCGCGCTCGGCAGCCGCCGAACCCAGGCGGAGCGGGTCCGGCGACTTCGCGACGCGGGGGTCGCCGAGGGCGAGCTCGCCAGGCTTCACGCCCCGTGCGGCCTCGACCTCGGCGCCCGAACGCCGGAGGAAACGGCGGTCTCGATCCTCGCCGAGGTGGTGTCGGCACGCACCGGTCGCGGCGGCGCCAGCCTCAGCCGCACGATCGGGCCGATCCATGCCGAGCCCGAACCAGCCCAGCCCAGCGACGAGAAGGAGAGATAGTGGATCCGGATCGGAAACTGCTGGTCGACGCGATCGACATGCACGCCCACACCCACCCGGCGCTGTTTCGGCGCCCGATCGACGACAGCGACCTCGCCTCGCACGCGATGGACTACGGGATGCGCGGGGTCGTGCTCAAGGACCACGACAGCTCGACGACCGGCCGCGCCTACCACGTCGGCAAGCTGTTCCCGCACCTGAACGTGTTCGGCGGGGTGGTGCTGAACCGCTCGGTCGGCGGGCTCAACCCGTGGGTGGTCCAGGCGGCCCTCCAGTACGGCGCCCGCGTGGTGTGGATGCCGAGCAATCACTCAAAGCACCACGCCGACTACTTCGAGACGCCCGACTATCCCCAGCTCGGGCGGATGCAGCCACAGCGTCCGGGCGATGGGGTCACGGTCTTCGACGAGGCCGGGAATCTGAAACCCGAGGCCGGCGAGATCTGCGCCCTGGTCGCGGAGGCCGACGCCTGCCTCGCCACCGGCCACCTCAGCCTCGATGAGACCCGCGCCCTGCTGGCCGAGGCGAAGGCGCGGGGGGTGACGAAGCTCCTCGTCACCCACGCCAACTGGGCGCTGACCCGGTACGAGCCGGAGATCCAGAGGGAGCTGATCGAGAGCGGCGCCTACCTCGAGTACGTGGCCGTCTCCTGCGTCTCGCCGGTCTTCTGGGAGCAGAAGCCGGACGAGCTCGCCGCCTGGATCGGGGAGCTCGGCGGCGACCGCCTCGTCCTCAGCTCCGACCTCGGCCAGCCCTCGGCGGCGCCGCACCCCGAGGGGATCAGGATGTTGCTCAGCTCGATGCTCGACGTCGGCGCCGACTACGACGAGCTCGAGAAGATGACGAAGGCGAACCCGGCGAAGCTGCTCGGCCTGTCGCAGTGACCGAAAGGAGACGGCAATGCCGCTGATCGAGGTGAAGGCGTTCGAGCGACGGTTCGAGGATCCGCAGGCGGCGGAGCGACTGATCGCGAAGCTCACCGATGCGCTCTGCGAGGTGTACGGCGAGGAGCTTCGCGACGAGACCTGGGTCCTGCTCGAGGGCGTCGAGGCCTCGCGCTGGGGCTTCGGCGGCGAGGTGAGGAAGTGACAGAGGCGCCGGGCAGGGTTCTCTCGACCTCGCTGACAGCGGGCTCGCAGCCGCTCGTCGTCCGCGGCGAGGGCATCTGGCTCGAGCTCGACGACGGGCGGCGGGTGATCGACGGCACCAACACCGCCGCCCCGCTCGGCCACGCCCACCCCGAGATCGTCGAGGCGGTGCGGGCGGCGGCGACGGCCCCGGCGATCAACGAGGGCGTTCGCTGGGGCGGCCGCGATGCCGCCGCCGAGGCGCTCCTCGACACCGCGCTCGCGGGCGAGGACTGGGCCGGCGCGGTCAGGTTCTTCATCAGCGCCGGCGAGGCGAACGACGCGACGCTGTCGCTGGCCCAGGCGCTCAGCGGGCGGCCCGCGCTGGCGACGCGCGAGCGCGCCTACCACGGCGGGGTCGGGCTCTCCCGCGAGCTGACCGTGCAGCCCCACTGGCACGGCGGGCTCGCCTACCGCGACCGCACGCTCGCCCCGCCGCGACTTTCCAGCGTCCGCGAGCTACCCGCGCCGAGCGGGGCGCGGATCGCGGGGCCCGAGCCCGACCCGGAGGCCGACCGCGCGGCGCTCGCCGACGCCGGTCCGGGCCTCGCCGACGTTGCCGCGGTGCTGATCGACTACAGCCAGGGCGGGATCTACCACCAGCCGTACCACCAGGACCAGCTCGCCGAGCTCGCCCGCGAAGCAGGAGCGCTCTGGATCGCCGACGAGACGGTCACCGGCCTCGGCCGGGTCGGCCGCTGGTTTCAGTTCCAGGCCGCCGACTCGCGCCCCGACATCGTCACGATGGGCAAGGGACTCGCGGCGGGCGGAGCGCCGGCCGGCGCGGCGGTGCTCTCGCGCGAGCTGCTCGAACGGATGGAGGAGGCCGGCTGGCAGTCCTACAGCAGCTACCGCGCGCACCCGGTCGAGGTCGCCGCGATCGAGGCCCATATCCGGGTTTCGGCCCGCGACGGGATCTGGCAGCGAGCCCTCGACTTCGACGGGCTGCTCGCGCGCGAGATGGAGCGGCTGGCCGACGCCCACCCCGGGATCTCGCGAATCGACGGCCGCGGGCTGCACTGGACGATCGAATTCCACGGCCCGAGCTGGCGCGACTGGGAGGGCCACGATCCCGAGCCGCTCGCCTCGAAGGTCGCGGCGCGCGTTCTCGAGGCCGGGGTGATGATCGCGACGAGCGGCGAGCAGACGTCGCTGTTCATCGCGCCACCGCTGATCGTCGAGGAGGCCGAGCTGATGAAGATCCTCGAGGCGCTCGACCACGGGCTCGCGCTCGCCGACGCCGAGGTCGAGGGCGTCACCGGCTGAGGTAGGTGACGTTGGGCGGCGAGGTGGCGACGAGCAGATCGACGCCGGCGTCGGCGAGCAGCCGCCCGAGCCGGGGCCGGTTTGCGAGCGGGCGGGTCAGGCCAGGACGGCCTTCCGTGGGTACACCACCTCGGGGTCGGTGAGCACGTTGACGAGCGCCGGCTTGCCGCTCGCGAAGGCGCGCTCGAGTGCCGGCCGCAGCTCAGCCGGATGGTGGACCAGCTCGCCGTGCCCGCCGAGCGCCTGCACAACCTCGTCGTAGCGTGTCGCCGGCCGCAGGTCGCCCGCGACCTGGTAGCCGTAGAGGAACTTCATCGGGTGGTATTCGAGCGCCCAGATCCCGTTGTTGCCGACCACGCCGACCACCGGCAGGCCGTGGCGGGCCATGGTGTCGAACTCGAGGCCGCTGAAGCCGAAGGCGCCGTCGCCGAGCAGGCAGACGACCTGGCGGTCGGGGTGGGCGATCTTGGCGCCGATCGCCTGGCCGGGGCCGGCGCCGAGGCAGCCGTAGGGGCCGGGGTCCATCCAGCAGCCGGGCTCGTAGGTGTTGACCACGCGGCCGGCGTAGGAGACGAAGTCGCCGCCGTCGCCGATCACGATCGCGTTGCGGTCGAGCAGATCGCCCAGCTCGTTGTAGACGCGGAGCGGGTGCAGCGGGGCGCGATCGTCGTTTAGCTCTGGCTGCTCGGCCTCGCGCTTCTCGGTCTCGGTCTCGTGCAGCGCTCGCACCCAGGGCGCGGTGGCGTCCGCGCCGCCGGCCGCGGCCCGGACCGGCACCGCCGCCTCGCGCAGCGCCCGAAGCGTCGTCGGGATCCCGCCGACCAGCTCGAGGTCGGCCTGCCTGGTCGTCTCGAGCCGGTTCTCGGCCTCGTCGAGCGAGATCAGCGTCGTCTCCTCGCCGAAGCTCCCGCCGAAGCCGAGCCGGAAGTCGAGCGGGACGCCGATCACCAGCGCCACGTCTGCCTCCTTCAGGCCCTGGCCGCGGGCGCGGCTGAAGCAGAGCTCGTGGTCGGCGGGCAGGCAGCCGCGCCCCATGCCGTTGAGGAACACCGGGATCCCGAGCGCCTCGGCGAGCGAGCGCAGCTCGTCCTCGCCCCACGCCCAGTAGACGCCGGTGCCGGCCATGATCGCCGGGCGCTCGGCCTCGGCGAGCAGCTTCGCCGCCTGCTCTGCCTCCTCGGCGACCGGGCCGAGCGGCTGCTCGGGGTCGGTCACCCCCGCCTCTGCTTCGGAGAAGACGATGTCGAGCGGGTAGTCGACGTAGGTCGGGCCGCTCGGCTGCGTGAGCGCGATGTCGATCGCGCGGGCGGTCGCGGCCGGGATCTCGTTGGTCTGCTTGACCGTCTCGGCGTTCTTGGTCAGCGGGGAGACGAACGGCAGGTGGTCGATCTCCTGGAGCGAGCCCGAGCCCCAGCGCATCTCCGGCGCGCGCCCGCCAAGCACCACCAGCGGCGAGCGGTTCTGCTGGGCGCCGGCGAGCGCGCTCATCCCGTTGGTCACCCCCGGGCCGGCGGTCAGGGCGCAGACGCCGACCTGCCGCGTCGCCTTCGCAAACCCCTCCGCCGCCCAGGCGGCCGACTGCTCGTGGCGGGTGTCGACGATCTCGATCCCCTCGGCCTTGCAGCCGTCGTAGATCGAGAACAGGTGGCCCCCGGAGAGCGTGAACAGGTGGGAGACGCCGCGCGACTTGAGCGTCTTGGCGACCAGCTTGCCGCCGTGGACCGGGCCGGTCGCCGCCCCACCGGCGGCCCCAGACCGGGCGCTCTCCTCGGTCGTCGCCATCGGCCGTCGAGGGTATCCGACCGCCCGCGTCGATAGGTTGCGGCGCGCGATGAACGAGACCGTGCTCCTCCTGCACGTCCTCGCGGCGTTCGCTGTCGGCGCCACCACGGTCGTCTACCTCGCGGTCGCCGTCGGCGCCCCGGTCGACCGGCGGGCGTTCAAGATCGCCGATCCGATCTGGGGAATCGGCCTGATCGGGACCCTGATCTTCGGCGTCTGGCTCGCGCTCGACGACTACGAGATCACCGACGGCTGGATCGTCGGCGCGATCGTGCTCTGGCTGGCCGCCGGCGGGGTCGGGGACCGCTCGCGCCTGGGCGGCTCAGACGAGGACGCCGAGCCGGTCCCGCCCGTCTTTCACTGGCTGCGCGCCGCCCTGGTGGTCGCGCTGCTCTTCATGATGATCTTCAAGCCGGGGGCCTGAGCTGGACGCGCTGGCTGTCATCCGCCCCAACGACTGGGACCTGCCCCTCTTCGTCCACGTGCTCGGCGCGATGGCCCTGATCGGCGCCCTGTTGCTCGCGCTGCTGTTCCTCGCGCCGGCCTGGCGCGGCGGCTCGGTGCAGGCGCTCTCGCTCGGCTTTCGCTCGATGCTCTACGCCGCCTTCCCTGCGTTCATCGTCATGCGCGCGGGCGCCGAGTGGATCTACGACAAGCAGGGCTACGGCGACGAGGATCCCGACTGGCTCGGACTCGGCTACGTGATCTCCGACCTCGGCTTCCTGCTGCTCCTGATCGCCACCATCGTCGCCGGCGTAGCGGTGCGCCGCGCGCGCGGCGCCGCCACCGAGGCCGGCACCCTCGCCTCCCGGGTCCCGATCGGGATCGTCTCCCTGCTGCTGGTCCTCTACCTGATCGCGGTCTGGACGATGACGACCAAGCCGGGCGGCTAGGGCGCGCCATCAGAGGCAGGGCGGTTCCGCGGAACCGCTTCACGCGCAATCCGGCACAGCTCGCTCGGTGATTGGGCGCACCCTCCGCGCCATTCGCGAGTTGACATGCGCTACACATGTTCTAATGTGAATCGCATGCCGAAGATGATCCAGGTTCGAAACGTGCCCGATGAGCTTCACCAGACGCTCAAGGTGCAGGCCGCCCAACGCGGGATGACGCTCTCCGACTACCTGCTCGAGGAGCTCGAGGAGATCGCGGGCAAGCCGACCCTCGCCGAGCTCGTCGAGCGGATTCGGCAGCGGGAGGGAGTCGAGATCGGCGATGCGGCGGTGAGGATCATCCGCGAGCACCGTGGGCCGCTTCCTTGATCGTCGTCGATGCCTCCGCCGCCGTCGATCTGTTCTGCGCCACCGATGACCGGCGCGGTCGGATCGGAGCGCGCGTAGCGGCGGCGTCCACGCTCCATGTTCCCGCGCTCTTCGACCTCGAGGTTATGCAGTCCCTTCGCGGCCTCGAGGCGGGGCGCGTGGTGCCGGACGACATCCTCGAGGCGGCTCTCGACGACCTGGTCGATCTGCGGGCCATCCGACACCGCCACGAGCTGCTGCGACCGCGGGTCTGGGCCCTTCGTCACAACCTCAGCGCCTACGACGCCGCCTACGTCGCGCTTGCCGAGCTGCTGGAGGCACCGCTCTTGACCAGCGACGCAGCGCTGGCGCGCAGCGCGGGGCACGAGGCGACGATCGAGCAGGTCTGACCGAGTGTTACCGGCGCTGGCGGGTCGCTCGGCGTAGCGCTCGGCGGGCCGCCGCCACCCCGCCGCGAGCCGAGTCCAGCGGGCCCTCGCCGTCACCGGCGCCCGCCGCCGCCTCGGCCTCCGCGGGCTCCTCGGGACCAACCAGGTGCGGCGCGTAGACGGTGACCGGCTCGGCGATGCCCTTGAGCTCGACCTTGCCGCGGCTCTCGGCCTCGAAGCGGTGGGAGAGCGCGGTCCAGGTCTCGGGCGTGATCAGGATGTCGTCCTCGGTCTGACGGGTGAGCTCCTCGACCCGCGCGGCGACGTTGACCGCGCCGCCGATGACCGAGAAGTTGAGCCGCCCGGCGCCGCCGATCGCCCCGGCGACCACGCGGCCGGTGTTGACGCCGATCCCGACCCTCAGCTCGCCGGCCTCGCCCTCGGCGTTCACCTTGGCCGCGATCTCGCAGGCCGCGCGCACCGCGCGGTCGGCGTGGTCGAGGTAGGGCTCGGGGGCGCCGAAGACAGCGAGCAGGCCGTCGCCCTCGAACTTGTCGACGTGGCCGCCGTGCTCGGCGATGATCGGGACGATCACCTCGAACAGGCGGTTGAGCGCCGCCACCACCTGCTGCGGAGTGGCGTCGGCGGCAAAGCGGGTGAAGTCCCGCACGTCGCAGAACAGGATCGAGACCTCGATCTCGACCCCCTCCTCGTCGAAGCCGTCGCTGAGGATGTACTCGGCGACCTCGCGGTCCAGGTAGGTGCCGAACGCCTCGCGGATCCGCTCGCGCTCGCGCAGGCCCTCGACCATCGAGTTGAACGAGGCCGCCACCTCGCCGAACTCATCGCCGGTGGTGACCGGGATCGAGACGCTGTAGTCGCCGGCCTCGATCGCCTTCACCGCCCGCTCGAGGTCGTTGATCGGGCGCAGGATCGACTTCGACAGCATCACCGTGAGCTCGAGCGAGACCGTGGTCGCGACCGCGAGCGCGATCATCACGTCGACGCCGAGGCTCGCCCCGCCGCCGCCGTCGGAGGTGAGCGCGGCGACCACCAGCCCGGTGATCAAGTTGATCAGCGGCAGCGCGACCATCAGCCGCACCCGCAGCGGCAGCGCCGAGAACCCGGTCACCGAAAGCCGCGGCGAGATCTGCTGGTTGATGTCGACCAGCACCGGGCGCATCCCCGCCTCGACCGCGAGGTAGTGGAGCATCGCCGAGTAGATCAGGACGATCGCGGTCGCGAACGAGATCGGGAAGAACGCAAGCCAGCTCAGGTCGAGCACGATCACGCCGGCGATCACCGACGGGAGCGCGGTGAGGAACACGGGCACCGGCATGTCGCGCTTGATCAGGTGAAGCGGCAGCCCGACCGCCGACGCCCACGCCTGGGCGGTTGAGTCGGGGTCGCGCTCGCCGGCGATCCAGCGCTTGATCGGCTTCAGCACCGGGATCGTGCGCAGCACCGAGACCGCGATCGCGACCAGGGTGAGCGCGCAGCAGATCCCGGCGATCAGCAGGTACTCGCCCCAGGTTCCGTCGTAGTAGAAGCTGAGCAGCGCGATCGCGCCGATCGTGATCGGGATCGCCGCCAGCAGCTCGACCGCGAGGTAGACGGGCGGATAGGCGGGCCCGAGCTTGCGGTAGATCCACGCCCAAAACCCCACACGCACCATGGCCGGCCATTGTCGCAGGCGCCGGGGGTGGGTTGTGTGAGGTCCCCGCGGGCTCCGGGCGAGCCCGTTCGCCGGCGTCCGCGGGACGTGCGCGCGCCTCAAGAAAGCGCTTAGGGTCTCCGATGAGGACTACGTGGAAGCAGCGCCACTTGCGGCTCAGCGCGCGAATGGGGGATTTCCGGAGCCACCGGCGAGCGAGCCGGTGCGCGTCGTCGCCGTGCATCATCGAGCCTGCGGCGCCGAGACCCGGGTGCGGCTGCCCGGCGTGCTGCCGGTGGGCGTCGTCCGCAGGGTTCGCTGCTCCAACTGCGACAGCTACTACTCGACCGGGGGTGTCGACGAGCTCGGGGTCGGGGGCGTGGGCGAGCGGGTGGGCGCCGGCCGGCCGCGACTCTCACTGCCCGCGCTCTCGCTGCCCGACCTGCCCTCGCTGGACGGCGTTTGGGATCGACTGCCCTCCATCGATCCGGACAGCCGGGGCTGGCGGCTGGTCTCGGTTCCGCTGACCGCGGCCGTTGTGATAGTCGCGCTGCTGCTGATCCAGGGCGGCGGCGACAATCCCGAGCCGGCCGAGCAGGCCGGCGCGCAAGCGGCGGCGACCCCGCCGCCCTCCGGCTCCGGCGGCGGGGCTGAGGCCGCGGCCAAGGCCTCCAAGGAGGCGAAGCTGATCCGCGGCTCCTCGTTCTCGCTCGCGCTGCCGCCGGGGTGGGAACGGATCGAGCCCGAGGGCGGGGCGACCTTCGCCGCCGTCTCGAGCGACGGCGCCGCCGACGCGACGCTGTGGATCGAGCGTGACCCCGGCCTCAACCTGCCCACCTTCATCGCCCGCTCGCTCGACCAGCTCCGCGCGCTCGCCGGATCGGCGCAGGTGGTCGACCGGGTGGTGGCGCCGACCCCCGAGGCGACCATCGTCCGGCTCGCCGCCGACGCCCCCGCCGGGCAGCCCGGCTACGAGGTCACCCTGCGCGCCGCCGGGCCGTACCGCTACTACCTCGCGACCAGCGTCCAGCCCGACGCCGGCGCGAAGGCGACCGCCGGGGCGGAGTTGATCAGCGGCTCGTTCACCCCCGAGGCCGGAGGCGCGCGATGAGGAACCGGCGGGCGCTGATCTGCGCGGCGCTGGCGCTGGCGGTGCCGCTGCCCGCCTACGCGCTCGCCAGCGGCGGCGAGGAGGCGGGGCCTGCGGCGCTCTCCGTCGGCGCCTCGCTCAGCTCCTGCGGGATCGCCCAGACCCAGGTCGTCTGCGTGATCGACGTCTCCTTCGACCCGATCCCCGACGCCCACCGCTACCGCGCCTCGGTCACCCGCGCCGACGGCTCGGTGATCGATTACGGCTCGATCGTCGCCGGCGGCGCCTCGCTGCCGGTCACCTACGTCGGCGCCGGCACCTACGCGGTCCGCGTCTCCGCCTACGGACACAAGGACAGCAAGCCGTTGCTGCTCGACACCGACGTCTCCAGCGCCGAGCCCGCGGACGGCGATCGCCGCGGCGGTGGCAGGGGTGCGCCCGGGCCGCGGGACACCGGGGCCTACGGGGGCGGAGACGCCGAGGCGGGCGGAGAGGGCGAGGGCGATGCCGCTCTCGACTCGGACGATTCCGCCGACGTCGGGCAGGACTGCGTCGCGGCGCTGGCGAGCGCGCCGCCCGCGACCGGCCCCTCCGAGACGCCGGCGGCGGAAATGCCCGATGAGGAGCACGAGGTCGCGCCGAGCGACGGCGACGAGCCGGTCGACGAGAACGGGCACCGAGGGGGCGACGCCGACGACGACGCAGACGAAGCCCGGGAGACCGTCGAAGCACCGGCCGCGCCGGCCGCCGAGGCACCGACGGCGGTCACACCCCCGGCCGCGGCGCCTGACTGTCCCGCGCCCTAACGACTGCTGCGCCTGGGTTGGCGCCTTTTTCGGGGGATGGCGCCGAAAAGGCGCCAAGTCCCGCCGCCCCAGGACGTTGGGTAGGGGCTGTCCTGTCCAGGGGGCTCATACGGCCACGTAGGCAGGACAGCCGGCCTAGGTCCGGCCGCGCTCGCGGACCAGGGCCGCCGCCTCGGCCGGCGTGCCGCGCCAGGGCTCGCCGTGGCCCGGCAACGAGACCGCGACCTCGACCGGCTCGATCGCGCCCATCGATTCCAGGCACTGGTCGTTGGAGACGTTGAACGCGGCCGGCATCAGCTGCGGGCCGGTGTTGCGGGTGATCACCTGAAGGGTGCACAAGGCGTCGCCGACGAAGAACGCGTCGTGGTCGGCGAACAGCAGCGAGCAGTGGCCGTCGCTGTGGCCGGGGGTCGGGATCACGCGCGGGCGGCCGGGGACGTCGAGCACCTCGCCGTCCCCGTAGGTGTCCGCGCCGGTGATCTTCGGCTGCGACAGCGCCCGGTAGCGGCGGAAGTGGTTCATCAGGCCCCAGAACCCGGGCCGGACGACGTAAGGGATCAGGTGCCGCGGGCTGCCGTCGCCGCCCTTCGGCTTCGGGTCCGCGAGCCGCTGCTCGGCCTCGGCGTGGACCAGGATTGGGACGCCGCGCTCGCGCAGGTCCGGCGCGATCCCGACGTGGTCGCTGTCGGCATGGGTGAGCACCAGCGCCTTGATCTCCTCCGCCGTGTGCCCGATCGAGCGCAGGTCGTCGTCGAGCGTGTCGGCGTATCCCTGCAACCCCGCGTCAACCGCGGTCAGGCCGCCCTCGCCCTCGACCAGGTACCAGTTGACCAGCTCCGAGCCGAGGCCGTAGACCCCAGGCACGATCTCGACCGGTCCCTTCATTGCTACGGGTTCTAGCACCGCGGTCGCGAACGGCTCGACCGCCGCCGATACGATCCGCGGCGATGGCCACCGCCACCGCTCAGGCGCTCTCGGACGCCGCCCGCGCGATCGTCGACCGCGGCACGCAGAAGCTGGTGATCGGCGGCGAGTCGGCGGAGGCGGCCGATGGGCGCACGTTCGAGACCATCGACCCGGCGACCGGCGAGCCGATCTGCGAGGTCGCCTACGCCGGCCCCGAGGACGTCGACCGGGCGGTGAAGGCGGCCCGCGCGGCGCTCGAGGGCCCAATGCGCAAGCTGAGCGCCTCCAAGCGCGCCGGGCTGATGTACTCGCTCGCCGAGCTGATCAAGCAGAACGGCAACGAGCTCGCCGAGCTCGAGTCGCTCGACAACGGCAAGCCGCTCGCGGCGGCGAAGGGCGACATCGCCGCCTCGGTCAACCATCTGCGCTACTACGCCGGCTGGCCGACGAAGATCGAGGGCGAGACGATCCCGGTCTCCGGGCGCGACATCCTCTGCTACACGCTGCGCGAGCCGGTCGGCGTCTGCGCCCAGCTCGTGCCGTGGAACTTCCCGCTGCTGATGGCGATCTGGAAGGTCTCCCCCGCGCTCGCCGCCGGCTGCCCGACCGTGCTCAAGCCGGCCGAGCAGACGCCGCTGACCGCGCTTCGCCTCGGCGAGCTGGCGCTCGAGGCGGGCTTTCCCGAGGGGACTCTGAACGTGCTCGCCGGCGACGGAGCGACCGGCGCGGCGATGGTCGACCACCCCGGCGTCGACAAGGTCGCGTTCACCGGCTCGGTCCCGGTCGGGCGCGAGATCGGCGCCAAGTGCGGCCAGGCGCTCAAGCGGGTGACGCTCGAGCTCGGCGGCAAGAGCCCGAACATCATCCTCCCCGACGCCGACCTCGACGCCGCGGTCAAGGGCTCGTTCCAGGGGATCTACTTCAACTCCGGCCAGGCCTGCAACGCGGCCTCGCGGCTGTTCGTGCAGGCGGGCCTCTTCGACGAGGTGGTCGCCAAGCTGGCCGAGTTCGCCGCCGGGGCGGTGGTCGGCCCGGGGCTCGACCCCGACACCCAGTTCGGCCCGCTGGTCTCCGAGGAGCAGTTCGGACGGGTGACCGGCTACATCGACGCGGGCCTGTCGGAGGGCGCCGAGGCGGTCGCCGGCGGGATGCCCGAGGACGGCGTCGGCAACGGCGGCTACTTCGTCTCCCCGACCCTGTTCACCGGGGTCAGGGACGAGATGCGGATCGCCCGCGAGGAGATCTTCGGCCCGGTGCTGGTCGCCCAGCCGTTCGAGGACCTCGACGAGGTCGCCCGGCGCGCCAACCAGACCGAGTACGGGCTCGCCGCCGGCCTGTGGACGCGCGACATCTCCAACGCCCACAAGCTCGCCGCGATGCTGGAGGCGGGCTCGGTCTACATCAACACCTGGGGCGCCGGCGACCCGGCGGCCCCGTTCGGCGGCTACAAGGCGTCAGGCATCGGCCGCGAGAAGGGCCACGCCAACCTCGACGCCTACCTCGAGACGAAGACCGTCTTCGCGCAGCTCTGAGCGCCCCGGCCGGACGAGACGAACGTCCCGGAGCACCCGCTATAGGGGGCACTCCGGGACGTTCAACGGCGCGGGCGGGCCGACTCAGCCCTGCTGGTCGAGCAGCGGGTGCGTGAGCCCGTGCTCGGCGCAGATCCGCGGGATCGCCTCGAAATCGAACTCGATCCCGTACTTGACACTGAGGCCCGGCATGTCGGGCTCCTGGCCGGCGGCGAGCTGCTCTGCGAACTCGCGGAAGAAGTGCTCGAAGCCGCCCGGGGAGATGATCTCGAGGATGCGGCACGGCTCGTCGCCGGCGTTCCAGAAGGTGTGCCACTGGTCGCGCGGCTTGAACGCCAGGTCGCCGGCCTGGGCGTAGATCACGTCGTCGCCGAGCAGCGCTCCCATCGTGCCCTCGAGCACGAAGCTGTACTCGTCCTCGCGCGAGTGCTTGTGCAGCGGGGCGCAGAGCATCCGCGGCGGGATCGGGTGCTCGACGAGCGAGAAGCCGCCGCCGGATTCCTCGCCGTAGACCATGTATCTGACCCCGAGGCTGCCGAGGTCGTCGTAGTGCCCGTCCTTTGGCCCGAGGTTGCGCGGGCCCTGGGTGGCGTCGTAGCGGCGGAGCGCGTCGATGAGCTGTGCTGGATTCACCTGGTCCGGTCCTTTCGTTGAACAGTGGTGTTCCGCGAAACTATCACACCGCCGGGCGATCTGTCAAGATTGATTGAACATCTATGTCGCGCGAAATGAAGATGACTCGGAAATCTGCTGCCCGCCCCTATCGCAAGCGCCTGCGCGCCGAGCAGGAGGAGGAGACCCGCCTGCGGATCACCGAAGCGGCGGTCGACCTGCACGGCAGCGTCGGCCCCGCGCGGACGACGATCAGCGCCGTCGCCGAGCGCGCCGGGGTCCAGCGGGCGACCGTCTACCGCCACTTCCCCGACGAGGAGGACCTGTTCGCGGCCTGCTCGGCGCACTGGGCGTCGCTCAACCCGCCCCCGAACCCCGGCGCCTGGGCCGAGCTCGACGATCCCGACGAGCGCCTGCGCCGCGCGCTCACAGAGCTCTACCCCTGGTACGCGAGCGTCGAGCAGATGCTCGCCAACACCAGCCGCGACCTGCCGCTGGTCCCCGCGATGCGCCGGGCGGCGGAGGAGTTCGGCCGCTGGTACGAGGTCGCCGGCGAGGCGCTGATCCGCGGCCGCCCCGAGCGTGGCGCGCGCCGCCGCCGCGCGAAGGCGGCGATCGGCCACGCGCTCGCCTTCGAGACCTGGCGCTCGCTCGTCCGCGAGCAGGGCCTCTCCGACCGCGACGCGGTCGAGCTGATGTCGGGCCTGGTCGCGGCGGCGGGACGCTGAGCGGCGCCCCCGCTCAGATCGGCTCGATCACCAGCGCCGCCCCCTGGATCGGCGGAGCCGCTCCGGATGCCGACCTACCAGAACCAGTCGGCGAAGCGGCGGCGGGAGCGAACGCGCAGGCGGCGGCCCCGATCGAAGTGGGCGAGCTCCTCCGAGTCGCGACCGGCGGCCGGGGCGCGGGGAGCGGCGCTGCGACAGGCAAGCCCCGGGTGACCCGCCTCCCAGGCCGCCAGCCCGACCCGCTGGCAGCGGCTCCAGGAGATTCGCCGGCCACCGGAGTCGCGCGGGTACGTCGGCGGCAGCCCGGCGCTCTCGAGGCCCCGGGCGGTGACCAGGTCGGCGTAGCGGGCCTCGGGGACGCGGGTTGCGATCAGCATCGGCGCGGTCGCCGGGTCGAGGTCCTCGGGGCCGTAAGGCTGGTCGCGCAGCCTGCGGTAGACGTTGGCGCGGGCGACGGCCACGGACGCGCAGAGGTAGACGCAGCCGAAGCTGCCGGGCGGGTTCCAACGCCCTCCGGTGCGGGCGGCGTGGGTGGGGTCGAGCGGCTGTGCCCAACCGGAATCGGCGACCCGCAGGTACTCGCCCCCGCGCCGGACGGTGCGCACGAGGCGCTAGTGCACGCGACCGTAAGTTCGGTCCGATTTCGGCGAGTGCCGGGGCGCGGCCAGGCGCGTCCCGGTGCCGCCGAAACCGGGCGAACTTGCGGACGGGTGCACTAGACGGAGCTCGCCCAGTCGAACGAGCCGCGGACCTCCATCAGCAGCTCGCCGTGGCGATCGCGCTCGATCATCTCGAGCATCGTCAACCCGCCGTAGGCGCGGGCCGGCCGCCGGGCGATCCCGGGGATCCGCTCTGCCTTCAGCCGGTGGCGCAGCAGGTCGCCGACCGCGGCGACCGTCGCCGCCTTCTCCTGGCGCGCGCCGGGCAGGCCCCGTGCCCGCCACTGCGACACCGCCTGGCGGCGGACCCCGAACAGCTCTCCGAGCTGGGTCTCGCTGAGCGCGAAGGTCTCGGCGATCTCGTCGAGCAGGTGCCGGTCGAGCCGGCCGCGAGTGAGGGTCGCCGCTTCCATGCCTCGATCCTAGCGCAAGCGATCCGCAAGCGCAAGCACTACGCAAGCCACTCGCGGTTGCGGGCATTACGGCGCGGCTACGATCCGGATGCCCGGGTAGCCGAATTGGTATAGGCACGCGGTCTTAAACACCGTGGCCCTTCGGGGCAGTGCGGGTTCGAATCCCGCCCCGGGTACCTTCTGATCCGCCACTCCACGCCGCGTTTTCGCCGCAAAGCGCGGAATTCGAGCGCGAGCATCCTTAACGCGGGCCTGGTGGAACCGCAACCCCATCGCTGTTACCGTGTTCCTAAGGGGCGCGGGGGTCGCGGCCCTTTTTTCCTTGTATGGAGGCATCTGCCCTCACTCACGCGAGCCGGGGCGGCCTGCTGGGCCGGCGTTCGCCCCTTCTTCGACTTCAGGGTGACGAGCGGCTGGTTGCGTTGATCCGGGCGGGCAACGACCACGCCTTCGAGATGCTGTTCGAGCGCTACCACTCGCGGCTGCTCGCCTTCTGCCGCCACATGCTGCGCTCGACCGAGGACGCCGAGGACGTGCTCCAGGAGGTGTTCGTCAAGGCCCACGCGGCGATGCTCGCCGACAACCGGCAGATCAACGTGCGGCCGTGGCTCTACCGGATCGCCCGCAACCGCTGCCTCAACCACCTACGCAAGCCGGTCGCCGAGGGGCAGGACTCGATGGACACCCACCCCTGCGACAACGGCACGACCACCGCCGACCGCGTCCAGCGGCGCGAGGACTTCCGCGCCCTGGTCGCCGACGTCCAGGAGCTTCCCGAGACCCAGCGCACAGCGCTGCTGCTGCGCGAGATCGACGCGCTCTCCTACGAGGAGATCGCCGAGTCGATGACGACCACGGTTCCGGCGGTCAAGTCGCTGCTGGTGCGGGCGCGGATCTCGCTCGCCGAGGCGACCCACTCGCGCCAGCTCACCTGCGGCGAGGTCCGGCTGGAGCTCGCCGAGGCCGCCGAGGGCCTGGGCAAGGCCTCGGGCCCGGTGCGCCACCACGTCAAGCGCTGCGACGAGTGTCACGAGTTCCGCCGCGAGCTGCGCGCCAACGGGCGCGCGCTGGCCGCGCTAGCACCACTCGGCCCGCTGGCCCTGCTGCACCAGCTGATCATCAGCAAGCTCGGCGGCATCGGCGGCTCCGGGTCCGCTGCCGGCGGCACCGCCGTGGCGGGCTCCGGCGGTGCCGCGGGCGGCGG
>JBOGZD010000029.1:0-26192 GCA_050697155.1 Solirubrobacterales bacterium | reverse complement strand
CGGTCGAGCGGGAGGTCCGGACCGCTTCCCTACCCAGCCCAACCCGGAAGGAGGTGCGGGAGGCCGTTACGGTGTGATCGTCAGGTCAGGACCGTCGGCGAAGTTCAACGACGGCTGGGACATCCTCTCCGATGTTCGCTGTCCGAACTCTGCCCAACGCCGCCGAGGATCCCGCCGCCGAGCCTTCGGTTTAGCTCCTGAGTGTGCCTGTCGAACGATCGCACGCTGGAGTGCGACGGCCCGGCGGGGATCGATCACCCTGGGTGCACCGAGACCGGGTCTAGCTAAGCTAGGGACAGCGCGAACCGACTTGGCCGATATAGAACTGATGAACCGCCCCGGGGTTGGACAGACTGTTACCGGGGTTCATACATATATAGCTGCTACTACCACTCGGCCGGATCCGGACCTTCCGGTTGCCGAAGCGGTTCTTGGCCGAGCGGTAAGCCTCACCGCCGTAGATGTTGAACCACTGACAACACCCAGGACTGTCGTCCCACTTCGCTCTGAAATTCTGGTAGTTGGCGTGGCGCCAGAAGCAGACATGGCCATGGTTCGCATTCTCACAGGCTGACCCGTTAAAGCCAAAGTTAGAGCCGGCGGAGCTGTTGTTCGGCACTACGACGCCAAAAAGCACAACGGCAACAAGCGCAAGACCACCAACGGCCAGTGTCAAGGCTCGGCGGCCGTTGGCAACACTGGCAACGATTGACGATGCTTCGAGCATCGATCCTCCTTCCCTGCGACGCCCCCCGCCTGCACGCCGCAGCTACCCTTTGAAGCTCGGTTCAACCTTATCTCTCCCTCTCGCGGGAGTCAAGGAGTCGGATGGGTCCCTCGCAGCGCAGTCCGGCCAACGCGGCCCCACCGTGACTTATTGGCCACTGCCGCCGGTGCTACCGCCGACCGCGTTAATCAGGTATTTGACCAGGTCGCGCATGTTCTGATCGGGGATCTGGGTCTCCGTGAAGGCCTGCATGATCCCGGGGTCGAAGCCCGGAGAGATCTGGGCGTCGGGCTGACGGATCGACTCCATGATCTGCTGGGCCGACTGGCCGGACAGGACGTCGTCGAGAACAGGGCCGACAGGGCCGGCGGTTCCTGCCGCGCTCAGGGTGTGGCAGGAGCCGCAGAGATCCTGGAATACCGCCTTCGGCTTGCCAAGGGGCGGAGGCTCGATTCCAGGGATCCCAGCGACGCTGGCGACGTAGGTGGCCACGTCCTCGGCGTCTTGGCCGGTCACCAGGTCGGCCGGCATGAAGACGCGGTCGTAGTCGGGGTCGCCCTCGTCGATCTCGCGCGGGTTGGCGATCTGGGCCTGGACGACGCCCTCGATTGTGTCGTTGTCCATGCCGTCCGCGCGCGCCTGGGCGAAGGAGGCATCGAGGTCGGGGCCGACCTGGGCGTTCGTCCCGGCCTCGGCCAGCGCGTGACAGGTCCCGCACTGGCCCTGGAACAGCGACCGGCCTCGCTCGAGGTCGGCGTTCTCGGAGACGTCGCAGCCGGCGAACGCGGCGACCGCGGCGAGGGCGAGCGCCAGGGCGCCGCCCCGAATGCCTCCCCGCCTGCGAGCAAGAGATCCAGACCTAGCCGTGCTCAGCACGCGGCGCATCCTATCTGCCGGCGCCGCGCCTGGACCCGGGGGAACCGGCCGATCGGCGGCCGGCATCGGCTAGGGTTCGAGCCGATTCGCATTAGCGCACAGGAGCGGTGCCGGCTGTCCATTCGGAGCGTCTCGGGCGGAGGAGAGAAGGTCGTAGATGGAGGTTCGTGAGGGGATGTCGAACCTGGTGCTCACGGTCGGGCCCGGGCACACGCTGCGCGACGCGGCGAAGCGCATGACCGAGAAGGGGGTCGGCGCCGCGGTGGTGATCGACGAGGAGGCGCCCGGGCCGCGGGTGGTCTCCGAGCGCGACATCCTCAACTCGCTCGGCCGCGGCGAGGACCCGGACGCCGAGCGGGTGGGCGACCATATGAGCGACACGGTGATCTCGGCGTCCCCGGACTGGAGCCTCGAGCGCGCGGCGATGGAGATGGCCCGCCGCCACATCCGCCACCTGGTCGTGGTCGACGGTGGCGAGCTCGTCGGGGTGCTGTCGATGCGCGACATCGTCCGCGTCTGGACCTCGGAGGGAGCGACCTCGGGGATGAGCCCGCCGGAGACCGAGACGCACGCCGCCTGAGGCGCGGCGTCGGGACGGGCAGGGGAATGCGCGGAGCGTCGAGGCATCTGCTCGCGGCGACCGCCGCGCTCTGGCTGCTGGCGCTGCCCGCCGCGGCGCCGGGCGCCACGGTCCCCGACCCCGACCGCTACGAGCTCGCCGGCGGCTGCTACGCGCTGCGCTCGCAGGCGCTCGGAGGCGCGCTCGTCGCCGAGCAGCGCGACGGGTACCGCGCCGATGCTGCCAAGGCGGCCGACGCGGCCCGGTTCCGGATGCAGGCGACCGACCTGGGGAGCTACCTGCTCTACGGCGCCGACGGGGACTTCCTCGCCCTCGGCGACGGCGGGGAGATCGAGGCCGCGCGCAGGCCCGGTCAGGCCGCGATCTGGGAGGTCGAGGAGGCCACCGGGGGCGGCTTCACGTTGCGCTCGGAGACGAACGGGGCCGCGCTCGCCGGCCGCGCCGGCGGCGAGCTTTCTACCGGCGGCACGGGCGACGGCGCCAAGTTCGAGTTCGAGCCGGCCACGGCATGCCGCGCGTTCCCCGAGATCGAGACCAGCGCCACCGGCAAGCCACTGCGCGGCAAGACGCCCTACGGCGAGGTGCGCGGGCTCTGGGACCCGCACATGCACATGATGGCGTTCGAGTTCCTCGGCGGCGGACTGCACTGCGGGCGCCCCTGGCATCCGCTCGGGGTCGCTGAGGCGCTACCGGACTGCGCCGAGAGCGAGGGGCCGCAGGGAGCCGCGGCGCCGGTGCAGAACTTCCTCAACTGGGGCTCGCCGGCGTTCCCGCACGACACCCGCGGCTGGCCGACCTTCAACGACTGGCCCAACCACCACTCGCTCACCTACGAGCAGACCTACTACAAGTGGCTCGAGCGTGCCTGGCTCGGCGGGATGCGGATCGTCGTCAACCTGTTCGTCGAGAACCGGGCCTTCTGCGAGACGCTCGCGCTGAGCACGCCGCGGCGCAACCCCTGCGACGAGATGGACTCGGTGCGGCTCCAGGCGCAACGGATCAACGAGTTCCAGGACTACATCGACGCCCAGGCGGGGGGGCCGGGCAAGGGCTTCTTCCGCATCGTCCGCAACCCGTTCCAGGCCCGCCGGGTGGTCAACAAGGGCAAGCTCGCCGTGGTCCTCGGGATCGAGGTCTCGGAGCTGTTCGGGTGCCGGATGGCGAACGGGGTGCCGCAATGCGACCAGGCCGACATCGACCGCCAGCTGGACGAGTTCCACGACGTCGGGGTGCGCGACCTCGAGCTGCTGAACAAGTTCGACAGCGCCCTGGTCGGCGTGCGCTACGACTCGGGCGCGATCGGGCCGGTGGTTAACGCGGGGAACTTCTACACGACCGGCCGCTTCTGGAAGGCCGAGACGTGCACCGGCCCGGAGCACGACAACACCATCGAGCCGGCGCCGGCGGCCACCGATCCGCTGTTCGACACCGGCCTCGACGAGGTGCTGCCCTTCGGCAGCGTCCCCGTCTACCCGAGCCCGCCGCACTGCAACGTCTACGGGATGACTCCGCTGGGCGAGTACCTGGTGCGGCGGATGATCGAGAAGAACATGATCATCGACCCCGACCACATGAGCGCGCTGGGGGTCGATCGTGCGCTGGCGCTCGCCGACGAGGCGAACTACTCGGGCGTCGTCTCCAGCCACAGCTGGATGGACGAGCAGAACTGGCCCGACATCTACGACCTCGGCGGAGTGGTCGGGCCGAAGGCAGGCGGTTCCGAGAGCTTCGTCGAGACCTGGCGCGAGACTCGGCGGATGCGCAGCCCCAAGCACTACTTCGGCTTCGGCTTCGGCGACGACATGAACGGGTTCGCGTCGCAGGGCGCTCCGCGCGAAGGAGCCTCAAACCCCGTCCAGTACCCGTTCAAGTCCTTTGACGGCGGAGTCACCTTCGAGCGCCAGCGCAGCGGCGAGCGGGTCTTCGACATCAACGTCGACGGGGTCGCCCACTTCGGGCTCTACCCCGACTGGGTCGAGGACCTGCGGATGCAGGCAGGCAAGAGGATCGTCAGGGACCTCTCCCGCGGCGCCGAGGCCTATCTGCAGATGTGGGAGCGCGCCAACGGCGTGCCCCGGCGCCGCTGCCGGCCGGCGAAGGGCGGCCTCACCCGCAAGGGACTGGGCAGGATCGAGCTCGGCGACTCCGCCAAGCGAGTGCTGCAGCGCGCCGGCCAGCCGCACCGGCGGCCCGGGCGCGCCTACCGCTACTGCGTCCGCGACCGCAAGCGAAAGGCGAAGGTGGTCGCGGTCTTCACCGGGCGCGGCAAGGTCGGCCTGGTGGCGACCACCGCGCGCAGGCAGATCCGGCGTAGCGGCGACGGCCCGCGCTTCGCCGACGGCAAGCGCTTCGCCGCCGTCGCCTCGCCGGGGATCGCCGGCAGCGAGCGCAAGCTGAAGCGCTACCTGCGCCTCGCCAAGGTCCGCTGAGCGACGTGCGCTAGTCCCGGGGGCGAAGCGTGGTCGGCGGCAGCGCCATCGAGGTGAGCCGCTGGGCGCGTGGCAGGCGGCCGAAGTCCTGGCGCGATTCGGCGATCCAGCCGCGCAGCGCGACCAGGGCGACGATCGCGCCCACGACCCCGTAGGGCCACCAGGTGAACAGGGAGGCGATCACCGCGGCCAGCCCCGCGGCGACGAGCGGCGGGTACCAGGAGCCCTGCGGGACGTAGACCAGCTCGCCGGGCTGCGTGGGCCTCCCGTCTTCGGCCATCGCGGTCAACCGATGTAGACGATCGCGACGAAGAACGTGAGGCCGAAGACGCCGAGCGCGATCGAGGCCGCGAGCAGTCCCGCCCCGATGTTGTCCTTGGCCCGGGTTCGATCCACGGCGCCGCCGGTTCTATCAGACCCTGAGGCTAAGTGGTCTCAGAGCGCCCGATCGGCGGCCAGGGCCGCGAACAGAAGCGCCAGGTAGGCGAGCGAGGCCAGGTAGGTGCGCAGGGCGGCGCGGCGCGAGGGCCGGCGCAGCAGCTCGACCGCGAGCGCGGCAAACCCGGCCCCCAGCACCGCGGCGGCGACCGCGTACAGTGCGCCCAGGAACCCGGTCAGCACCGGCGCCAGCGTGAAGGCAACCAGCACGAGCGCGTAGGCCAGGATGCGCCGCCGGGTCGCCGCCTCGCCCTTGACCACGGGCATCATCGGCACCCCCGTGCGCGCGTAGTCGTCGCTGATCAGCAGCGAGAGTGCCCAGAAGTGCGGCGGCGTCCACAGGAACACGATCGCGAAGGGATAGAAGGCCTCCGGGGCGAGGCCGCCGGTCGCGGCCGCCCAGCCGACAAGCGGCGGGACCGCGCCGGCGGCGCCGCCGATGACGATGTTCTGCGGCGTCAGCGGCTTGAGCCAGATCGTGTACACGAACACGTAGCCGAGCAGCCCGGTGAGCGCGAGCGCGGCGGCGAGCACGTTCACCGTCAGCGCCAGCTGCACGGTCGCCACGACCCCGAGCGCGATCCCGAAGACGAGTCCGTGAATGGGCTCGATCCGCCCTGCGACCAGCGGCCTGCCGCGGGTGCGGGCCATGCGCGCGTCGCGCTCGCGGTCGAGGTAGTGGTTGATCGCGCCGGCGCCGCCGGCGGCGAGGTACCCGCCGAGCATCGTCCACAGCACCGTCGCGAGCGCCGGCCCGGAGGGGTCCGCGGCGACCATCGTCGCCGCCGTCGTCACCAGCAGCAGGGCGATGATCCGCGGCTTGGTCAGCGCGAGGTAGTCGCGCAGCGTCGCCGCCAGGGGGCGGGCCGCCCGGTCGCGCTCCAGGCGCCCGTCGATCGTGCCGGTTGTGGTCGCGCTCTCCATGCTCAGGGCTCGCCTCAGGCCGCCACCGTCTCCGCCCGCCTTGGGCCGCCGACCCGCTGCGGCGCCGGTGCCGCGACCGGCACCAGGGTCGCCGCCGCGTAGACGATCGTGCTCCACAGCAGCGTCGCCAGCATCAGGTGGCCGACGATCAAGCCGGCGTGCTTGCCCGCCCAGACGTTGACCGCGCCGAGCAGGATCTGGCCGGCGAGCAGGACGACCGCGAGGCCGAACGCCGGGCTCGGCCGTCCGCGGCCCCCTCGCCCGAACAACGCCAACGCGGCCATCGCCAGGACCGCGATCGCGGCCAGGTACATGAACGCCCGGTGGGCGAGCTGGATGTCGACCAGGCGCGAGCTGCCGAACGGCAGGAACTCGCCGTTGCAGCCGGGGAACTGCTCCCCGCAGGCGACGTGGGCCTGGCCGACGGCCGGCTCACCGGGAGTGCCCTCCCTCTCGGTCCCGGCGACGTAGCCGCCGGCGACGATCGTCGCCAGCACCAGGATGGTCGCGATCGCCGTCAGCCCGCGAAGGCCGCGTGGCGGGGCGGGCGCCGAATCGGCGGCCGCCGGCTCGAGCGAGGCGCCGCGGCGCAGCACGATCAGCGTCGCGAGCAACAGCATCGCGAGCCCGAGATGAGCCGCGACGAGCTCCTCGTCCAGTCCCTGCTCGACCGTGAGCCCGCCGAGCGCGGCCTGGATCAGCACCAGCGCCGCGGCGACCAGCGAGCTCCGCACCAGCAGGCGGCGCTCGCGCAACTGTCGCAGCGCCATCCAAGCGATCACGGCGATCATCACGCCGACCACCCCCGCGGCGACTCGGTGGCTGAACTCGATCGTCGACTCGGCCGAGGCGGCGGGCAGCACGCCGCCTTCGCACAGCGGCCAGCCGTGGGTGCCGCTGCCGGCAGGGCCGCAGCCCAACCCCGAGTCGCTCACGCGGACCACGCCGCCGATCAGGATCAGGACGAAGGTGGCGACGATCGTCGCGGTGACGAGGCGGCGGAAGCGGGCGAGCGCCTCCTCATCGCCACGGGAGCCGACACGGTCCATCCGGCTCAGGCTACCGACGGGCGCGCACCGAGTCGCGGATGTCGTGCAGAGGCTCGGCGGAGCGCACGTCGGGGACGGCGTCGAAGTTGTGCGGCGGGGGCGGCGAGAGCGCGAACCACTCGAGGGTCGCGGCGCCCCAGGGATCGTGGCCGCGGGCGCGCAGGCCGTTGCCCCAGCTGTAGGCCGCGTTGCCGAGCTCGAGCAGGATCCCGCCGACGAGCACGAAGGCGCCGGCGGACGCGATCAGGTTGTAGGTGTCGACTCCGGTGTCATCGAAGTACTCGAACACGTCGACCGGCTGCCCCTCGAGCCCGGCCAGGAACATCGGCAGCACGTAGGCGTGGATGCCGACGAGCATCAACGCCAGCGCGATCTTGCCCACCCCCTCGCCCAGGACCCTGCCGCTGAGCTTCGGGAACCAGTAATGAAGCGCGGCGAAGCCGCCGAAGACTCCGGCGCCGACGAGCACGTAGAGGGTGTCCCCCTGGCTCGCGGTCGTGTTCGCCAGCTGCCAGCCGATCGGGATCACCGAGTAGGCGAGCTCGCCGGTGAGCCCGAACGCCATCGTGCTCACCGCCGCGATCGCGTACACCGGCGCCGCCCGCAGCCGCAGCGTCCCGCCCCAGATCGTCGCGATCCAGACGTAGAACAGGACTCCGATCGGGACCACGAGCGCCACCGCGAACGCCATCGCCATCGTCGTCCAGCCCTCGTTGAGCGGCGCGGCGTACATGTTCTGCATCCAGGCGAGCGGGCCGAGGGCGGCGATCGCGGCCAGCGAGGCGGCCACCGCGCGGTGGCTGAAGATCGGCTTGCGGGCGAAGGTCGGAAGGATCTCGGAGATCGCGCCGGCGGCGGCGAGGACGATCGTCAGGTACGCCCCGGTCAGGAACAGGTAGGCGATGTGCTGGTAGAGCAGCGGCGCCCCGCCCTCGCCGGCGTCGAAGAAGACGCCGTCGAAGACGCGGTCGATCTCGAGCATCACGAGCCCCGCGATCATCGCCGGCCCGACGACCAGCAGCAGGTAGGAGATCGCCGCCGCGGCCCAGGAGAACAGCGGCAGCCGCCGCCAAGCGATTCCGGGGGCGCGCATCCGCTGCAGGGTGACGACGAGGTTGACCGCGAACAGGACGAAGCCGAGCGTCGCGAGGCCGGTTCCGGCGATCCAGGCGTCGGTCCCGTTCGAAGGCGTGAAGACGGTGTCCGAGAGCGGCGCCAGGCCGGCGACCCCGGACTCGGGCACGGCGTAGAGGAAGCTGCCGTAGAGGGTGAGCCCACCCATCGCGTACAGCCAGTAGGAGAGCTGTCCGAGGCGCGGGAACGCGACCCCGCGGGCGCCGATCTGAAGCGGGACGATGTAGGAGATCAGCCCGAGGGTGAGCGGGATGGCGAACAGGACCACCAGGGTCACCGCGGACGCCGAGAGCAGCCGGCTGAAGATCTCGGGCTGGATCATCGTGTTCTCGGGCACGATCAGCTGCACGCGCATGAGCGCGAACTCGGTCGCGGCCAGCGCGAGGAAGACCAGCGCCGTGGCGATGTAGAGCAGGCCGACGGCCTTGTGGTCGGCGCTGGTCGCCCGCTCGATCCACGGCTGGCGCTCGGTCGGGACGCCACGGGTGACGACCTCGGGGCGGGCGGGCGCGACCGTGGTTGGCGGCGGGGTCACGGCCCGCCTGCCTCCCCGGCCTGCTCCTCGGCGACGATGTCCTGCGCCTCGCCGAGGTCGGCCTCGAGCTGCGACACGTAATCCTCGTACTCCGTGGCGCTCACCACCCGCACCCAGGAGCGCATCACCGGGTAGGCGCTGCCGGAGAAGATGGTCGAGCGGCCCGCGTAGCGACCCTCCTCGTCGGCCTTGAACCAGGTCCTCGGGAGGCTCCCCGGCACCGCCTGCACCTGGCCACCGAGCGACGGCACCCACCAGCTGTGGATCACGTCGGTCGAGTCGATGTTGAGGATCACCGCGGTGTCGACCGGGACCACCAGCTCGCCGTAGGAGAAGGTTCGCTGGCCCGGCTCGCCGCCCGGGTACTCGAACCGCCACAGCCACTGCTGGGCGATCGCGTTGATCTCCAGCGGCGCCGGGTCAGCCGGGACGCTCTTGACGCCGACCTGCGCGCTGCGGGTCGAGTCGAGCCCGTCAGGCCCGGACGCCTCGACATCGCGCACTTCCTCGGTGACCACGACTCCGAACGTGAACACGGCGATCGCCAGTGCCGCCAGCACCCCGAGCACCGGCCGCAGCGCCCCGCGACCGGCGGCGAACCGCGACGGACGGCGCCCGCGGCGGTCGCGGAACCGCGCCACGGCCGCCAGCAGCACGAGATTGATCCCCACCAGCAGCGCGACCGCGAGCCCGATCATCACCCAGTAGGCGAGCTCGATCGACTCGGCGTTCGGGGAGTGCGGCTCCTCGGGCGCGAGCTGGATCGCCTGCGCCGGCGTCGCGAGCAGCGCCAGCCCGGCAAGCGTGGCGACCGCGGCGAGCAGGAGGGTCCCGGGACGAGCCAAGGCGGCTGCATCTTATTAGGGCGTACCTCACCGGGCCCAGCACCGCGGAGGCATACGCCCTGTCCCAACCTATACTCGCGCCGCCTTGGTCAGCCCGCTCAGCGCTCGTCTTCGACGACGGCCATCGCCGACGCTGCGCGCCGCCGTCCGCGTGGGGGCGGGAGTGGCGCTCGTCGCCGCCGTCACGGTGCCCCTGTTGCGGCGCCGGCTGCGTATCCCGACGGCGGCCACCGCGGCGGCGGTGACCGCGGGACCGCTGGCGCTCGCGGTGCTCAGGCCGCGCAGCAACGGCCGGGACGTCGCCCTCTACGTGTTGCAGATGTGGGCGTTCACGATCGCCCACGAGCTCCCCTACGACGACCCCGAGGCGCTGCGGCGCCGGCTGCGGGTGCGCTACCCGATCGTCGCCGACCGAGCGCTCGGCCTCGGCGAGCTGCCCACCGCGCGCCTCCAACGGGGCTTTGGACGGCCGGGGGAGATCACCGCGCTCGATCGTGCGCTGTCCGGGGTCCACTGGTCCTGGTTCTTCGAGCCCCACCTGACGCTGCTTTTCGTGCTCGGCCGCCACCCCGAGCGGTTCCCGCGCGCCGCGCGCCAGATGGCGGCGGTGTACGACCTCGGCTGCCTGGCCTACGCCGCGGTGCCGACCGCGCCGCCGTGGTGGGCCGCCGAGCAGGGTGAGATCGAGGCGCCGCTCGAGCGGGTCCCGGCCGAGGTGGCAGGCCCGCAGGAGCCCGCGGCGACGGTCCGCCGGATCATGGTCGAAGTCGGCGAGCGCGCCTGGGGGCCGGCATGGGACCCGCTCTACGACTCGCTCGGCGGGAACCCGTGGGCGGCGATGCCGTCGCTGCACTTCGCCAGCTCGCTGCTGGCGGCGCTGCTGCTGGCCGAGATAGGCCCGCTGCCCGGGGCGCTCGGCTGGGGCTACGCGGTCAGCCTCGGCCTCGCGCTCGTCTACCTCGGCGAGCACTACGTCACCGACCTGATGGCCGGCGCCGCGGTGGTGGCGCTCGTGCGCCGTGGCGAGCCGGTGGCCGAGCCGGTGGTCGCCGCGGTCAACCGCGTGCTACAGCGGATGGAGCGAATAGCGGCCTGACCGTCTAGTAGACGCCGGGCCCCCGCCGATCAGGCCTTAGGCCGCCTGACCACCTGCCAGGATTAGGACGCATGCCCCGTGCATCGTCTGACCACCGGGGAACGGGAGACCCGCTCGAGTCGAGGCTCGAGGCGACCGCCGCCGAGCTGGAGGCAGGGGTCGAGGCTGAAGGGGACGAGGCCGCGGAGCCCTCGTTCTTCGAGGATCCGAGGCGGATCGTGCAGACGGCGATCTTCGTCCTCGTCTGCCTCGTCGGGATCTACTTCCTGTTCCCGAAGCTGATCGAGGACGAGGACGCGATCGCGAAGCTCGGGCGAGCGGACCCGGTATGGCTCGGGATCGCCTTCGGCTTCAGTGTCGCGATGTTCTTCTCCTACGTGGCCCTGTTCAGGGGCGTGGTCGGCGAGCGCATCGACCTGCGCTGGCGCGAGTCATACGAGATCACGCTGGCCGGCCTCGCCGCGACCCGGCTGTTCTCGGCGGGCGGAGCGGGCGGGATCGCGCTCACCTACTGGGCGCTGCGCAAGGCCGGGATGCCGCCGCGCCAGACCGCGTGCCGGATGGTCGCCTTCCTGGTCCTGGTCTACGCCGTCTACATGGCGACGCTGCTGATCGACGGCGTGCTGCTGCGCACCGGCGTCTTCGCGGGCCCCTCGCCGGCCGGCCTGACGATCGTTCCCGCGGCGATCGCCGGAGCGGTGGTCGTGATCTTCCTGCTGATCGCGCTGATCCCCGAGGACCTCGAGCGACGGATGGCGCGCTTCACCCAGGGCTACCGGTCCCGGCGGCTGCTGCGGCGGCTGGCGAGCGCCCCGGCGACGGTCGCCAGCGGCACCCGGACCGCGATCGCCTTCGTTCGCGAGCCGTCGCGCGGGGGGCTCGCGGTGCTCGGGGCGCTCGGCTTCTGGGCGACCCAGATCGGGATCCTGTGGGCGGCGTTCAAGGCGGTCGACATCGAGGTTCCGCTGGCGGTGGTCGTCCAGGGGTTCTTCGTCGGCATGCTCGCCAACCTGATCCCGCTTCCGGGCGGCGTCGGCGGAGTCGACGCCGGGATGCTCGGCGCGTTCGCCCTGTTCGACGTCGGCGGGCCGATCTTCACCGCGATCCTGATCTACCGCGTGATCGCATTCTGGCTGCCGATCCCGCCCGGCGCCGTCGCCTTCTTCCAACTGCGCAAGACCGTGCGCAGGTGGGAGGACGAGGGGCGTGGGTCGGTGGGGGGTGGGCTCGGACGCTGCCGAGTCGCTGCCGGGACCCCTTACTTCAGAAAGTAAAGTGTGATAGCTTCAGTGGCGAGGAGACGGGGAAAGAAGCGACGGTGAACGAAGGGCGAATCGAGGACCTGATCGTGCTCGGCGGCGGCCCCGCCGGCTATACGGCCGCTCTCTACGCGTCGCGAGCGAACCTGGAGCCGCTTCTCATCGAGGGCTTTCAGTGGGGTGGCCAGCTCCAAAACACGACCGACGTCGAGAACTATCCGGGTTACCCCGACGGGATCATGGGCCCGGAGATGATGCAGCAGTTCCGCGACCAGGCGGAGCGCTTCGGCACCCGCTTCGTCACGGATGATGCGACCAGGGTCGAGCTCTCCGACGGCGGGGTGCAGCGGATCTGGGTGAACGACGAGGAGTACGCGACGAAGACGGTGATCCTGTCGATGGGGGCCGAGCCGCGCCGGCTCGGGATCCCCGGCGAGCTCGAGCTCGCCGGCCGCGGCGTTTCGACGTGCGGCGTCTGCGACGGCGCGTTCTTCAAAGGCGAGAAGGTGGCGGTGATCGGCGGGGGCGACTCGGCGATGGAGGACTCGATCTTCGTCTCCAAGTACGCGGACAGGCTCACCTCGATCCATCGCCGCGACGAGTACCGGGCCTCGAAGATCATGCGCGACCGCGCGGGTCAGCAGGAGAACATCGAGTTCAAGACGCCGTTCGTCGCCGAGGAGTTCCTCGCGGGTGACGACGGCAAGCTGCGCGCGGTCCGGCTGCGTCATGCCGACACCGGCGAGCCCGAGGAGCTCGACGTGGGCGGGGCGTTCGTCGCCATCGGCCACATCCCGCGCTCCGAGCTGGTCGCCGGCCAGGTCGAAGTGGACGGCGAGGGCTACGTGATCACCGATGGCAAGTCGACGCGCACCAACCTCGCCGGCGTGTTCGCGGTCGGCGACCTAGTCGACCGCACCTACCGCCAGGCGGTGACCGCCGCGGGCACCGGCTGCATGGGGGCGCTCGACGCCGAGTGGTACCTGCGCGACACGCCGCCGTCGCCCGAGGCGCACTGGGTACGCGGCGGCGCGCCGGTCGAGGTCGCGGCGCCGCTGGCCGAGCGCAGCTAGCGGCGGGGTCTAGGTCCTGCACTTGCCCGCGAGCCGGCGCACGATCAGCTTCTTCGGGCGCAGTGCGATCCGCACCCGGCGGACGTTGTTGTTCTCGTTCGCCTCGAGCAGCCGATCGGCGGGGTCGACGCGCGATACGAGGCAGAAGCGCCCTCGCCGCACGTTGCTGACGTCGATCTGCTGTCCCGGCAGCGCGAACACGTAGACGTCCGCCCAGCCGGGCGAGAGGCCCTGGGTGGCGGCGGCGTCGCAGCCGACCGAGCCGGGCGGCCCGAACGGATAGGCGGGCTTCGCCGGCGAGCCGGGGATCGCGAACGCCTGTCGGGAGTCGACGATGCAGAACCCGACCTTGCGCCGGTTCGCGGTCAGCTTGCCGGTCCGCTCGCGATGCAGCTCGTAGCTGGCGAAGTCGACCACGTGCCAGTGGTCGTGGGCGGGGTGGTAGCGCATGCAGCCGACGCCGCGCTCCTCGGCGACCGCGTCGACTCCGGGGTCGTACGACCCGCTGGCGTCGCTGTCGGCGAACAGGCGCTGCGCGGCGTCGCGGTCGTTGGCCGGGTCGCCGTCGCCATCGCAGTTCGCCGACGCCGGGCTAGGAAAGACCTCGAGCGGGCCGGGGCCGGCGTTGGCGACCTCGTTCGAGAGTCGCAGCAGCGTCTCGCCCGCGCTGCGCTCGATCATCATGTCCTTCTGCTCGATCGCGAGGGTGACCAGGTCGGGGCGCAGCGTCGCCGCGCCGCCGGCGCTTGCCGGCGGCGAGCTGGCGATCGCCAGGCCGAGCGCGGCGCCGCAGACGAGCGCCACCGCGATCGCGAGTCGTACCCTGCTGAGAGGCTGGCTCACGGGCAGCCTCTTGACACCGGCGCGCCCAAGTCGGCCCGAGGGTATCGTTCGCCGCCGGGAGAGGAACCGCTTGCGCTCCAGGCTCATAGCTCGTGCCCTCGGCGGGTCGATTGCGCTCGCCGTCGCGCTCGCGAGCGCGTCGACGGCGCATGCCGCGATTCCGGGCTCGCTCTCGGACCCGGGCAACTGTGAGCAGATCGAGCCGGCGCCCGGCGCCACGGTGTTCAAGTGCGACGACGGCCTGCCCAACGGCGGCGGGCTGATCCCGAACTTCTCGGGGGCGGCGGCGGTCACCGTTCCGGCGAAGTACGGCGGCGACGGGTACAGCGGGCTGCCGCCCGGGGACGGGTCGGCGCTCGACCCGGGCGCCGACGCCGCGGGCAACGTCTCGCTCGACGTCAACGTCTGGCTGCCGTCGACCGCGCCGCCCGAGGGCGGCTACCCGCTGCTGGTCTTCATGCACGGCTGCTGCGGCGGGAACAGGACGGGCTGGGAGGCGGACTCGGTCGACGCCGGAGGCGAGAAGTGGCACTACAACAGCGCCTGGTTTGCCTCCCGGGGATACCTCGTCGTCACCTACACGGCGCGCGGCTTCGTCGACAACCAAAACCGGGGCTCGAGCGGCCAGACGCAGCTCGACTCGCGCCGCTACGAGATCAACGACTACCAGCATCTCGCCTGCCAGGTGCTCGCCGGCGCGTCCGCCTGGGATCCGGTCACCGGCCGGGCGGTGGCGGTCGATCCCCGAAACGTGGTGGTGACCGGCGGCTCCTACGGCGGCGGCTTCGGCTGGCTCGCGCTCACCGACCCGCGGTGGACGTGCGACACGTCGACCGGCGCCGCGGGCACCGAGATGAGGCTCGCGGTGGTCGCGCCCAAGTACGGCTGGACCGACCTCGCCTACACCCTGGTCCCGAACGGCACCCACTCGCAGCTTCCCGGCGAGCTGCCGGCGCCCGACGGCTGCGACACCGGCCCCAGGCGGCTCGACGGCTCGCCCTGCCCCGACGGCGGTGCTCCCGTGGGGGTGCCGAAGACGTCGATCGTCAGCGGCCTGTTTCTGACCGGCAACCTGGTGACCGGAAACCACACGACGTTTCCGGGGTCGCTCACCCAGGGGTTCGTGTGCACCACGTTGCTGTATCCGATCGACGTCAACCCGGGCTGCGGGAGCTTTGCCTCCGCGACCCTGCCGGAGTTCATGCGCGACCGCTCCGCCTACTACCAGAACGAGTTCTTCGCCCGGATCGCCTCCGACCCGGGCTACCGCGTGCCGGTCTTCAACGCCGGCACGTTCACCGATCCCCTGTTTCCCAGCTACGAGACCCGCCGGATGGCGAATCGGCTCCTGGCCACCGTGCCCCGCTACCCGATCCGAAGCGTGTTCGGCGACTACCAGCACTTCACGCGCAACAAGGCGATGGAATGGGGCGACATCTGCGACTCCGGTGACGCCCGCGGACGCCACGTGTGCGAGCTGCGCGACTATCCGGGGGGCGATCTCGACGCCACGCCCCCGAGCCTCGTGCGCACCGGAATCACCACGAGGCTGAACGAGTTCCTCGACCACTACGCCCAACCCTCCGCAAACCCAAGCGAGCCGCGGCCGGCCTTCGACGTCACCGCAACGCTTCGGACCTGCGTCCCCGCCGGCGATCCGGGCGGGGACGAGCCCGGCGAGGCGTTCACGGCACCCACCTTCGAGAAGCTCGCCCCCAACAGCCTGCGGATCGATCTTCCGGGCGAGCGCACGACGACGTCCAAGGTCCTCCCCAACGTGCACGCACTCGAGGCCGACCCGGTGCTCAACCAGCAGCTCCGCTCGAACGAGTGCGTGGTCGAGACCGATCCTGCGGGAACCGGCGTCGCCACCTACGAGAGCTCTGCGCTGCCGAGCGAGATGACGATGATCGGCGCCACCGAGGTCGAGGCGGAGTTCACACTCCACGGGCCGGCGACCGGGCTGCAGCTCAACGCCCGCCTCTACGACCTCGCCCCCGACGGCACCGCGACCATGGTCGATCGGGGACCGCGCCGGGTCAGCGCCGCCGAGGCCGACGCGGGGCGGGTGGCGTTCCAGCTCCACGGACAGGCCTGGCGGTTCGCCGCCGGGCACCGGATCCGGCTCGAGCTCGCCCAGGACGACCAGCCGTTCGTGCGCGCGACCGACGTCGGCTCTTCGCTCGAACTCGCCGGCGCCCGGCTCACCCTCCCGGTGCGCGAGGGCGGCGGGCGCTGCGCGATCGAGGTGCGCGGCACGAAGCGGGCCGATCGCCTCATTGGGACCTCGCTCGGAGAGCGGATCAGGGGCCGCAAGGGACGCGACCGGCTGGACGGCCGCGGCGGCCGGGACTGCGTCAGCGGCGGCAAGGGCCGCGACCGGGTCGAGGGAGGTCGCGGCCGCGACCTGCTCAAGGGTGGCCGCGGGAACGACCGGCTCAAGGCTGCCGACGGCAAGCGCGACCGGGTCCGCTGCGGCCCCGGCAGGCGCGATCGTGCCACCGTCGACCGGCGCGACCGGGTCCGCGGGTGCGAGCACGTGCGGGTCAAGAAGCGCCGCCGATAGGTCGGATCGGCAACCCTAATAGTCGCCGCTCCACCCCGCCCGTACCCTGGGTGAGTGGACCGCCGCTCGTGGACGATGCTGCTCGTGCTCGGCGCGATCTGGGGCTCGAGCTACATGTTCATCAAGATCGCCGTCGACGATCTCTCGCCGGGGATGGTCGCCTGGTCGCGGATCCTGCTCGCGGCGCTGGTGCTCTGCGGCCTCGCCGCCGCGCGCGGGGCGCTCGGGGGTATGCGCGACCTGGCGCCGATGCTGGCCCTGGTCGGGGCGGTCCAGGTCGCGGGCCCGTTCCTGCTGATCTCCGCCGGGGAGGAGGAGATCTCCTCCTCGCTGGCCGGGATCCTGGTCACCTCGGCCCCGCTGTTCACCGCCCTGCTCGCGATCTGGATCGATCACGAGGAGCGCTCGCAGGGCGCACGGCTCGCCGGGGTGCTGCTCGGCGTCGTCGGCGTGGCGCTGCTGCTCGGGGTCGACCTCGGGGGCTCCGGAAACGAGTTGCTCGGCGGGCTCGCGGTGGTGCTTGCGGGATTCGGCTACGCGGTCGGCGGCTTCCTGGTCAAGCACCGGCTCGCCGTCGCGCCGCCGATCGGAGTCGCTGCCTGGGTGATGGTCGCGTCAACGGCACTGCTCGCGCCGGTGGCGCTGCTGACGGCGCCCGCGGAGGCGCCGGGCCTTGGCCCAATCGCCGCGGTGGTGGTGCTCGGCGTGCTCGGCACCGGGATCGCGTTCGCGATCTTCTACGACCTGATCGCCAGGATCGGCCCGGCGCGGGCCTTCGTCGTCACCTACCTGGCGCCGGGGTTCGCGGTCGTCTACGGAGCGACCTTGCTTGACGAGACGATCACCGCAGCGACGATCGGCGGGCTGGGGCTGATCCTCGCCGGATCGTGGCTTGCCGCCGAGGGCCGGCTGCCCCGCATCGGGCCGCTACGGCGGGTCCGCGGTCCCGGCGTCGACCCAGCGGCGGAGCAGGGGAGCGGCGGCGTAGCGGTCGTCCCCGAGCTCGCCTCGGAGCGAGTCGAGGGTCGCTAGCACCCGCTCCTGGCCGAGCTCGCGCGCCCACTCGAACGGGCCGCGCGGGTGGTTGAGCCCGAGCCGCATCGCGCGGTCGATGTCGCCGGGCGCCGCCACCCCCTCCTGGGTGGCAAATGAGGCCTCGTTGACGAGCTGGGCGACGATCCGCTCGAGGATCGCCACCGCGACTCCCTCGGAGAGCTGGACGAGGGACGAGTCCTCGCGGGGATAGCGATAGAAGCCCTCCCCGGTCTTGCGGCCGAGCTTCCCCTCGGCCAGCATCCGCTCCTGGATCGGATGCGGGCGCCAGCGCGGCTCCGGCCGCTGGGCGAAGAACGAGCGGGCGACCCCGAGGTTGACGTCGATCCCGACCAGGTCCATGAGCTCGAACGGCCCCATCCGGTAACCGTCGTGCTCGCGGACGGCCTGGTCGATCTCGGCGACGCCCGCGATCCCGGCGCCGAGGATCTGCAGCGCCTCGAGCGTGAACGGCCGGTTGCAGCGGTTGACGATGAAACCGACCGAGTCGGCGCAGCGAACGGGCTCGCGTCCCATCCGCTCGGCCACCTCGGTGGCGCCCGCCAGGGTCGGCTCGGTCGTGCTCTCGCCCGCAACCACCTCGACCAGCTTCATCAATGCCGGCGGGTTGAAGAAATGCATGCCGCAGACGCGGGCGGGGGAGGGGACCCACGCGGCGATCGCACTCACCGACAGCGACGAGGTGTTGGTGGCCAGGATTGCGTCCGGGCCGCAGACGCAAGCGAGCCGCTCTAACAGCGCCCGCTTCAGCTCGAGGTCCTCCGGGGCGGCCTCGATCACCAGCTCGCAATCGCCGAGCTGCTCGAGCTCCCCCGCGGCGCAAAGCTGCGCCGACGCCTCCTCCGCCTCGGCCCGGGTCCAGCGCCCGCGATCCGCGCCCTTGAGCAGGTCGGCGCGCAGTCGATCCTCGCCTGCCCCCAGAGCGGCGGGATCGGGATCGTGCAGGTGGGTGACGAAGCCGCCGAAGCAGGCGACCTGGGCGATGCCGGCGCCCATCGTCCCCGCACCGGCAACGCCGATTCGCTTGACCCTCACGCGTCCGGCTCGGGGCGTTGCTCGCCCTCCCAGTAATCGACCGCGTCGGAGTCGCGGAAGAGCTTGCGATATCCGGTCGCGGGCCGGCCCGGAGGCTGCTCCCGGGCCATCACCTTGCCGGAGTCGGGGTAGATCGCGACCTCGGGACCGATCATCTCGCTGACCATCAGCACCCGGGAGGGTCCGTCGGCGAAGTTCGCGACCTGGTGGGTGCCCTCGAGCCCGATCCGGAAGCTGACGACGTCGCCGGGCTGGAGCTCGCGCCACCCCTCCGGCGTGCGCAAGCTTGGCGTTCCGCTGATGACGATCAACATCTCCTCATTCGCGAGGTGGGCGTGGTAGGGGCAGATCGCCTCGCCGGCTGGAAGCTCGTAGAGGCTCGCGCCGAGCCTCTCGGATCCGGCCTGGACGCCGATCTCCGCCCCCCGGTGCCTGAAGCCCGGGCGATCTGGGCGATCGTCGAAGTCGGGCTCGAAGACGTTCGCTCGCACGGCTACCTCCCTTTGAACTCGGGCCTTCGCTTCTCGAGGAAGGCGCGCATGCCCTCGACCCGGTCCTCGGTCGCCATCGCGAGCTCGTAGAGGCGGCGCTCCTGGGCGAGGCCGGCGCCCATCGCGGTCTCCTCGGCGGCGAGCACCGCCTGCTTTGCGAGGCGGGTGGCGATCGGAGGCCGCGAGGCCACCCGCCGGGCGAGCTCGAGCGCCTGCGCCAGCCACTCGCGCTTCTTCGCCACCTGGGTGACGATCCCGAGGCGCTCGGCCTCCCGGGCATCGAAGCGCCGCCCGGTGAGCACCAGATCCATCGCCCGCTGCTTGCCGACCACCCTCGCCAGGCGCTGGGTTCCCCCGCCGCCGGGGATGATCCCGAGCGTGATCTCGGGCTGGCCGAAGACCGCAGTCTCGGAGGCGACGATCAGGTCACAGCAGAGCGCGAGCTCGCAGCCCCCGCCCAGCGCCCAGCCCGACACCGCGGCGACGAGCGGGGTGCGGCAGCCGGCGATCCGCCGCCAGAACTCGGCGGCGGGGTGGAACAGCGCGTCGGCGAAATCGCGCTCGGCGAGCGCGCCGATGTCGGCACCGGAGGCGAACACCTCGTCGGTGCCCGCGATGGCGATGCAGCGCAGCTCGGGGTCCGCGTCGGCGGCCTCGACCGCCGCCGCCAGCTCCTCCATCAGCTCCGGCGAGAGCGCGTTGCGCGCCTCGGGCCGGTCGATGCGCAGCAGCGCGACGTGGCCATCGACCGAGCGTGTGACCAGTTCGTCCACCGCCCGAGCCTAGCTTCACCGACTGGCGACTGGCGACTGGCGACTAGCGACTGCCGCCGCCCGGCGGCGTCATCGCGTCGATCCCGGTCGCGTCGCGGCCGATGATCAGCTTCTGGATCTGCGAGGTGCCCTCATAGAGGGTGGTCACGCGGGCGTCGCGCAGGTAGCGCTCGACCGGGTAGTCGTCGACGTAGCCGGAGCCGCCGTGGACCTGGATCGCCAGGTTCGCGCACTCGACCGCCGACTCGGTCGCGTAGAGCTTCGCGATCGAGGTCGCGACCGTGCTCGGGTTGCCGGCGTCCTTGAGCAGGGCGGCCCGGCGGACCAGCAGCCGGGCGGCGTCGCGGCGGACGATCATCTCCGCGAGCATCTCCTGGACCAGCTGGAAGCTGGCGATCGGGACGTCGAACTGGGTCCGTTCCTTGGCGTAGTCGACCGACGCCTGCACGCAGCCCTCGCAGATCCCGACGCAGCCCGCCGCAACCGAGTAGCGGCCCGAGTCGAGCGCCGACATCGCCACCTTGAAGCCGTCGCCGACCTCGCCGAGCAGGGCGTCGTCGGGCACCTCGACGCCGTCGAGGGCGAGCGCCGCCGTGTCCGACGCCCGGAGCCCGAGCTTGCCGTGGATCTCCTGCGCCGAGAACCCCGCCGAGCCGGTCGGGACGAGGAAGCAGGCAAGCCCCTTGTGCTTGCGCTCGGGGGCGGTCTGGGCGAAGACGAGCGCCAGCTCGGCGACGTTGCCGAGCGAGATCCACATCTTCTGCCCGGAAAGCCGCCAGCCGCCGGCGACCTTCTCCGCCCGGGTGCGGAGCGCGGCGGCGTCGGACCCGGTGTCGGGCTCGGTGAGCGCGAAGCAGCCGAATGCCTCTCCGGCGCAGAGCCGGGGCAGCCACTCGCGCTTCTGCTCGTCGGTGCCCCAGCGCTCGATCGACCCGCAGACGAGCGAGGTCTGGACCGAGACCACGGTCCGCATCGCCGAGTCGCCCCGGCCGACCTCCTCGACGATCAGGCCGTAGGTGAGGAAGTCGAGGCCGCGACCGCCGTGGTCCTCGGCGACCGGGGCGCCGAGATAGCCCATCTCGCCGAGCCTGCGGGCGAGTTCGAGGTCGAAGCGCTGGGCGCGATCGCTGTCGCGGGCGCGGGGGACGACCTCGTTGTCGACGAAGTCGCGCGCCGTCTCCTGGATCAGGCGCTGCTCGTCGCTGAGCTCGGTGGGCGGGATCACGCGCCGTCGCCCAGTCCCGCCGCGAGCACCCGCGCGAACGCCTCCTGGGCGTCGCGGGTGCGCGGCCCGGGCGCCGCCAGCTCGACGTCGTCGAGCGCGCCCACCGGCTGCACCTCGCGAGTGGTGGAGGCGATGAACGCCTCGCTCGCGGCGCGCAGGTCGTCGAGTGAGTAGTCGCCCTCGGCGACCTCGAGCTCGCCGAGCACGGCGCGACGGGTGATCGAGTCGAGGATGCCGGTGCCGAGCGCCGGGGTGCGCAGCTCGTCCCCGCCGCCCACCCAGAAGATCGACGAGGTCGGTGCCTCGAGCACGATCCCGTCCGGGCGAACCAGCAGCGCCTCGTCGGCGCCGCGTCCCTGGGCGATTCGGGTCGCGTGCATGTTGGCTCCGTAGGAGAGCGACTTGACTCCATCCAGGATCCCGGTCGGCGAGTAGGTCACCGAGGCGAGCCGGATCGTCTCGGCATGGGGGAGCAGCTCCTCGATCGCCAGCACGCGGCGTCCGGCACGCGTCAGCACGATCCGAAGCTGCGCGTCGCCGTCGCCGTGGCGCTCGAGCAGCGCCGCCAGCTCATCCTCGAGCCGCCGGCGCTCCACCCCGAGCTCGATCGCCGCCGCCGAGCGCTCGAGCCGGTCGAGGTGGTCCAAGAGCGCAAACGGCCGCCCCGCGTACAGCCTCACGACCTCGAACACGCCGTCGCCGCGAAACAGGCCGTCGTCGGGCAGCGCGATGGTCGCCTCGCGCGTCGGCCCGATCTCGCCGTCGACCGAAGCGAGCTCCACCACCGCCATCGCCCGCGAGCGTATCCGAGTGTCCCCGAAGCCGCCCCGGCACGGATTGGGCGTTAGCTTGCAAG
The DNA here is from genome assembly GCA_050697155.1 of Solirubrobacterales bacterium. GTDB lineage: Bacteria > Actinomycetota > Thermoleophilia > Solirubrobacterales > 70-9 > JBOGZD01. Next base: position 4,385 of record JBOGZD010000029.1, on the reverse strand, counting down.
CGCTGATGGGTAACCGGCCCCATGAGTGGTGGATCGCTCTATCCTGCTTCCCGATTGGATCTGGTTAGCCGATTCGTGGTAATTGTCGCGAGATAACTGGCTAGCCAGCCAGCCCGAGGGATTGGGGTTAGGAGATGGCCCACGGACGGGGTGAGTGGAGCTACGGGAGGTACCCAAAGTGTCTGGACGACTGAGGACTTTGAAGGTCGCGGTGGGGGTCGCGGCCACGATCGGCGCCCTGCTGGCGGCGCCCGGAGCGGCATCCGGGAACGCGGTGCAGGACGTCCTCGACGGCGTCAACGAAACCGTCGAAGGGCTGCTCGGCGGCGGATCCGGCGGCTCCGGGTCCGGCGACGGGCCCGCGCATTCGCCAAGCGGCGCCTCGGCGCCCGAGCCGCGGGCCGGCACGCCGCCCAACTACGTTCCGCCGGCGCACGGGACGAGCCCGCACGCGTCGGGGACCGGGGCGGTCGTCGACGTGACGCCGGAGAACACCGCGCCGCTTCCGTATGACCCGGGTGGCGGCAGCGAGGACGTCGTCCTGGGCAACTCGTACAGCTCGCAGAACCCCGACGGGACCTATCACGGCCACGTCACGATCCTCACCCTGCTGGGCAACGAGCTGATCCCGGGCGCCGACACGGGTCCGGGCCAGACCAGCACCGGGCCGGCGGGCGACCTGAACGCGCTGCTCCAGGACGTCTGCGACGCCTCCGGGCTCTGCCTGTCGGTGCTCGCCGTCAGCTCAGAGACCACCGAGACCGGGTCGAGCAACGGCTTCTCGGTCGCCGAGGCGAGCCTCGGCGCCGAGGGCACGCCGGTCGTCGACGCCACAGCGGTGCAGTCGGGGAGCAGCATCCAGGAGGCGGACGGCTGTCAGACCTCGAGCGGCGCGTCGACCGTTGCCAGCGCGGACCTCGCGGGCGAGGACCTCGCGGACGCGCTCAACTCGAGCAGCCAATCGAGTGCGTGCAGCGACGGCTCGACCTCGCAGACGAGCAGCTCGTCGGGGATCTTCCTCGCCGGCCAGGGTGTGGATCTGCCGACCGCCGGATGCGCGAACGGGACGCCGAACACCACGTTCGACCTGGTCGGCGTGGCGTCGGTCGCCTGCAACGCCGACGACACGGGAGGCACCCAGCTGCCGCTGCCCAACGGCGTGCGGGAGGCGCTCTCGGTGTTCGTCCTGCCGCTGCTCGGCGATCCGCTGGCAAAGGCGACCACCGCGTCGGCGGAGTCGCACGCGGTCGCGCCGCCCGCCGAGGACGGCGACGGTGACGGGCCGGGCGGGCCCGGCGGCCCCGGCGGCCCCGACGGCGACGGCGGTGAGGTCGCGGGCGACCGCGACGACGACGGGATCCCCGACGACGAGGACGCGTGTCCGACCGTCCCGGGCCCGGCGTCGAACGACGGTTGCCCGTTCGGAGACCGTGACGGTGACGGCATCCCGGACAACGAGGATGCGTGCCCGGACGTTCCGGGCCCCGCGTCGAACGACGGTTGCCCGTTCGGGGGCGGGCCCTCGGGTGACGGTCCCGACGGCCTCGCGTTCACGGGAGCCAACGTGCTGACCATGGCGCTGATCGGCTTCGGCGTGATGGGAGGCGGCCTCGCCCTGATGGCGGCGGCCGACCGACGCCGGCGGATGGCCCGGGCGCAGCACTAGGTCTCTTCGCGAACCGGACGAGGGCGGGCGCGGGCGGCGCCCGCCCTCGCCGCGTCCTCAGCCTATGAGGCTCGCTTCTTCCGTCGCCCCTGACAACGATCATTCGCCGGTGACCTTGCCTGCGATCTGGAAGCGGCGGATCGCGTTCATGGCCGTCGTCGGCCTGCTCGTTGCCGTACCGCTGACGCTCCTGATTCGCGACGGCGACGATGAGCCTGCCCAGATCCCCGCAACCGGCGCCGAGCCACCCGCGCTCGGCCCGGCGGAGCGCGACCGTGGCATCGGCGTCCGCTACCAGGTCGCCGACCGCTGGCTGGAGCGCAAGAAGTCGAGCGCGATCCGCCTGCGCAGCCCCGAGCGCGACGCGCAGATCGTGATCGCCTCGCCGGCCCCGGCGAGCGACGCCGGCGAGGTGCTCGACGAGGCGCTGGCGGCGCTCCGCTCGGGCTACGAGCACGTCGACGTGAACAAGGGCTCGGGCCCCAGGCTCGGCGGCCTGCCGGCGAAGGGCGCCGTGGCGACGGCTCGTACCAGCAAGGGAGCGCGGCTGCGGGTGCTGGTCGCGGTGACCCAGGGCGAGCGCCGCGCCTACCTGGTCGAGGTCTTCACCGCCGTCGACGTGGCGCCCGAGCGCCTGCGCGAGGCGCAGGTGACGCTCAACTCGCTGCGGTTCCTGAACTAGTTGGCCTCCCACTAGACCCGCTCGATCACGGTCGCCAGGCCCTGGCCGACTCCGACGCAGAGCGAGGCGATCCCGTAGCGGCCGCGCCGCCGGCGCAGCTCCCAGGCGAGCGTCGTCAGCAGGCGGGCGCCCGAGCAGCCGAGCGGATGGCCGAGCGCGATCGCGCCGCCGTTGACGTTCAGGCGCTCCTGATCGATTCCGAGCTCGCCCACGCAGGCGAGCACCTGGGCCGCGAAGGCCTCGTTGATCTTCGATCAGGTCGATCTGGTCGGGCCGAAGGTCGGCCGCGGCGAGCGCGCGGCGAATCGCCGGCACGGGCCCCGTGCCCATGACCGCGGGATCGACCCCGGCGACCCCGGAGGCGACCACCCGGGCCAGCGGCTCGGCGCCAAGTCGCTCGGCCCCGGCCTCCGACGCGAGCACCAGGCAGGCGGCGCCGTCGTTGAGGGTCGAGGCGTTGCCGGCGGTGACGGTGCCTCCGTTCCGGAAGGCCGGCCGCAGCCGGGCGAGGGCGCTCGAGCGAGGTGTCGGCTCGCGGCCCCTCGTCGGCTTCGATCAGCACCGGGTCGCCGCCGTCGGGCTGGGGCGCGACGATCGGCACCAGCTCCTCGGCGAAGCGTCCGGCGGCGGCGGCGTCGACGGCGCGCTGGTGGCTGCGAAGCGCGAACTCGTCCTGAGCATCGCGTCCGATCGAATAGCGCTCGGCGACGTTCTCGGCCGTCTCGCCCATCGCCTCGGTCGAGTAGCGCTCGGCCATCGCGGGGTTGATCAGCCGCCACCCGAGCGCCGTGTCGTGCATCGTCTGCGGGCCTCGCGGCAAGCCCGCCTCGGGCTTGGGCACCACCCAAGGCGCGCGGCTCATCGACTCCGAGCCGCCGGCCAGGTAGAGCTCACCCTCGCCGAGGCGAAGCGCCCGGGAGGCGCCGTTGACTGCCTCGAGCCCCGAGGCGCAGAGCCTGTTCACGGTCACGCCCGGGACCTCGACCGGAAGGCCTGCGAGCAGCGACGCCATCCGCGCGACGTCGCGGTTGTCCTCGCCGGCCTGGTTGGCGGCGCCCCAGTGGACGTCGGCGATGCGCTCGGGGTCGAGCCCGGTGCGCTCGAGCGCGGCGCTGATCGTGTGGGCGGCGAGATCGTCGGGGCGAACTCCAGAGAGCGCGCCGCGGTAGCGGCCCATCGGCGTGCGGACGGCGTCGAGAATCAGCGCCTCGCTCATCGGCCGCGATCTTGCCACCATCCCGCGGATGTGGCAGCGACCCGCGGCTCTGACGCTCGACCCGCCATGCGATGCCGAGGCACCGGGTAAGAGCCGCGGGCTAATGTAGGTCGTCGATGGAGTTCATCCTCGTCTCGCTGGCGATGGTCGGGTTCATCGTGCTCTGCCTCGTCCTCCTCGCCCGGGCATATCCGGGAAGCGGCGCCGACCTGGTGGACTGGAAGCCGACGCGCTCCTACGAGGTCGAGGCGCAGCTCGAGCTCGACGACGTACAGCAGATGATCGACGCCCAGAACGAGTATCGGCGCAGGCGCGGCGCGACCGAGCTCACGGAGGAGGACGCCGAGCGGATGGCCCGTGAGGACGAGGCGGTTCGCCGGCGCGGGCCCGATTGGTCCCCGGGCTCCCCCGATGATGAGTAGCCGATCCCGGCGCTGAGCGGGCGCCGGTGGCGCGGGCGCTGATCGTCGGCTGCGGCTGCCGCGGCCGCGAGCTCGGAGGGGCGCTGGCCGGCGCGGGCTGGCAGGTCAGGGGGACGAGTCGCGCGCCCGACCGGCTCGTCGAGATCGAGGCCGCGGGGATCGAGCCGGCGCTCGCCGACCCTGGCCGGGTGGGCACGGTCCTCGCACGGATCGAGGGCGTGTCGGTGATCTTCTGGCTCCTCGGCTCCGCCCTCGCCGACGCCGAGTCGGTGGGCGCGCTTCACGGCTCGCGGCTGGAGCGAGTGCTGGAGGAGATCGTCGACACCCCGGTCCGCGGCTTCGTCTACGAGGCCGCGGGCGCAGCGCCGGCGCGCGACCGCGAGCGCGGCGCCGCCGCCG
>JBOGZD010000028.1:0-26439 GCA_050697155.1 Solirubrobacterales bacterium | reverse complement strand
GCCGCGGGCACCCGCCTCGGTGTCCGCTGGCCCGCGCGCCCGGCGGCCGTCGCGCTCGCACTCGCCGCGATCGTCGCGCTCGCCGGGCTGATCGGTGGTGACTCGGGCAGCGGCCCGATCGCCGCCCCGGGCCTGCGGATGACCGTCCTCGACGTCGGCCAGGGCGACGCGATCCTGCTCGAGCCCGCGGACGGCGCCCCAATCCTCGTCGACGCCGGTCCCGCCGAAGCCCAGGTCGCCGACGAGTTGCGCGACCGCGGCATCGACCGCCTTGCCGCCGTCGTCGCCACGCACGGCCAGTCCGATCACATCGGCGGGATCGGCGACGTGCTCGCCCGCCTTCCGGTCCGGCGCCTCGTCGTCGGGGCGTCGGATCGCTCGCTTGCTGCGATCGCGGCAGGAAGCGGCGTCGCGGTGAGGGCGGTCACCGCAGGCGACGAGCTGCGCAGCGGCGGGCTGCGGCTAAACGTGCTGTGGCCGCCGCGAGCGCTGCTTGGGCCGGCGGTGACGTCGCGCGGCGAGGACCCGAACCGGCTCTCGCTCGTCCTCCTCGCCCGCTGGCGCGGGTTCGAGGCCCTGCTCACCGGCGACGCCGAGGCCGAGGCCACCGGCGTCGACCCCGGCCCGGTCGACGTGCTCAAGGTCGCCCACCACGGAAGCGCCGACGCGGGCCTCGACCGGTTGCTCGACACCGCCGTCCCGCGGCTGGCGCTGATCTCGGTCGGCGAGGACAACCCCTACGGGCATCCGGTGCCCGCGACTGTCGCCGAGCTGAGCGAGCACCGCGTGCCCACGCTGCGCACAGATCACAGCGGCGAGATCGCGATCGAGGTCTCGGGCGGCGCCTGGACGATCGGGTAGGGTGGCGCCGTCCCGGGTCGGAGCTCGGGGGGGGCTCGATCATCGTCGCGAACTGGAGGTAGCTCCGTTGGAAGCAAGCGGTACTCCCACGCCCGATCCGGGCGCCACCCAGGGACCCCCGCCGCCGCCTCCCCCAGCCGCACCCCCCGAGGACGAGCCGAGCGGCGGTTGGCGGGCGCTGGCCGTCGTGCTGGCGCTCGCACTCGCCTTCGCGTGTGCGGTGATGGTGATCGCGATGCTGGACATCGGCGATACCCCGACCTGCGACGACGTCCTCTCAGGCGAAGCTCCCCTGCCGGACGACGGCGAATGCTTCGAGGGGTCGTCGGAGCAGAAGGGCGCCAGCCTCGTGCTCGGCTGGCCGAGTGGGGTGCTCGCCGGGATCGCCGCGCTTCTCGCCGTCTACTTCGCCGCCAGCGGGCGCATGGGGCGCCTGCTCGTGCAGCTGACCGCGGTGGCGATCGTTCTCGGGGGCGTCAGCATCCTGGTCGGCAGCGTCTAGTCCGGGGCGGCAGCCGGGGCGGCGCATACACTCGGGTTGCGATGGCCTCGACTCCGACCGATCACGCGGAGATCGCCCCCGCCTACCTGATCGCGGGCACCGACGAGGCCAAGATCGGCGCTGCGATCTCCCGGCTGCGCGCTCGCGCCGAGGCCGAGGGCGGCCCGGGGGCGCTGGAGACGTTCAGCCCGGATCCAGGTTCGAGCGCGGGCCCGAGCGCCGAGGCGCTGCTCGCCGCGATCCCGGCTATGTCGCTGACCGCGTCACGGCGCTACCTGCTTGCCGACGGGGTCGAGCGCTGGTCCACCAAGCAGGCGACGCCGATCGCCGAGGCGCTCGCCGCGCTGCCGCCGGACCTCACGGTGGTCTTGGTCGCCCGCGAGCGCCCACCGAAGCTGCGCGCGCCCAAGCCGCTCGCAGAGGCGGTGCGCAAGGCCGGTGGCGAGAAGCTCGACTATGCGGCCCCGAAGGCCCGCGCGCTGCCCGACTGGCTCACGAGCGAGGCGAGCCGTCGCGGGTTCGAGCTCGAGCCCGACGCCGCGAGGCTGCTGGTCGAGCGCATGGGGGAGGGGACGACCCGGCTTGCGACCGAGCTCGACCGGCTCGCGCTGTGGGCGGGCGAGGACGGGGCCGTCGACCGCGCCGACCTCGAGGCGATGATCGCCGACACCTCCGAGGAGGCCGCATGGGCGCTCTCCGACGCGCTCGTCGACCGCGACCCCGCCGGCGCGCTACGGGCCGCCGAGCGCCTCGTCGACCAGGGCGAGTCGGTGACCCCGCTCGTCTACCAGGCCGCGAAGCGGCTGCGGGAGGCATCCGCCGCGCTCGAGGCGCTCGAGGGCGGCCGTCCGGCGAAGGAGGTCGAGGCCTCGCTGGCGATGCATCCCTACGCGGCGAAGCAGCTCATGCGCCGTCTGCGCGGCCGCTCGCTGGAGGAGGTTCGCGCGGCCACGTGTGCGATCGCCGACCTCGAGTGGTGGACGCGAGGGGGCTCGGACTATCCCGAGCGGGTCGCCCTCACGCTCGCCGTCCGCCGCGCCGCCGGGAGCAGTTAGTGCACCCGTCCGCAAGTGCACTAGTGCCGCGGCGGGCGGGGCGCTAGCTCGCGCGGATGCGCGCCGCCCGAGCCTTCTTGCGGGCGCCGTTGTTGGGATGCAGCGCGCCCTTCTGGACCGCCTTGTCGATCCGCGAGATCAACGCCTTGTGCTCGCCGTCCGCGGCCGCGGCATCGCCGGACGCGACGGCCGCCTCGAGCCGCCGGAAGTGGGTCCTGACGGCGCTGGTCAGCCGCCGGTTCTCGTCGTGCTCGCGCCGGGTACGGGCGATCCGCTTGCGCTGTGAGGCGATGTTGGCCATCGGGCGACGGGGCACTATAGAGGCTGGCGCGAACCCCCCCACGGGCGCCCGGCGCCGGCGGACGGCGCCAGGCGGCGGCAACCGGTGACCGAGCACCGCGATCTCGACCCGGCCGCGGCGGCCGAGGTGCTGCCCGGGGAGGAGCGCGTCGCGGCGCGCCCGCGGGCGGGGCGCCTGGCGCGGTCGACGGCGTTCTTCTCCATCGCCACCGCGCTCTCCCGGCTCGCCGGGCTGGTGCGCGAGATCGTCGCCGCGAGCTACTTCGGGATCAGGGGGCCGATGTCCGCGTTCACGATCGCGTTCCAGGTCCCGAACCTGGTCCGCAGCCTGTTCGCCGACGCCGCGATCCAGGCCGCCTTCGTGCCCGTGTTCACCGAGCAGCTCGAGCGCGATCGTCGCCGCGAGGCGTTCCGGCTCGCCTCGACGCTGATCTTCGTGGTCGCGGTGGTCCTCGGGCTGATCACCGCCCTCTTCGTCCTGGTGGCGCCGCTGGTGATGCCGATCTTCGCCCCCGGGTTCGAGGGCGAGCTGCTCGACCTCACGGTGTCGCTGTCGCGGCTGCTGTTCCCGATCCTGATCCTGCTCGGCGTCTCGGGCCTCGTCGTCGGGGTGCTGAACAGCTACGACCGCTTCGGCGTCTTCGCGATCGCGCCGTTCTTCTGGAACGTGGCGATCATCGCCGTGCTCGCCGGGCTCGCCCCGGCATTCCCGGAGGAGGACCAGATCTACGCCTACGCGATCGGGGTGCTGGTCGGGACCGCGGTCCAGCTCGCGATGCTGATCTTCGACCTGCGCCGGACGCCGTTCGGGATCCGCCGCGCGCTGCTGGCCCCGTTCCGCGCCCGTCTCGGCGCCGCCTTCGGCGACGCCGACGTGCGCCGGGTCCTGCTGCTGATGCTGCCGGTGACGATCAGCCTCGGGCTGATCAACTTCAACCTGGTCGTCAACAGCTTCTTCGGCACCCTCGTCTCCGACCAGGCGCCGGCCGGGATCGACAAGGCGTTTCGGATCTACATGCTCCCGCAGGGGATCTTCTCGGTCGCCGTGTCGACGGTGCTGTTCCCGACCCTGGCGCGGTTCGCCGCCCGCGGCGCGCTTGACGACCTGCGGGCGACGATGGCGAACGGGATGCGCCAGATCATCCTCCTGCTGGCGCCGGCGACCGCCGCGATCCTGGTCCTCTCGGAGCCGATGACGCAGCTCGTCTACGAGCGGGGCGAGTTCGATGCGGCGCAGACCGAGCTCGTCGCCGAGGCGCTGTTCTGGTTCGCGTTCTCGCTTCCGTTCAACGGCCTCTTCCTGCTGCTCACCCGCACCTTCTTCAGCCTCCAGCGGCCCTGGGTGCCGAGCGCGATCGCCGCCGGCAACCTGGCGATCACCGCGGTAGCCGCGCTGGCGCTCTACTCCCCGTTCGGGGTCGGCGGGATCGTCGCAGCCACCGCGATCGCGACCATCGCCAGTGTCGTCGCCCAGGCCGAGATCCTGCGCCGCGCGCTCGGCCGGCTCGAGCTCGGCCGGCTGCTCTCCACCACCGCGCTGGTCGCGGTCGCCGCGGCGGCGCTCGCAGGCTCGAGCTACGGGGTCTGGTCGCTGCTCGACGACGCCCTCGGCGACGGCCTCGGGGCCCAGATCGCCTCGCTCACCGTCGCCCTCTCCGCCGGCGCCGCCGTCTACGCGGCCGCGATCACCATGTTGCGCATCCCCGAGGCCGAGCAGATCCGGCGCCTGGTCCGCTCCCGCGAGACGAACTGACCCGGAATCGCATCCGCGAGGCGGACGCAAGTCCGGTCGGTGCGCCGCGATAGCCCGGCGTGCCCCCGCCATACTGATCGGTCGCCGATGGACCGAATCCGCAACTTCTCGATCATCGCCCACATCGATCACGGCAAGTCGACGCTTGCCGATCGGATCCTCGAGCTCACCGGGGCGGTCGACCCGCGCAAGCACCTGCCGCAGCTGCTCGACTCGATGGAGCTCGAGCGCGAGCGCGGGATCACGATCAAGGCCCAGGCGGTGCGGGTCGGCTACCGAGCCGGGGATGGGCGGACCTACCACCTGCACCTGATCGACACGCCCGGCCACGTCGACTTCTCCTACGAGGTCTCCCGCAGCCTCGCCGCCTGCGAGGGCGCGCTGCTGGTCGTCGACGCCGCCCAGGGGGTCGAGGCGCAGACCGTCGCCAACACCTACGCCGCGATCGAGGCCGGGCTCGAGCTGATCCCGGTGCTCAACAAGGTCGACCTGCCGAGCGCCGAGCCCGAGCGGGTCGCCGGCGAGATCGTCGACCTGATCGGAGGCTCACCGACCGACGTGCTGCGGATCTCGGCGAAGACGGGCGAGGGCATCGGTGAGGTGCTGGAGGCGATCGTCGCCAGGATCCCGCCGCCCGCGGGCGACCCAGGCGCCGCCCCCCGGGCGCTGATCTTCGACTCGGAGTTCGATCAGTACCGCGGCGTGGTCGCGTTCGTGCGAATGGTCGACGGCGCGTTCGCCAAGCGCGAGCGGATCGCCGCGATGCAGGCGGGGACCGAGGCAGAGATCGACGAGATCGGCTTCTTCGCCCCCGAGATGCGCGGCGCGGAGGGCCTGTCGGCAGGCGAGGTCGGCTACATCATCACCGGGATCAAGGACGTCGCCAGGCTGCGGGTGGGGGAGACACTGACCGCGCTCGAGCGGCCGGCGGCCGAGGCGCTCCCCGGCTACCGCGAAGTCAAGCCCGTCGTCTTCTGCGGGCTGTTCCCGATCGACACCGACCGCTACGAGGACCTGCGCGACGCGCTCGAGCGCCTGGCGCTCAACGACGCCGCGCTCTCCTATGAGCCCGAGACCTCGCAGGCGCTCGGCTTCGGCTTCCGCTGCGGCTTCCTCGGACTGCTGCACATGGACATCGTCCGCGAGCGGCTCGAGCGCGAGTACGACCTCGAGCTGCTGGCGACGACCCCGAACGTGCGCTACGAGGTCACGCTCACCGGCGGCGAGGTGGTCGACGTCCACAGCCCGGTCGAGATGCCCGACCCGGGCCTGATCGAAGAGATCGCCGAGCCCTTCATCCGCGCCTCACTGATCTGCCCGGTCAACCACGTGGGCGCGGTGATGGAGCTCTGCCAGCAGCGCCGCGGCATCCATGTCGACCTGCACTACCTCTCGCCCGAGCGGGTCCAGCTGCGCTACGACCTGCCGCTTGCCGAGATCGTGCTCGACTTCTACGACCAGCTCAAGTCGCGTACCTCCGGCTACGCCTCGCTCGACTACGAGCCGATCGGCAACCGTGTCTCGGACCTGGTCAAGCTCGACGTCCTGCTCGCGGGCGACCGGGTCGACGCGCTCTCGGTGATCGTCCACCGCGACGACGCCTACCGGGCGGGCAAGGCCCTGGTCGAGCGGCTGCAGAAAACCATCCCGCGCCAGCTCTTCGACGTCCCGGTGCAGGCGGCGATTGGCTCGCGGGTGCTGGCCCGCGAGACTGTCAAGGCGCTGCGCAAGGACGTCACCGCAAAGCTCTACGGCGGCGACGTGACCCGCAAACGCAAGCTGCTGGAGAAGCAGAAGAAGGGCAAGAAGCGGATGAAGCAGGTCGGCAGGATCGAGGTGCCGCAGGAGGCGTTCCTCGCCGTGCTCGAGGTCGATGACTGACGCCCCGGCGCGGCTTCCGCCGGCGGGCTGGTATCCCGACCCCCACAACCCCGAGACCACCCAGCGCTGGTGGAACGGGAGCGAGTGGGCGGATGCCTACGCGCCGATCGATACCCCGGTCGTCGATCCGCAGGACCCGCCGCGCTCGCTGTCACGTCTGCAGGCGGTCGCCGTCGCGGGGGTGATCGTGGTCGGGTTCCTGGAGGCGTTCAACATCTACGCCGACGCGGTGTACCTCGGCGTGATCGACGACTTGCTCGCGGAGGAGAGAGTGTCCGCGAGCCGGATCGACGACGCCGAGCAGGTGGTCGACATAGCGGCGATCGCGGTCGCGGGCGGGTACCTGCTGATAGGCCGCTTTCGTTCCTGCCCTGGTTCTACCGCGGCTATCTCAACCTGGGGCGGCTCGGGCTGCGCAACCTGCGGTACACGTCCGGCTGGGCGATCGGCTCCTGGTTCATCCCGATCTTCAACCTCTTTCGCCCCAAGCAGATCGCCAACGACCTCCAGCGGGCCACGCATGGCGGCACGCTGCACACCACGGGACGCATCAACGACCAGCCGGTGACCCCCGTGCTTCACTGGTGGTGGGCGATGTACCTGCTCGGCAACTTCATCGCGGTCGGCGCGTTCGGCGGCGTCGATGAGGACGAGCCGATCGTGACCCAGGCTCAGGCGACGGACACGCTCGAGGAGGAGCAGGCGATCTACACCGCCGACATCGTCGCCTCGCTGGTCAGCGTCGTCGCCGTGGTGCTCGCGGTGATGGTGATCAAGCGGATCACCCGCGAGCAGGAGGCGGTGATCTCTTCGCCGTCTGCGACCCTGCACCCGTACGTGACCCCGCCGACCGTGACCGAGGCGCGATGAGCAAGCGCGAGCGTCACGCCGAGATCGTTCGGAAGGGACTCGAGGCCTACAACCGCGAGGACGTCCCTGGGGTGCTGAGAATCATGGATCCCGACGTCGAGTCCCGCGTCGGCGAGGGGCTGATGAATACCGGCACGTGGCACGGGCTCGACGGTTTCGCGGAGATGGCGACGACCTGGGCCGAGGCGTGGGGGCAGAACTTGTATGACATCGTCGAGGTCGAGACGCCCGACGAAGACCATGTGATCGCCCGCATCCACCAGCAAGCCATCGGGGCGCAAAGCGGCGTGCCGGTGGAGCTCACCGTCTTCTACATGCTCGAGTTCGCCGACGAGCTCGTGGTCCGCTTTCACGTGTATCCGGATCGCGAGGCCGCGCTCGCGGCGATTCAGTGACTTAGACTGCGCCGCCGCGATGGCCCTTGCGACCGAAGCGATCGGCAAGACCTGGGAGCCCGCCTCGTTCGAGGTCGAGGCCGATCGGATCAGGCAGTACGCCGACGCCGTCGGCGAGCAGGCCCCGGTCCATCACGACGCCGAGGCCGCGAAGGCGGCGGGCTTTCGCGACCTGGTCGCCCCGCCGATGTTCGCGGTCGTCTACAGCGCGCCTGCCCTGGGCCCGGCGATCCTCGATCCCGAGGTCGGGATGAACATCGCGACCATGGTCCACGGAGGACAGGAGTTCGTCTGGGGCGAGCCGGTCTGCGCCGGCGACGTGATCACGACGTCGGTCGAGTGCAAGGAGATCTCCGAGCGCGACGGCAGGGGCTTCTACGTGTTCGAGTCCGTGTCCACCAACCAGGACGGCGCCGAGACCGTGCGCGCGACCTGGACCGACATCGTCCGCGGCGTCTGAGCGCTGGAGCGGAGGACCGATGGCCGATCTGAAGCAAGGCGACTCGCTCCCCGAGCTCCGGGTCACCCCGGATGCCGGCCTGACCAAGCGCTACGCGGAGGCCTCCGGCGACCCGAACCCGATCCACATCGACGAGGAGTTCGCGAAGTCGGTGGGCCTGCCCGGCACCATCCTGCACGGCCTCTACTCGATGGCGCAGGTGGCGAAGGCGCACACCGATGCGGCCGGCGGCGACCCGCGGGCGCTGCGGCGGCTCGCGGTCCAGTTCCGCGGCATGGGCTTTCCCGAGCAGGAGATCGTCGTCACCTCGACGGTCAAGGACGTCCGGGACGGCACGATCGTCACCGAGACCGAGGCCGCCCAGGGCGACAACCGGATCATCCGCAACGCCGAGGCCGAGCTGAAGCTCCAGTAGGTCGCGCCGCCGGGGGGAGACCCGGCACCGCTGCAATCCCTGCTCGACCGGAAGATCCCCGCTCGTTCCTAAACTCTGCGGAGATGCTCTCCGAGCGCCAGCAGCAGATCCTGCGCCTGATCGTCGACTCCTACCTGGAGTCGGGCAAGCCCGTGGGCTCGAGCGCGATCGCCGACCAGGCGGGGGTCGATTGGAGCCCATCCACGATCCGGGCCGAGCTGGCCACGCTCGAGCGCGAGGGCTACCTCACCCATCCCCACACCTCCGCCGGCCGGATGCCGACGGACTCGGGATACCGCTTCTACGCCGACGCCCTGCTGGCGTCGGGCCTCAAGCGCGACCGGGAGGGCGAGCCGTCCCTGGATCTCTCGCGAATGCGACGGGAGGTCGAGGATGCCCTGCGCGATACCGCTTCGGCGCTGTCGCGGATGACCGACCTGCTCGCGGTCGCGACAGCCCCACCGGCCTCGAGCGCCCGGGTCCACCGGGTCGAGGCGCTGCTGCTGCAGCCCAAGGTGGTGATGGTGGTCGTCATCGCCTCGAACGGCGCAGTGACCAAGAGGCTGTTCAACTTCGATCGCCCGGTCGACCCCGGCCTGGTCGAGTGGGCCTCGAGCTTCCTCAACGAGCGCCTCGACGGGCTCGCGCTCGGGGCGCGGATGGCGACCGACCGGCTCGACGACCCCGAGCTGGGCGCGGCCGAGCGCGGCTTTCTCGCCGAGCTCGGCGACGCCTTCGCCGGGCTCGAGCAGCGCGCCGCCGACGACCTCTATGTGGAGGGCGCGGCTCGGCTCCTCTCGGTCGAGCACGCCACCGACCTCCCGCACGGCGAGGCGCTGATGCGCGCGCTCGAGCGCCGCGCAAACCTGCTGCGGGTGCTCCGCTCCGCCCTCGACGAGCGCTCCGTCTTCCTCTGGATCGGTGACGAGAACCCGGCGCCCGAGCTGCGCTCGGTGAGCGTGGTCGGGGCCAACTACGGGCTCGGCTACCGGAACCTCGGGACCGTCGGCGTCGTCGGCCCGCTCCGGATGGACTACGCGACCGCGATCGCATCCGTGCGCGAGGCGGCGGGGGAGCTGTCACGCTTCTTCGAGACGGTCTACGAGCGCTAACCACCGATGCCCCGGGACTACTACGAGGTCCTCGGCGTCGACCGCGCCGCCGAGGCCGGCGAGATCAAGAAGGCGTTCCGGCGCCTCGCCCGCGACCTGCACCCGGACGTAAACAAGCACGACCCCGAGGCGGAGGAGAAGTTCAAGCAGGCGGCCGAGGCCTATGAGGTCCTCACCGATCCCGAGCGCCGGCGGACCTACGACGCGTTCGGCCACGAGGGCCTGCGCACGGGTGGCTGGACCCCGCACGCGGGGGACTTCGACAGCTTCGAGGAGGTGCTGTCGAGCTTCTTCGGCCGCTCGGATCCCCTGTTCGGCGAGCTGTTCGGGTTCGGCCGCGCCGGCCCGGCGCCGGGCGGCGACGTCGCCGCCGAGGTCGAGGTGACCCTCGCCGAAGTGGTCAGCGGCGCCCGCCGCGAGATCAGCTTCGAGGCGGTGTCGGTGTGCGAGCGCTGCCGGGGAAACGGTGCCGAGCCCGGCACCCCGATTCGCACCTGCGAGACCTGCGGCGGGGCCGGGCAGGTTCGCCAGGTGCGCAGGACCGCGTTCGGCCAGCTCGTCCAGGCCGCGGGCTGTCCCACCTGCGGCGGCGCCGGGAAGGTCCCCGAGCAGCCGTGCGAGCGTTGCGGCGGCGAGGGCCGCGAGCTGCGCGACCGCACGTGGGAGGTCGACGTGCCCCCAGGGATCGAGTCGGGGCAGCGGATCCGGATCGCCGGCGCGGGTCACGCCGGCCAACCGGGGGCGCCGCTCGGTGACCTTTACGTCCTCGTCCGGGTCGCCGACGACGAGCGCTTTCAGCGCCAGGGCCGGGACCTGGTCACCGTGGTCCACGTTTCGGCGACCCGGGCGATCCTCGGCGGCACGGTGACCGCGCCGACCCTCGACGGGGAGCGCGAGGTCGAGCTGCCCGCCGGCACCCAGCCTGGGCACGCGATCACCCTCTCGGGGCTCGGGCTGCCGTCGCTGCGCGGGGCCGCCCGCGGCGACCAGCACGTGCTCGTCGACGTCGTCGTCCCCGCCGACCTCAGCCCGGAGCAGCGCGACCTCGCCGAGCGCCTCGACGACGCCCTGCGCGAGGCCGAGCGATCGCGGCGTTGATCCGGCTCGCCGTCCGCTGCCGCGCCGCGGATGCCGACCGCGTCCTCGCCGAGCTGCTCGAGCTGGTGCCGGGCGGGGTAGAAGAGGAAAGAGGGGCGGGGTGGGCCGAATTCGCGGTGTACGGGCCGCCCGGCGAGCTGCCGGAGCTGCCGGACCTCGAGGCCGGTGCCGGCGACGGCGGGGTCGAGGTGACCACCACCGAGATTCCGGACGACTGGGCGGATCGCTGGCGCGACTTCCACGAGCCGGTGGTCGTCGGTGATGGGCGCCTCGTCGTACGCCCGTCCTGGGACCGGGGCGCCCACGAGCGAGCGGAGGTGGACATCGTCATCGACCCGGGTCAGGCGTTCGGCACAGGCGCGCACGCGACCACGCGGATGTGCCTTGAGCTGCTGCTCGAGCTCGCCGACGCGGGCGGCGCCCGCGGCGAGCTGGTCGATCTCGGCACGGGGTCCGGTGTACTGGCGATCGCGGCCGCGAAGCTCGGCTGGGACCCCGTGGTGGCCGTCGACCACGAGCGCGCGGCGCTCGCGGCGGCGGAAGCCAACGCCCGCGCCAACGGAGTCGAGCTCGAGCTGCGAAGGGTCAACCTCCGCGAGCAAGCGCCTCCGGCGGCCCCCACGATGCTCGCCAACCTCACCGGCCCCTTGCTGCGCGACGTGGCCGCCGCGCTGGGCGATCCTCCTCAGAACCTGGTCTGCTCCGGGCTGCTGGCGAGCGAGGCCGAGGCGGTCGCGGGCTCGCTGGCCGCGGCCGGCCTCGCCGAGCGCAATCGGCTTGCGCGTAGCGACTGGGTCGCGTTAGCCTTCGGGCGCAGTTGATCGCCGCCGATATCACCTTCTACTCGATCGTCGTCTTCGCCCATGTGATGTCCGCCGTGGCGGGCCTCGGCCTCATCTTCGGCTACCCGGTCCTCTGGGGCGCGGCACGCCACCGCTTCCCCCGCAGCCTCCCCTACCTGCTCGCCACCCAGGACAGGATCGGCAAGACCGTAATCGGGCCGGCCGTGGGGTTGATCCTGATCACGGGCCTGTACCTGGTGATCACCGAGGACGGTGGCTACGACTTCGGCAACCTGTTCGTGGTCGTCGGGCTGCCGATCGCGCTTTACCTATTCCTCGCAGGGCCGCTCTTCTTCGGCCCGACCGAGTCGAGGCTGGCTGAGCTCGCCGAGCGGGATATAGCCGCCACGGCGGGAAGCGAGGTCAGCTTCAGCGACGAGTTCGATGCCGTCTACCGCCGCCTGATGACCGTCGCGGGGTTCTCAATCAGCCTCATCGTCGTGGTCATCTTCTTCATGGCGGTGAAGCCGTAGCGGCCATGATCGGGGATGGGGTTCGCGCGTGATCGTCGCCGACGTCCAGTTCTACGACGTCGTCGTCTGGCTTCACGTCAGCGCCGTGGTCGTCGGCTTCGGCCCGACGTTCGCGTTCGGGCTCTACCTGGCCTTCATCGGCAAGAACCACCCGCGCAGCATCCCAGCGGTGTTCGAGGCCCAGACCCTGGTCGTTCGAACGATGACCACGATCGGCGCGCTGGTCGTCTTCGCCTCGGGGATCTACCTCGCCGCCGACCGCTGGGAGTTCAGCGACGCGTTCGTGATCGTCGGGATGGTGGCCGTGGTCGTCCTGCTGGGGTTGGCATATGGCTTCTTCGAGCCCCACGATCGCCGTGCCAAGGAGATTGCGGAGCGCGACATCGCCGCGGCGGGGAACGCTGAGCCGCAGTTCAGCGACGAGTTCTGGGCGGCGACCAAGGGCAGCCGCATCATGGGCCCGATCGCCGGCCTGATCGTGATCCTGGCGATCTACTTCATGGCCGCGAAGCCATTTCTGTAGACCCCTCGCTCCCGGTGGCCTTCTTCGACTCCGGCGTCGGCGGTCTCACGGTCCTGCACGAATGCCTGGTCTCGCTGCCCGAGGAGGACTACGTCTACCTGGGCGATGACGCGCGTTTTCCGTACGGCGCGCGCTCGATCGACGACCTGCGCGCCTGCTCTGAGCGAAACACCCGCTTCCTGCTCGACCGGGGTGCGAAGCTGATCGTGATCGCCTGCAATTCGGCCGCCGCCGCCGGGTTCGAGGCGGCGCGCGAGATCGCTGCCGAGCGTGGGGTCGAGGTCGTCGCGGTGGTCGAGCCCGAGGCCGAGATCGCGGCGGCGATCACCGATTCGGGCCGAGTCGGGGTGTTGGCGACGCCGGCGACGGTGGAGGGCGGCGCCTACCTGCGTGCGCTCGGCCGTCAGCACCGTGAGCTCACGGTGACCGAGGTCGCCGCGCCCGACCTGGCCGCGATCATCCAGCGTGGGTTTCCCTTCAGCGAGGAGGTGGTCAACAAGGTCCGCTCGTACTGCGCCCCGCTCAAGCAGGCGCGGGTCGACACGGTGATCCTCGGCTGCACCCACTATCCCCTCGTGCGCCCGATGCTGCAGCGGATCCTCGGCCGCGACGTCCGCCTGGTCACCGCCGGCCATGCGCTCGCGGCCTCGGCCGAACGAATCCTCGAGGCGAGCGGCCTCGGCGCCACCGATCACCGCGAGGGCGATTACCGCTTCCTCTGCACCGGCGATCCGGACGCGTTCCGCGAGCTCGGGACCCGGTTCCTGCAGATGCCCCTGGGGGAGATCGAGCTGGTCGACGTCGGGGACTGATCGCCGGCCGCGGCTACCCTTCGAGAGCGATGAGCGAGACGATCCTCGACCGCGTCCAGGCCGACACCCGCGAGGCGATGAAGGCCGGCGAGCGCGAGCGCGTGTCCGCGTTGCGGCTGGTCACTGATGCGCTGCAGAAGGACGCCAAGGAGGGCGGCGACGACGAGCTCGCGGTCCTGCGGCGCGAGCGCAAGCGACGGCTTGAGGCCGCCGAGGCCTACCGCGAGGGCGGCAGCTCCGATCGCGCCGCCGCCGAGGAGATCGAGGCGCGCGAGATCGAGCGCTACCTGCCCGCCGAGCTCGGTGACGACGAGCTCACGGCGCTCGTCGAGGAGGCGATCGCCGAAAGCGGTGCCGCCGGCCCCTCCGATATGGGCAAGGCGATGGGGGTGGCGATGCCGAAGGTGGGCGGGCGCGCCGACGGCAAGCGGGTGAGCGCGGTCGTCCGCGAGCGCCTCGCCGCCGGCGCATCCGACGGTGGCAGCCGGTCCTAGGTAGCGGCAGCTTGGCGCGACGCCAGCTCACCCTCGACAACACCGTCGCCGCCGAGCTCGCGGGATCCGAGGACGCGGTCCTGCGTCAGCTCGAGCAGCGCCTGGGGTGCGACGTGCATCTGCGCGGCAACGTGCTCACGCTCGACGGCGACGAGGGCGAGGTCCGCGACGCGGCCTCGGTCGTCGAGGAGCTGGTCGGCCTCGTCGAGCGCGGCCACGACATCGCCCCGGGCACCGTCGAGCAGGTCGCGGTGGCACTGGATGAGAGCGAGAGCCCGGCGGAGATCCTCGAGGACGTGATCTGGCGCCACCGGGCGATCAAGGTGGCGCCGAAGACGGTGAACCAGAAGCGCTACGTGGACTCGATCCGGGGCCACACGGTCACCTTCGGCATCGGCCCGGCGGGCACCGGCAAGACCTTCCTCGCGGTGGCGATGGCGGTCGCGGCGCTCGACGCCCGCGACGTCAACCGGATCATCCTCACCCGCCCCGCGGTCGAGGCGGGCGAGCGGCTGGGCTTCCTGCCCGGAGACATCCAGGCGAAGGTCGATCCGTATCTGCGGCCGCTCTTCGATGCCCTCTACGACATGCTCGACCCCGACCGCGTCTCGACCTACCTCGAGCGCGGGATCATCGAGGTGGCGCCGCTGGCTTTCATGCGGGGTCGCTCGATTAATGACTCCTTCGTGATCCTCGACGAGGCGCAGAACACCAGCCCCGAGCAGATGAAGATGTTCCTCACCCGGCTGGGGTTCGGCTCGAGGATGGTCGTCACCGGCGACATCACCCAGATCGACCTCCCCCGCGACCAGCGCTCGGGATTGGTCGTCGTCGGGGAGATCCTCGCCGCTGTCGACGACATCAGCTTCGTCCGCTTCGGCGGCGAGGACGTCGTCCGTCACCAGCTCGTCCAGCGGATCGTCGAGGCCTACGGGCAGTACTCGGAGCGGACCACGAGCGACGAGCGCGGCGAGAGCGCCGAGGAGTGACCGCAGACCTCGACGACGTGCCCGCGCAGTTGCGCGACGCCGCCGCGGCGACGCTCGACGCGGCCGGAGTCGGCGACGGGCACCTGTCGGTCGAGCTGGTCGGCGAGTCGCGGATCCGCGAGCTCAACCGCCTCCACCGCGGCCACGATGAGCCCACCGACGTGCTCTCGTTCCCGGTCGACGGCGCCGGCGAGGCCGCGGGCCCGCGCGAGCTCGGCGACGTGGTGATCTGCCCCGAGCGGACCGCCCACCTGATCGAGGCCACCGTGCACGGCGTGCTTCACCTCTGCGGCTACGACCACGAGACCGACGCCGGCGAGATGCTGGCGCTCCAGGAGACGGTCATGTCGTCACTCGAACGACGAACGACGAACGACGATCGGTCATGACCCGCGCCGGCTTCGTGGGCCTCGCCGGGCGACCGAACGTCGGCAAGTCGACCCTGGTCAACGCGATCGTCGGGGCGAAGGTGGCGATTATCTCGGACCGGCCGCAGACCACCAGGCGGGCGGTGCGCGGGGTCGCCACCGATCCGGCCGGAGCCTGGCAGCTTGTCCTCGTCGACCTGCCGGGGGTGCAGCGGCCGCGCGACGTGCTCACCGAGCGCATGCAACGCCGGGTCGAGCAGGAGCTGGCCGACGCCGATGCGGTGCTCCTGGTGCTCGACGGCGAGCAGGGCGTCGGTCCCGGCGACCGCTTCATCGCACGCCACCTGCTGGCCTCGCGCGACCGCACCCCGGTCGTCTGCGCGGTCAACAAGATCGACCGGCTCTCCAACGCCGAGACCGCGGCGGTGCTGGCCGACGCCGCCCAGCTCGAGCTCGCGGACGAGATCTTCCCGCTCTCGGCTCGGACCGGGTCCGGGGTGCCGGCGCTGGTGTCGTGCCTGTGCGAGTTGATCCCCGAGGGCCCGCTCCTGTATCCCGAGCAGGAGCGCAGCGACCAGCCAAGCGAGGTCCACCTCGCCGAGCTGATCCGCGAGCAGGTGCTGCGACGGACGCGCGACGAGCTCCCGCACGCGGTCGAGGTCGCGATCGAGGAGGTCGAGACGCGCGACGACGGACTCGCCGAGGTGACCGCCCAG
Organism: Solirubrobacterales bacterium; assembly: GCA_050697155.1. GTDB lineage: Bacteria > Actinomycetota > Thermoleophilia > Solirubrobacterales > 70-9 > JBOGZD01. Next base: position 10,520 of record JBOGZD010000028.1, on the reverse strand, counting down.
ATCTGGGCCGAGACGGACTCGCAGAAGGCGATCCTGATCGGCAAGGGCGGCAGGATGGTGCGCGAGATCGGCACCGCCGCGCGCAAGGAGCTCGAGCGCGAGCTGGGCACCCGCGTCTTCCTCGACCTCCAGGTCCGCGTCCGCGACCGCTGGCGCCGCGACGAGAGCCTGCTCGACCGCATCGGAATCGAGTAACCAGCCGCGCTTCCGCTCGCACGCGGAAGGCAGGAATGTCGGAAGTCGCCGGCCCGTGCCGATGCCCAGGATGCTCAGTCGGACTGACCCTGGCCGTAGATCGCGAGCAGGTTCTTGAAGTCGGTCCGGTCGGGCCGTGGATCCGTCTTGTTACCGGTTACCGCGTTCATCACGCCGCGTGATTTGCGGTGCCGCAGCCCGAACGCGTGACCCAGCTCGTGGACGATCGTCGCGAGCCTGCCGTTGGCGCTCATGCGATCGAAGAAGTCGAGGTTCAGCGAGATCCTGCCTCCGACCCGATGGCCGCGCCGCTGGCGTCCCGTGAACGTACCGTCGGAGCTCCGCCAGCCACCGCTGGGCTCGATGCGCTCCAGTACCCGGCGCGGATGCGCCCTGGCCGGCTTCGGGGTGTCCAAGCCCGCGATCTCCAAGCACCTCAAGGTGCTGGAGGAGACCGGCGTCGTCACGCGCGTGGTCGAGGGCCGGACGCCCGGCTCTCGCTCGACACCGACGCGCTCGACGAGGCCGCCGCGTGGATGGATCGCCAACGCGCCCTCTGGGAGCGCCTGTTTGATGTCGTCGACGATTACCTGAAGGAGAAGGAGCCGAAATGAAAGATGCCGCCGATCGTGTCTGCGCAGGAGTGGGACGCCGCCCGCGAGGAACTGCTGGTGAAGGAGAAGGAGCTGACCCGCGCCCGTGATGCGCTCGCCGCCGAGCGCCGCCGGATGCCGAGGATGGCGGTTGAGAAGGACTACGCGTTCGAGGGCCCGGACGGGCCGGCGAGCCTCCTCGACCTGTTTGCGGGCCGCCGGCAGCTGATCGTGTACCGCTTCTTCTTCGAGCCCGGCGTCAAGGGCTGGCCTGAGAAAGGCTGCTCCGGCTGCTCCTTGGTCGCCGATCAGGTCGCCCACCCCGCCCATCTGAACGCCCGCGACACCACGCTTGCGTTCGTCTCGCGCGCCCCGCAGGCGGCCATCGCGCGCTTGAAGGCGCGGATGGGCTGGGCGCTCATCCCGTGGTACACGCTGACGGACGACTTCGACGACGACTTCGGCGTGGACGAGTGGCACGGAACCAATGCCTTCTTCCGCGACGAAGAGGACCGGATCTTCCGCACGTACTTCGTCGACAGCCGCGGCGACGAGCCGATGGGCGGCACCTGGAGCTACCTCGACATCACCGCGCTCGGACGACAGGAGGAGTGGGAGGACTCGCCAGAGGGCTACCCGCAGGACCCGACCTACCAGTGGTGGAGGCGCCACGACGAGTACGACGAGCAGACCGAATCCGAGGCGGCCGCCACCGCCGCCGAGCGCGTCGAGCAGATCGAGCGGTATCGCTCAGAGCAGGAGTCGAGGGGCTCGGGCTCGTGATCGCTCACGTGGGAGGCGTGCCGCTGGAGGAGATCCTGCCGTCGGCAACCGGCGCCGGGGCCGGCTTGCTGCTGGCGCGGGCATGGCTCACGCTGCACATGCGACGCCGACGCGAGCCCGGGAGATGACCGACACCAAGACGCTGCATATCGAGCGCACATTCCAGGCGCCCGCCGAGGCGGTCTTCGAGGCATTCACGAGCGAGGAGGTGCTCCGCCGCTGGTGGCACGCCGGACACGACTGGGAGACGACCGAGGCAGAGGTCGATCTGCGCATCGGCGGCGCCGTGCGCGTCGTCATGCGCGACCCCCACAAGGATGTCGAGTACGGCGGCGGCGGCAAGTACAGCGAGGTCGAGCCCCCGACCCGCCTCGCGTTCACCTGGGTCTGGGACGACGAGCCAAGGGGGACGCTGATCGAGGTCGACTTCGAGGAGAGCGAGGGAGCCACCACCGTCCGCTTCACCCACAGTCACCTCTGGGACGAGGAGGCCGTGCGCTCGCACGAGGACGGGTGGCGCAAGCTCTTCGACAACTTCGAGCGCACCCTGGAGGCGGCTCGCCCGGAGGGATAGCCCGTTCGTGGGGCCCCTCACACCCCGATACCTGGCGCGCAGGACGAGGTAGCGTGCAGGCGGTGAGCGCGAAGCGCGGAATCTTCGTCGCTCCGTTCGACGAGTTGGTCGATCCGCAGGCGTTGGCTGGGCTCGCCGCGAGCGCCGAGGAGCACGGCTGGGACGGGTTCTTCGTGTGGGACCACGTGCGCTACCGGCCGCCGGTGCGGGCGGTCGCCGATCCCTGGGTCGCGCTCGCCGCGGTGGGATGCGCCACCGACCGGATTCGCCTCGGCCCGCTGGTCACCCCGCTCTCGCGGCGGCGCGTCCATAAGCTGGCGCGCGAGACGGTCACGCTCGACCTGCTCAGCCGCGGCCGCCTCACCCTCGGCGTTGGCCTTGGCAGCGATCGCAACGACGAGCTGGAACCCTTCGGCGAGGTCGTCGATCCGCGCGAAAGGGCGCGCCTGCTCGACGAGGGACTCGACCGGCTCAGCGCCTACTGGGGAGGCGAGTTCGAGCCACCGCCCCTGCAGTCGCCCCGGATCCCCGTGTGGGTAGCCGCCCGCTGGCCCAACCGTCGGCCCCTGGGCCGGGCGGCCCGTTGGGACGGACTCTTCCCGATCGAGCTGCCCGGCCCCGAGGCGCTCACGCAACTGCGGGAGGAGGTTGGCGAGCTTCGGACCGAGGCGGGGCGGGACGGGCCGTTCGACCTCGTCGTCGACCTTCCCGCCGGCTCAGCGATCGCCCCGTGGGAGGAGGCCGGCGCGACGTGGATCCTCGCGGACTTCGGGCTCCAGCCCCGCGAGCACGAGGTGCGCGAGGCGATCGAGGCCGGCCCGCGCTAGCGTGCCCTAACCGTCCTCGTGATCAGGATCTCGGTGCCGGCGGCGGTTCCTCCTCGTCGCGGGCGACGAACTCGGGGGTGGCGATCGCGAACACGCCGAGGGCGATGCCCGTGAGCAGCAACGCCGCCGCGGCGACCCGGAGGATCTCGGCCTCGGCGAGCAGCAGCAGGGCCGCGCCCGCGGCCAGGGCGGCGAACGCGATCCGCGGGCTGTTGCCGCCGCCGCTCATTCGGCTTCCTCGCGATCCCCGGTCGTGATCGGGCGGAACTCCTGGTCGAGGCGGCCCTGGAGGGTGAGCCTGAACAGCAGCCCGAGCGCGGGCGCGAGCACGGCGGCCGCGATCGCGATCGCGATCAGCAGCGGCACCAGGGTGTCGTTGGAGGCGGCGGCCTGCTCGAGCGTCAGCTCGCCGGGCAGGAAGTCGGGCCGCTGGGCGAGTCCCCAGCCGAGGATGATCGCTCCGACCGCCGCGGCGGAGGTAAACCGGGCGACGGAGAACCGGCCCGTACAAACCAAGCCCAGGGTCACGACGCCGGCCGCGACCGAGCAGATCACCATCGCCAGCCCGCCGCCGGAGGACAGGCCGTCGTAGAGCTCCGGCGCGTCCTCGCGGACGACGAAGAGACCGGCGATCGCGAGCCCGCCGGCAACCACCGCGGCGCCGAGCGCCCGGGCGCGAAAGCCGCGCACCAGGTCGGGGAGGCCGGCGCGGACCGAGTCGGCGGCGAGGAAGACGGCGGCCAGGTAGGCGCCGGTTGCGACCGCGAGCAGGCCGAAGAAGATCGAGGTCGGCTCCGTCCAGCTTGAGAACGGGACCGACGGATCCCCCTCGGCGGGCACCTGTCCCGTCGCGATCGCGCCGATCACCGCGCCGAAGCAGAACGGCACCAGAACCGAGGAGAGCGCGAAGGCGGCCCCGAGCGCCCGGGCCTCGGCGATCGTCGCCGCCTCGCCGCGGAGCGCGAACGCCGCGCCGCGGAAGATGATCCCCACGGCGGCGAGGAAGAGCGGCAGATAGAGCGTCTCCATGACCGGCCCGAACGCGGCCGGGAAGCCGGTCCAGAAGACGACCAGGACGAAGATCAGCCAGACGTGGTTGGCCTCCCACACCGGCCCCATCGAGCGCTTCACCATCCCGCGCACGCGGGCCCCGCGGCGCGCCCCGCCTGCGGTCAGGTCCCAGAAGCCGGCGCCGAAGTCGGCGCCGCCGAGCACCGCGTACGCGGTGAGGGCGACGATCAACGTCGCGAGCACGAGCTCGGCGGCGAGGCCCGCCGCGATCGGAAGCTCGAACCCGGTCACCGCGACTCCTCCTCCTGAAGCTCCAGCTCCGGCGGCCGGCGCGCAAGCCGGCGCAGCAACCAGGCGACGGTGGCCGCCAGAGCGATATAGACCGCCACCAGGGTCGCGTAGCCGACCGGGATCCCCTCGGCGCCGGTGATCGCCTCCTCGGTCCGCATCACCTCGTAGACGATCCACGGCTGGCGGCCGACCTCGGTCGTGATCCAGCCCGCGATCAGGGCGGCGACGGCGAGCGGCCCGGCGACCAAGACGGCGCGGTAGAACCACGCCGAGTGCGGCAGGCGCCGGCGCCGCCACCAGACGCCGAGGTACACGAGCGCAAGGAGCGCCAGCCCGGTGCCGATCGCGACCATGACCGTGAACGCGTTCCGCACCCAGGCGACCGGCGGGCGGTCGTCGGGCGGGACCGCGTCGAGGCCCTCGACGGTCGCGTCCGGGTCGTGGAAGGAAAGCAGCGAGAGCAGCTTCGGGATCTCGATCCCGCCGCGGACCTCGCCGTCGAGGTAGACGCCGCCCAGGGTCAGCCCGGCGCCCTCGGTGGTCTCATCGAGCCCCTCGAACGCGGCCAGCTTGGTCGGCTGCTCCTCGGCGACTGCCCGCGCCGCCCAATCGCCGACCAGAGGCTGCACCAGCGCCGCCAGGCAGGCGAAGGTGAGCGCGACGATCAGCGCCGCGCGCCGGTAGCGGCCCCGGCGACCGCGCAGCCAGCCAAATGCGTAGACGCCGGCGACGATGAACCCGGCGACGATGAACCCGGCCAGGTACATGTGGACGAGCTCGTGCCAGAGGTGGTCGTTGAACAGGGCGGCGAACGGGTCGACGTCCACTACCTCGCCGCCCTCGAGCTCAAAGCCGGTCGGGTTGTTCATCCAGCCGTTGACCGAGATCACCATCGCGGCGCCGATGAAGCCGGTGACGACGATCGGGATCCCGGCCAGCAGGTGGGCGCGCGGCGACAGCCGGTCCCAGCCGTAGACGTAGATCGCGATGAAGATCGCCTCGACGAAGAACGACACGCCCTCGAGCGCGAAGGCGACCCCGAACACGTCGCCGAACTCCTCCATCCAGCGCGGCCAGAGCAGGCCGAGCTCGAACGAGAGGATCGTCCCCGTGACCACCCCGACCGCGAACAGGATCAGCATCACCTTCGACCACCGCTTCGCGATCGCCCTGTACATCGGGTCGCCGGTGCGCAGCGCAAGGCCCTCCATGAACAGCACCATCGCCGGGAATGAGATCCCGAAGCAGACCAGCGGAATGTGGACGCCTAGAGAGAGCGCCTGCATCTGACGCGCCTCGAGCAGGTAGGGCTGGTCGACCGGGGTGAAGTCCGCCTGCGCGACCTGGAGGAGGGCGTCCATCAAGAGCCGGCGCGTCTATTCGTACGCGACGGCCTCCAGCACATCGAGGCGGGAGGCGCGGCGGGCCGGCCCGATCGCCGCTAGCACCCCGGCGAGCGCCGCGAGGACGAGCAGGATCACGAGCGACACGACCGGGAACGAGAGGCTGAAGCCCTCGTCGGCGAGCGGGCGCGAGATCAGGGTCGAGAAGACGATGCCGAGGATCGAGCCCAGGATGGCACCGATCAGCGCCGTAATCACGGCCTCGTAGCGGATCACGCGCCGCACCTGCCGTCGCGACATCCCGATCGCGCGCAGCAGTCCAAGCTCGCGGGTGCGCTCGTGGATCGACAGCGCCAGCGTGTTCACGATCCCGAAGATCGACACGATCACGGCCAGCGCCAGCAGGGCGTAGATCAGCCCCAACAGCTGGTTGATCTGCTCGCGCTGCGTCTCCTTGAGCTCCTCGGGGTCCTGGGCGTCGGCGATCGGGTAGCGATCGTCGACGAGCTGCTTGACCCGGTCCTCGGTGGCCGCCGCATCGGCGCCGGAGGCGAGGCCCGCCACGACCGTGCCGGCCTGCTCGTAGCCGAAGTCCTCGCGCAGCGCGTCGCCGGTGAGCACGAAGGAGCCGAGGAAGTCGGCGTTGTCCTTGACCTCCCCGACCACGGTGTAGGAGGTCCGGGCTCCGGTTGGGGTCAGCACCTCGAGCGTGTCGCCGACACCGATCCCCTCGGAGTCGCCGAACGCCCTGTCGATCACCGCCTCGTCGCGACCAAGCTCCTCGGGTCCGGAGCCTCCCTCGACCTCGAAGTCGATCAGGCCCCCGACCGAGGCCGGATCGACGCCGGCGATCCGCTGCTCGCCCGCGACGCCGGACACCGAGGCGGTCGAGTAGCCGAGCGAGGTGACGCCGTCGACGCCCTCGACTCCCGCGACGTCGTCAGCCACCGCCGCCGGGATCGGGGAGAAGCCGTCCTGGTTCTGGACGATCACATCTCCCTCGAACAGGGTGTCGACCGCATCGTCAACGGAGCTCGAGATCCCCGCCGCGAACACGGTCACGAATGAGACCAGCGCCAGGCCGATCATCAGCGCCGCCGCGGTGGCCGCCGTGCGCCCGGGCTTTCGCATCGCGTTCTCACGCGCCAGCCTGCCCGTCAACCCGCGCAGGCGCTCCATCGGCTTGCCCGCGACCGAGGCGAGCGGCCGCACCAGCACCGGGCTGAAGATCGCGACGCCGAACAGCGTCGCCGCGGCGCCGGCCCCCATCAGGCTGGCGGCCGAGCTCGAGGAGTCGATGCCGCCGAAGAGGCCGATGCAGACGAGCACGATCCCGAGCACGACCAGCAGCACCCCGACCGCCGAAGCGATCCGCCCGCGACGGTGGCCCTCGGGCAGCTCGGCCTCGAGCAGCGCCGCCATCGGCATCACGCGGGTGGCGCGCAGCGCGGGGGAGAGCGCGGACAGGAGCGTGATCACGATCCCGACCAGCAACGCGACGATCACGGTCCGGGTCGCGAGCACGGTGCCGGTGTTCGGCAGATCGATCCCGACCGCCTCGAACAGCGCGTTGATCGCCGGCGCGAACGCCAGGCCTCCTGCCAGCCCGAGCAGGGAGCCGATAGCGCCGATCGCGAGCGCCTCGACGATCACCGATCCCAGGATCTGGCCGCGGCTGGCGCCGAGCGTGCGCAGCAGGCCGAACTCGCGGATCCGCTGGGCGATCGTGATCGAGAAGGTGTTGAAGATCAGAAAGCCGCCGACGACCACGGCCACGCCGGCGAAGACGAGGAGGGCGATGGTCAGGAAGCCCAGGTCCGACTTGATGTCCTCGGTCTCGTCGGCGGCGCTCTGAGCCCCGGTGCGGACGTCGACCGTGTCGGGCATCAGGGGGTCTAGCCGCTGGGCGAGCACCTCGGGCGTGACTCCGTCGGCCGCGTCGACCGAGATCTGGTCGAACTCACCCTCCTTGCCGGTCACGCGCTGCGCCTCGGGCAGGGTCAGCGTGACGACCGCCGCGCCGCCGAAGTCCGTCTCACCGAGCCTCGCGATGCCGACCACCTCGTAGGTTTCGAGCTCGCGGTCGGCGACGACGCCGACCCTGTCGCCGACTCCGAGATCGCCCCGATCGGCCGTGATCGGGTCGATCGCGGCTTGGTCGTCGCTCTCCGGGGTGTGCCCCTCGGTATAGGTGAGGGTGTCGAACGGCTCCGAGGAATCCGAGCTGATGAAGTTGGGGGCGAACTCGCTTCCGATCGAATCGCCCTCCTGGTCCACGATGCGGCCGAGCGAGAAGACGCCGCCCTCGGCCTTAGCGACCCCCTCGGCCCGTTCGACCCTCGGCAGCAGGCCGGCGTCGAACGCCGGCGGCTCCTGGTCGTCCTGGGCGACGATCTCGCGCGGGGTGATCGCGACGTCGGTGCCGGCGAAGCTCTCCTCGAAGATGTCCTCGAATGAGGCGTTGATGGTGTCGGTGAGCACGTAGGCGCCGGCGGTCAGCGCCACGCCGAGGAAGACCGCGACCACCAGCGTGAACGCCCGCCGCTTGCGCGCCGCGAGCCCCCTGCGAGCGACCTTCAGCATTCCGCTAGCTGACTTCCTTCATCAGCTCGAGCACCTCATCCTCCGTGGCCGAGCCGCCATCGTGGGCGACCTGTCCGTCGCGAAGGACGACCAGGCGGTCGGCGTACGAGGCGGCGTGGGCATCGTGGGTGACCATGACGACGGTCTGGCCGAACTCGTCCACGGCCTGGCGCAGCGTCCGCAGGATCTCCTCGCTCGACACGGAATCGAGGTTGCCGGTCGGCTCGTCGGCGAACACGACCATCGGGCGGGAGACGAGCGCCCGCGCCACGGCGACGCGCTGCTGCTGGCCGCCGGACAGCTCCGCCGGCCGGTGGCCGAGCCGATCGGAGAGCTCGACGGTCTCGATCAGCCGCCGAAGCCAGTCGCGGTCGGGCTCGCGCCCCGCGATCGACAGCGGCAGGACGATGTTCTCCTCCGCGGTGAGGATCGGGAGCAGGTTGAAGAACTGGAAGATGAACCCGAGCTTGTCGCGCCGCAGCTGCGTCAGGTCGGCGTCGTCGAGCGCGCCGAGCTCCTGCCCGTCGAGGAGGACCGAGCCCGAGGTCGGGCGATCGAGCCCGGCGAGGATGTGCATCAGGGTGGACTTGCCCGAGCCCGACGGACCCATGATCGCGTTGAACCGTCCGCGGTCGAACGAGAGGCTGACGCCGGCCAGCGCGTCGACGGCCGCGCTGCCCTCCCCGTAGCGGCGACGCAGGTCATTGGCGGTGACGATCGGGTGGGAGCCGTCGGCGATCGGCTGGGAGTCGTTCATGGCCCGCACTCTTGCAGCGGCGGGCCCCGCCCATAGTGCGGGTAACCGAACCCTGACCGTGGTCGGCTTGAACTAGCTTGGTGCCCGGCATGATGAGGGACGCCGCGATGGGGACTGACGATCGCCGGCGGTGGCTGGCGCTCTACGTCCTCTGCGTGGGCATGCTGATGATCGTCCTCGACGCGACGATCGTGAACGTCGCCCTGCCCTACATCCGGGAGGACCTCGGCTTCTCGCAGAACGACCTCGCGTGGGTGATCAACGCCTACCTGATCGCGTTCGGCGGCCTGCTCCTGCTCGCGGGCCGGATCGGCGACCTGATCGGCCAGCGGCGCATCTTCCTCATCGGCCTCGCGGTGTTCACGGGCGCGTCGCTCCTTTGTGCCCTGGCCCAGAGCCAGGGGCTGCTGATCGGAGCGCGCTTCGTCCAGGGTGTCGGCGGCGCGCTGACCTCCGCCGTGATCCTGGGGATGATCGTGACCATGTTCCCGGAGCCCCGGGAGCAGGCGAAGGCGATTGGCGCATACACCTTCGTCGCCGTCGCCGGCGGTTCGATCGGGCTGCTGGCGGGGGGTGTCCTCACCCAGGCGATCAACTGGCACTGGATCTTCTTCGTCAACCTGCCGATCGGGGTCGCGACGGCGTTGTTCGCGATCAGGCTGGTCGACGACCGAGAGGGGATCGGCCTCACCGCGGGAGCCGACCTGCCCGGCGCCGCGCTGCTGACCGGCGGGCTGATGCTAGGCGTCTACACGATCCTCGGGGTCGCCGAGGAGGGCTGGGGATCGACCCAGACGCTGGCGCTCGGCGCGGTTTCCATCGGGCTGCTGGCCGCGTTCATCGGCCGCCAGGCGCGGATCTCCAACCCGCTGATGCCGCTGCGCCTGTTCCGCTCGGCCAACGTGGCCGGGGCGAACCTGGTCCAGGCCCTGATCGTGGTCGGCATGTTCGGGATGTTCTTCCTCGGGGCGCTGTACATGCAGCAAGTCCTGGGCTATAGCGCGCTCCAGGTCGGGCTCGCCTACCTGCCGACGACCCTGGTGATGGGAACGATGTCGTTTCGCTTCACCGGACAGCTCAACATGCGGTTTGGGCCGGAGGCCACCCTGGTTCCCGCAATGGGCTTCATCATCGCCGGGCTTCTGCTCTTTGCCCGCACGCCGGTCGATGCCACTTACGCCGTCGACATCATGCCGGCGATGGTCATGCTCGGGCTGGGGGCAGGCCTCGCGTTCCCATCGCTGATGACGCTCGCGATGTCGGGCGCCACCGAGAGCGACTCGGGGCTGGCCTCGGGCTTGGTCAACACGAGCGTGCAGGTGGGGGGCGCGATCGGGCTGGCGGTGCTTGCGACCCTGGCGACCGAGCGCACCGACGGGCTGCTCGCCGATGGCGAATCGACGGCATCGGCACTCACCTCGGGCTATCACCTCGCCTACCTGGTCGCCGCCGGCCTGGTCGTGGCTGCGATCGGCATCGCCATCAGCATGTTGCGCGCGCCCGCGCCGGTGGCTGAGCTCGCGCCCGAGCCCCCGCCCGCGGGGCCGGAGCTCGCGCCCGCGC
>JBOGZD010000027.1:0-26619 GCA_050697155.1 Solirubrobacterales bacterium | reverse complement strand
CTCCGCGTCAAGCGGGAGCGCGCTCCGCTGTCAAAGGGCGCGCCGAACTCAAGGGCGCGCCGTAAGGGGCGTGGCCCCCGGGCGCTACCGCTTAGGCTGTTGCCGTGAGCCCGGAGGCCGCCGTCCGCAAGCGCAAGCACTGGGGCTGGGGTTTCGAGGACCAGCAGCCGAGGGCGGCCGACCTCAGCGCCGCCGCGGCGGCCGTCCGCGAGCGCCTCGGGTTCGGGGGAGAGCCCGAGGAGCCGGTGCCGCTGGAGGCGATCGAGCTGCCCGAGCCGCGCTTGCGCCCACCCGCCTCGCTGGCGGAGATCGTCTCCGACGAGCGCCACGAGCGGGTCTCGCAAGCGCTCGGCAAGGCCTACCGCGACGTCGTCCGCGGCTTTCGCGGTGTGATCGAGCACCCGCCCGACCTCGTCGCCCGGCCCCGGGACGAGGCCGAGATCGAGGCGGTGCTCGGCTGGTGCGCCGACGAGGGCGCGGCGGCGATCCCCTACGGCGGCGGGACCAGCGTGGTCGGCGGGGTCGAGCCCCGGGTCGGAGACGGCTATGCAGGCTCGGTGTCGCTCGACCTGCGCGCACTCGACCGGGTGTTGGAGGTCGATCCCGTATCCCGCGCCGCTCGGATCCAGGCCGGCGTCCTCGGCCCCGCCCTCAACGACCAGCTCGCCGAGCACGGCCTCACGCTGCGCCACTTCCCGCAGTCGTTCGAGTACTCGAGCCTCGGCGGCTGGATCGCCACCCGCGCCGGCGGCCACTTCGCGACCGTCTGGACCCACATCGACGACCTGGTCGAGTCGGTGCGGGCGCTGACGCCGAGCGGCGCCTGGGAGAGCCGGCGTCTGCCGGGCTCCGGCGCCGGCCCGAGTCCGGACCGGATGCTGATCGGCTCCGAGGGGATCCTCGGGGTGATCACCGAGGCCTGGGTGCGGGTGCACGAGCGCCCGACGTTCAAGCTCTCCTGCGGGGTCGCCTTCGAGGGCTTCGGCGCCGGCGCAGCGGCCGTCCGCGAGCTCGCCCAGTCGGGGCTCAACCCGGCCAACTGCCGGCTGCTCGACACGGTCGAGTCGGAGGTCACCGGCGCCGGGGCGCCCGGCAAGGCGCTGCTCGTGCTCGGTTTCGAGTCCGCCCATCACCCCGTCGACGAGCCGATGCGAGTCGCGGTCGCTGCCGCTCGCGACCACGGCGGCGAGCCGGGCGAGGTTCGCGGGCAGGCGGCACCCGAGCCGCGAAAGGGCGCGGTGCGGGCGAATTCCCCCGGATCCGAACCCGGCTCGGACCCCGTCGGGTCGTGGCGCCACGCCTTTCTCGCCGCGCCCTACCTCCGCGACACGTTCGTCGCCTGCGGGGTGCTCTCCGACACCTTCGAGACCGCGATCACCTGGGACCGCTTCGACGACTTCCACGCCGAGCTGATCGAGACCGCCCGGCGCGCGGTTGCCGAGACAGGCGGCGGGCGCGCCGACGGCGCCGGGGCGCCGAAGGTCTCCTGCCGCTTCACCCATGTGTACCCGGATGGCCCGGCGCCCTACTTCACCGTCCTCGCCCCGGCGCGGCGGGGCTCGGAGGTCGAGCAGTGGGACGAGATCAAGGCGGCGGTATCGGACGCGGTGATCGCCGCGGGCGGCACGATCACCCACCATCACGCGGTCGGCCGCGACCACCGACCCTGGTATGACCGCCAGCGCCCCGATCCGTTCGCCGACGCGCTGCGCGCGGCCAAGCGCGCAGTCGATCCCGCGGGCACGCTCAACCCGGGCGTGCTGATCGACCCCTAGCTGGCGCTTTTCTCTCGCCATGGGAGAGGAAGGCGCCATTGGAGACGCCGCGACCTAACCTTCGCCGGCCATGCCGGCCGCGATCGTCGCCCTGCGCCCGCAGGAGTGGATCAAGAACCTGCTCGTCTTCGCGGGCCTGCTCTTCTCTGGACAGCTCGACGAGGGCGATCGGGTGCTGGCGGCGATCCTCACCTTCGTTGCCTTCTGCGCGATCTCGAGTGCCGGCTACCTGTTCAACGACCTGCGCGACCGCGAGCTCGACCGCCGCCACCCCGAGAAGCGCGATCGGCCGATCGCCAGCGGGGCGGTCGCGCCCGGGACCGCCTCGGGGCTTGCGCTCGCGCTCGCGGCCGCCGGAGTCGCGCTCGGCTTCGCGGTCGAGTCCGAGGTCGCCGGGCTCGTCGCGCTCTACGGCGCGATCACCGCCGCCTACTCGCTGCTCCTCAAGCGCCTCGTGATCCTCGACGTGATGACGATCGCGTCGCTGTTCATCCTTCGGGTCGTCGCCGGCGCGGTGGCGGTCGAGTCGGGCGCGTCGGAGTTCCTGCTCATCTGCACCGGGATGCTGGCGCTGTTCCTCGGCTTCACCAAGCGCCGCCAGGAGGCGATGCTCGAGGAGCAGGGCGCCGTCGCCTCACCGGACTCCGGCGCGGAGGCCGCCGCGCCCACGCGCCCGGTGCTCGAGCACTACTCGATCCCCTTTCTCGACCAGATGGTCGCGATGGTCACCGCGACCGCGATCCTCAGCTACGTCATCTACGCCGTCGACTCGCCGCTGATCGGCTCGAAGATGCTCGCCACCGCCCCCTCGGTCCTCTACGGCATCTTCCGCTACCTGTACCTGATCTACGACCGCAGCGACACCCGCTCGACCGCGGCGATCCTGGTCGAGGACCCGGGCATGGTCTTCGCCGGTGTCACCTGGGTGGCCTCGGCGCTGCTGATGCTCTACGTATTCGACTGACTAGTGTCCCGGCGGGACGAAGCACAACCGGGGAGGAGTTCCGATGTCCGCAACCGCGCCCGATCGCCCGAGCTACAGCGTGCCGCCGCCCGTTCCGCCAGTCGTGGCGCTCATCCTGATCGTCGTGCTCGAGCTGGTGGCACCGGTGGACTTCCTCCCGAAGGGGGTCTCGCTGGCGGTGGGGATTCCGCTGTTGGTCGCAGGCCTCGGCTTCTGGGGCTGGGGAATTGCGAGCCTGGCCCAGCAGGGGGAGAGCCCCGATCCGTTCAAGCCCACCAATCGCCTGCTCACCGGCGGAGCCCTGCGGTTCAGCCGCAACCCGGTCTACGCCGGCGGCACCGTCGGCCTCCTCGGCTTGGCGCTGCTCGTCGACACCGCCACCGGCGTCGCCGTCGTCGCCTTGCTCGGGCTGCTCGCCAATCGGCTCGCGCTCGAGGAAGAGCGGTTCCTGGAGGCGAGGTTCGGGGACGAGTACCGCGCCTACCGCTCCCGGGTTCGCCGCTGGATCTAGATCCAGCTCCGCCGCCGGCATCTTCGAATAGCTTTCCGAGGTCGTGGACCTGTCCCTGACCGAGGACGAGCGGGCCTTCCGGGACGAGCTTCGCGCCTGGCTCTCAGAGAACCACCCGGGCCCCGCGCCGAAGGGCGGCGATGCGGCGCAGTTCGAGTTCGAGCGCGAATGGCAGCGCACGCTGCACGCCGGCGGCTGGGCCGGCGTCTCGTGGCCCAAGGAGTACGGCGGGCGCGGCGCGACGCTGATCGAGCAGGCGATCTTCGGGGAGGAGCTGGCGCGAGCCAAGGCCCCGCGCCCGGCGAACATCCTCGGGCTGGTGATGGGCGGTCCGGTGGTGATCGCCCATGGCACCGAGGAGCAGAAGGAGCGCTTCCTCGAGCCGATCCTCTCGGCCGAGGAGATCTGGTGCCAGGGGTTCTCCGAGCCCGAGTCGGGCTCCGACCTCGCCTCGCTGAAGACGAGGGCGGCGAAGGAGGACGGGGGCTGGCGGATCACCGGCCAGAAGGTCTGGACGACGTTCGCCCACGAGGCGAAGTGGTGCATGCTCGTCGCGCGCTCGGACCCCGAGGCGCCCAAGCACAAGGGGATCACCTACTTCCTGATGGACATGGACCAGGACGAGATCGAGGTGCGGCCGCTGCGCCAGATCACCGGCGAGTCCGAGTTCAACGAGCTCTTCATCGAGGACGCCTGGGTTCCGGACGAGAACGTCGTCGGCGGCGAGGGCAACGGCTGGATGGTCGCGATCACGACGCTGATGAACGAGCGCGCCGGCCTCGGCGCCTCGGCGGCGCTCGGCCTCGCGCAGTCGCTCGACGAGCTGATCGAGCTCGCCCGGGAGCGGGGGATGGCCGACGACCCATTGGTCCGCGACAAGGTCGCAAGGCTTCGGATCGGCATCGAGGGCCTGCGCCTGGGAGCGATGCGAGCGCTGACGGCGACGATGACGGTCGGCACTCCCGGACCCGAGGGCTCGATCGCGAAGCTCCAGTGGTCGAGCACCAACCAGGCCCTGACCGAGCTCGCGGTGGAGGTCGGCGGCGCCGAAGCCCTCGAGCGCGACTCGCTCTGGGCCTACCGCTTCCTGCGCTCGCGGGCGAACTCGATCGAGGGCGGGACCAGCGACGTGCTGAAGAACATCGTCGCCGAGCGGGTGCTCGGGCTGCCGAAGCTTCGCTGATCGGGGAGGGCGGGCGTGAACTTCGGCTTCAGCGACGAGCAGCAGGAGATCAAGTCGACCGCGCGCGAGTTCCTCGCCGCGAGGTTCAAGCCCGAGAAGGTCCGCGAGCTCGCGGAATCCGAGAGCCCCTACGACGAGGCGATCTGGGACGAGGTCTGCGAGCTCGGCTGGCCGGGGATCGCGGTCTCCGAGGAGTACGGCGGCCAGGGCCTCGGCGCGCTCGAGCTGGTGATCCTCCAGGAGGAGCTCGGCTACGCCTGCGCTCCGACCCCGCTGATCGCCAACGCCCTTGCCGGCCTGCTGATCGAACAGGCGGGGTCGGACGAGCAGAGGCAGCGCTGGTTGCCTGGGATCGCCACCGGTGAGCAGCGCGGGGCCGCCGCGCTCACCCCCGACGACGAGCCGATCGTCGGCGCGGCCGAGGGCGCCTCCGTGCTCGTGCTAAACGACGGCGAGGGCGCGCGCCTGGTCGAGCCCGCCGGCGCCTCGGTCGAGCGGCTCGAGCTGATCGACACGACCCGCGCCTACTACCGGGTCGCCGCCGAGGGCGGCGACCCGCTTCCCGGCGAGGTCGCGACGGCGGTCGACACCGGCGTCGTCGCGCTCGCCGCCGAGCTCGTCGGGATCGCCCAGCGGGCGCTCGACATGGCGGTGGACTACGCGAAGGAGCGCGAGCAGTTCGGCCGCCCGATCGGCGCATACCAGGCGGTGTCGCACCGGCTCGCGGGGATGCTGTGGGACACCGAGGAGGCCCGTTCGCTGACCTATTACGCCGCCTGGTGCGCCGACGCTCAGGAGGCGAAGCGACCGGTCGGCGCCGAAGGCGCCCCCGACTCGCTGCCGGCGGCCGCATCGATGGCCAAGGCGCGAGCCTCCGACGCCGCCACCTCGGTCACCCACGACGCGATTCAGACCCTCGGCGGCATCGGCTTCACCTGGGAGCACGACGTCCATTTCCTGCTCAAGCGCGCCCGGGTGGGGGCCGGGCTGCTCGGCACCGCGCGCCAGCACCGCGAGCGGGTCGCCTCGCTCGCCGGGCTCGGCGAGCTCGCTCCGGCGGCGGCCGCGTGACCTTCGCGTAGCGCTCACTCGAGCGCGACGCGGGCCGCTCCCGGGCTCTCGTCTTCCGCCGGGCACGAGGTGCAGGCCTGACTCGGGCTCGGGTGGCGAGGCGCTCGGCGGTGCTGGGGGCCGCGGATGGTCGCCCACGCGAGCAGGCCCCCGAGCGCGGCGATCGCCGCGGCGATCATCATCGCCGTGCGGAAGCCGTCCGAAAACTCGCCGGCGGCGACCTCGGTGCTCGCGCTGAGGCCCGCGGCGGCCGGGAGCGCGGCGCCGGCGAACAACTGGGCGAGGCGGGCGGCGGCGTTGTTGACCGCCGAGGCGATCCCCGCCCGCTCGTCGGGAAGCGCGCCGAGCACCGCCGCGGTGAGCGGGGCGACGAAGATCGTCATCCCGATCCCGAACACGATTACCCCGGGGAGGACCGCATCGAGGTAGTCGTCGCCCTGCTCGATCCCCGACAGCAGGACCATGCCGGCGGCGAGAACGAGCGGACCGACGGTCATCGGGACACGCGCGCCTATCCGCTGTCCGAGCTTGCCCGCCTGGGGGGAGAACAGCAGCATGATCAACGTGGCGGGAAACGAGGCCGCGCCTGCGGCGAGCGCGCTGTAGCCGAGCACGTTCTGGAGCTGGAGCGAGAGGAAGAAGAACATCGCGCCGATCGCCAGGTAGTTGGCGAGCGTGGCCGCGTTCGCGCCCGAGAACTGCTGCGATCGAAAGATCGCCAGCGGCAGCATCGGCGCGGCGGCGCGACGTTCGAAAAGCAGGAAGGCGATCAGCAACAGGCAGCCGCCGGCGCCCGCCGTGGCCACGGCGGGCTCGCCGAGCCCGCCCCCGCCGGCTTCGACGAGCGCATACGTGACGCCCGCGAGCCCGGCGCTAACGAGCACGGAACCGATCCAGTCCGGCCGGGTCGCGCCGGTTCGTGGCGCTCTGCTCTCCGGTAGGTGGCGGGCTCCGAGCCAGGCCGCGACGATGGCGGCGACGACGACGATCGCGAACACCCAGCGCCAGGACGCCGCGTCTACGAGCCAGCCGCCAAGGAAGGGACCGATCAGGCTCGAGATGCCCGACCACCCCGCCCACGCGCCGATCGCCCTGCCGCGATCCTCCTCGGCGAAGCTCGCTTCCACGATCGCGAGGCTCGCCGGGACCAGCAGTGCGGCGGCGGCGCCCTGCAGCACCCGGGCAGCGATCAGCACCTCCCCGCTCGGCGCGGCGCTGCAGAGGAGCGAGGTGGCGGCGAATCCGATCAACCCGTATACGAAGACGAGCCGGCGCCCGAACAGATCGCCCAGGGAGCCACCGGTGATGATCAGCGCGCTCAGCGCCAGCAGGTAGGCATTCATCACCCACTGCAGCCCGCCCAGCTCCAAGTCCAGGTCGCGCCCGATCTCGGGCAGTGCGATGGTGACGACGCTTGATTCGAGAAACGCGACTCCCGAACCGAGGATGACCGCGGCGAGCGCCCAGCGACCGCGGGTCGAGGAGTAGCGCAGCGGCTCGACCTCGCGGCCCGGTCCGACGCTTGGGGCCGCCTCCCCGTGCACTCGTGATCCATCGTTGCACGTCGCCCTGGACGTCTCGTTGCAACCGCCCGCGCCGCGCAGATAGGGTGCCGCCGATGGGAATCGCGACTCTCGAAGCGATCGGCCCCAAGGGTGAGGAGCTAGCGCTCGCCGCGGGCGAGGTGACCGACATCCCGGTCGGGTTCGATTCCGAGCTGGAATGCGCGACCTTCGACTCCGACTCGCTCGAGGGGGCGGAGCTCGAGGCCGTGCTCTTCGACGCCCTCTCGGGGCTCGACCCCGACTGGCGCGAGCACCTGAAGCTGGCGGAAGGCTAGTCCGCGGCTCGTACCCGGCGCCTCAGGGGTGCGCGGCTGTGCCGGGGTCAGAGCCGCGGGTTTCGGGTGGCGACGCTACCGGCTCGCCCGAGCGCGGTCGAGCACCGCGACCATCTTCGCCGCCTGGTGGTGGACGTCGTGCCCGGCGGCCGCCTCGCGTGCGGCGGGGTTCGGCGACGGCAGCTCCGCCGCGCGCTCCAGGGCCGCGGCGAGGGCCCCGATGTCGTGGGGGTCGACCAGGACGCCTGCCTGCGGGGTGACGAACTCGGGCGGGCCGCCGACGGTGGTAGCCACCACGCTTCGCTCCATCGCCATCGCCTCCAGGGTCGCCTGCCCGAACGGCTCGGTCAGGGACGGTTGGCAAAGGACGTCGGCGGCGGCGATCCAGCGCGGCACCTCGGCCTGCGGGACGCGCCCGACCAGCCGCACGCCCGCCCGTCCCTCGAGCGCGCCACGAAGCGGCCCGTCGCCGACGAAGGCGAGTCGGCCTCGCCCGATCCGGGAGAACGCGTCGGCGAGCCGGACGACGTTCTTGCGCTCGATCAGCGAGCCGACGCAGACGAACGCCGGCCCGTCGCCGTCCCAGTCGAGGGCCGCGCGCGCGTCCCCGGCGGGGCAGGGGGCGAACGCCGCCAGGTCGACACCCACGTTGGCGACCTCGAGCTTCGCCCCGGCCGCCGGGGTCCGCGCGGTGAGCCGATCGGCCAGCCAGCGCGAGTTGGCGATCACCGCGGCCGCACGGCCGACCACCCAGCGGGTCACCGAGGCGATGCCGGGGATGCGGCGGTCGAGGTTGGCGACGTCCTGCCCGTGGGCCATGACCACCAGGGGGGCGCCGGCCGCCCGCGCGGCGAGCGCCCCTGCGGCGCCCGCCGGGAACAGGAAGTGGGCGAAGACCACGTCCGGCGCCTTGCGCCGAGCCGCGGCGCGTGCCTCACGCGCCAGGCGCAGGTACTTGGCCGGCGGCCCGCCGCGACGGCTGATTGCGACGACCTCGATCTCGTGCCCGGCCCGCTCGAGCGCAGCCGTCAGCGGAACCAGGAAGCTGCCGAGGTCAGGCTCCTCGGCGCTCGGCCACATCTGGGTGACGAGCAGGATCCGGATCGGCGCCAGGCTCCCGTGGCGACTCGCGGCCCAGTGACGGGCCGCTAGGCGGTCGCGAAGCGCGCTTCCGCGCGCTCGCGACGCTTGGCCGCCTCGACCTCGCGGTTCTTCGGCGGGGCGGAGGTGACCAGGCTCGCGACCAGCTTCGCGGTCGCGCGCTCGACCTCGTCGACAGCCAGCTCGAAGGCCTCGGCGTTCGCCTTCGAGGGCTTGGTCGAGCCGCTGATCTTGCGCACGTATTGAAGCGACGCGTCGCGAACCTCCTCGGCGGTCGCGGGCGGATCGAAATTGTGAAGGGTGCGGATGTTGCGACACATGGTGAGGAGGGTAGTCGGAGTCGCCGCCGGCGACCTTCCGGGGGATGCTCAGGCGTCGGGGACGACGTCGACGTCGCTGGCGAGCTTGACCTGGCCGCTGAGTCGGTACTCGACGTCGATCGTCTCGTGCTTGCGGTAGGTGCCGAACAACCCCAGGTACATCGCCATCCAGCGGCCGGCGCCGACCTTCTCCTTGAGGATCGGGCGGCCGAAGACGATCTCGTCGCCGCGGCGCTCGTAGTCGGCGCCCGCCTTCTGCTCGATCCCGTTGACGTAGACGACGATCGGCGGCTCGGCGCCCCGCGGCAGCCGCACGCGGCGCCCTGCCGCGTAGCTCCCTTTCGGGACGTCGACCTGTTCGTCGGCCGGGCTCATACGGCGACGTTAGCTCGCGTCGGGCAGGAAACGCCGGCACGACCTGCGAGATCCGCCGGGCCCCGGGGTCACTCGAGCGCCCGGCGGACGGCGTCGAAGTGGGACTCCCCGGCGCCGGGCGCCAGCGTTCGCCGCCGGATCCCGCCCGCGTAGGCGACCAGGGAGCCGTCGCCCATCACGTCGACCCCGGCGTCGCGGCCTCTCAGCATCCCGCCGGTCGACAGCTCCAGCCGGGCGGCGACCCGCTCGCCCGGCTCGAAGCTGCGCAGCATCGTCACTTCCGCCAGCGGCCCCCGCTCGCGCACGCGCTCGGCCGCGCGCTCCATCGCCGCCAGCGCGCCGTCGAGGTCGTCGAAGCGCTGGCGCTCGACCCGCGAGCCGTGGCGCACCGTCAGCCGCCAGCCGCTCATCGCCGCAGCGTATTAAGGGCCATGTGAGTATCCGGTTTGCTCAGGCTGCGCCGAGGAGGCGCCTGGCGGGGTCCGGTGCTCGAGCGCCCCGGCCACCGCGTTGTGCGCAGCGGGTCGGGCGGCGAGGGAAGCGCCACGGAGCCGGCTCCCGCCCCCGCCGAGATGGCTTGAACCGTACATATTCACCGGCTCGAGCCATCTCGGCCGCCGGCGCTTGGCACCCGAGCTCGTCGCGGGCGCGCTCGTGCGAGGACCTGACGTAACCGGATACGCACATAAGGGCCTATCTCGGTAGGCCCAGTGCGCGCGCTGGGTCTAGTGAGATAGGCCCTAAGCGCGGCGATAGAGTCCCGACCGGATGGAAGGTCAGGCCGCCGACGGAAATCTGGTCGAGCTCGACCGGGTCCGCAAGAGCTTCGGGGACAACCTGGTCCTCGACGACGTCGACCTGCGGATCGCGCGCGGGGAGGCGATCGTCGTCGCCGGCCCGTCGGGCTCGGGCAAGTCGACGATGCTGCGCTGCATCAACGGGCTCGAGCCGATCGACGACGGGCGGATCCGCTTCGACGGCAGCCCGGTCGAGGCCGGCGGCCGCGAGGTGTACGGGATCCGGGCCCAGATCGGGATGGTCTTCCAGAGCTTCAACCTGTTCCCGCACATGACCGTCCTCGACAACATCACTCTCGCCCCGCTCGAGGTCGGCCAGGCGTCGCGGCAGGAGGCCGGGCGCCGTGCCCGGGAGCTGCTCCAGCGGGTGGGGATCCCGGAGAAGGCCGGCGACTACCCGGCCGACCTCTCCGGCGGGCAGCAGCAGCGGGTGGCGATCGCCCGCGCGCTCGCCACGGACCCGAAGCTGATGCTGTTCGACGAGCCGACCTCGGCGCTCGACCCGGAGATGATCCGCGAGGTGCTCGACGTGATGCGCGACCTCGCGCGCGAGGGCATGACTATGGTCGTGGTGACCCACGAGATGGGCTTCGCGCGCGAGGTCTGCGACCGGATCGTCTTCATCGACGAGGGGCGGATCGTCGAGGAGGGACCGCCGGACGAGTTCTTCAAACAGGCCAAGAGCGACCGGGCGAAGGAGTTCGTGGACAAGATCATCCATCACTGAAACCATGGACTTGCAGAACAGCGGGGGGAGAGAGAAGGATCGAGGTATGAACCGGAGATTCAGATGGCACCTGATCGCGATCGCGATGCTGGTGCTCGCCGCGCTGACCCTCGCCGCATGCGGCGACGATGACGACGACGACAACGGCGAGGAGGTCGCCGCGGTCGAGGAGTTCGAAGCGGGGACGACGATGGCCGAGCTCCAGGACGCGGGCGAGATCACGATCGGCGTCAAGTTCGACGTGCCCCCGTTCGGGCTCAACAACCCGCAGACCAATGAGGTCGAGGGCTTCGACGTCGACCTCGGCAACTACATCGCCGACCGGCTCGGGGTCGAGGCGAACTTCCGCGAGGCGACCTCCGACAACCGCATCCCGCTGCTCGTCGACGGCACGATCGACCTGATCCTGTCGACGATGACGATCACCGAGGAGCGCGACCTCGAGATCGACTTCTCGGAGCCCTACTACGTCGCCAACGGCGACGTGCTGGTGCCCGGGGACTCGGACATCCAGACCCTCGACGACCTCAACGACAACCGGGTCTGCACCGCGCTGGGATCGACCTACGCGGACACGATCGAGCAGGAGGCCCCGGGCGCGGACCTGCGACTGGTCGACCTCTACTCGGAGTGCTTCGACCAGGCCCAGACGGGCGCGGTCGACGCGGTGTCCACCGACAACGTGATCCTCACCGGGATGGTGATTCAGGATGAGTCGTTTGAGCTCCTCGGACTCGATTTCACGACCGAGCCGTACGGCGTCGGCATCCCCGAGGGCGACACCGAGATGAAGCAGTTCGTCGACGAGTCGGTCGCCGAGTTCATCGAGGACGGGACCTGGCAGGAGACCTACGACGAGTGGGTGGGCCAGCACATCCCGGAGGATCTACAGCAGGGCCCGCCGGACATCACCCTGAGGGAGGCGCTGAGGCTGTTCCCGCTCGAGTAGCGGACGCCGGAGCGGGACAGACGAGGAGGAGCGAACGGTGAGTGAGCTCTGGGGGGTGCTCGAAGAGCACCTCCCGGAGTTCACCTCCGGCCTCTGGGTGACGTTCAGGCTGGTCGCGGTCTCGTTCGTGATCGCGATGGCGGTCGGCACCCTGGTCGCGGCGCTGCGAGTGGCGCCGGTCCGGTGGCTGAACCGGGTCGGCGGGATCTACGTCGAGACGTTCCGCAACATCCCGCTGCTCGTCCTCCTGATCATCGCCTTCTCCGGCTTTCCGCGGGCCGGCGTGCCGGTCTCGCAGTGGGTCGCGGGCATGGGCTGTCTCGGGCTCTACACCGCGGCCTACATCGCCGAGGCGCTCCGGTCGGGGGTGTTCGCGGTCGGCAAGGGGCAGATCGAGGCGTCGCTCTCGCTCGGCCTCACCTATCCGCGGACGTTGCGGCGGATCATCCTTCCGCAGGCGTTTCGAACGGTGATCCCGGCGCTCGGCAGCCTCGTGATCGCGATGATCAAGAACTCGGCGATCGTCGGCGGCTCGCTGGTCGCGCTCGGGGATCTGCTCAAGGAGACCCGTGAGGTCCAGGCCGACACGTTCCAGACCAATGAGGTCTTTTTCTGGGGCGCGGTTGGCTACCTGCTGATGACCGTGACCGCGACGCTCGCCTTCCGCTACCTCGAGCACCGGTTCGCGATCAGGCGCTGAGGGGATCCGGATGAGCTATCTCTTCGACAGCGGCAACTGGGAGTGGATCTGGACCGGCAACAACTTCAGGTTCCTCTTCGAGGGCTTCCTCGTCAATCTCGAGATCGCCCTGATCGGGATCGTCTTCTCGATGATCTTCGGCCTGCTGCTGGCGTTGATGCGGATCTCGAAGCGACGGTTGATCAGCTTCCCGGCTGGGGTCTGGGTCGACGTGTGGCGCAACCTGCCGCTGATACTGATCATCCTCTACCTCGCGCTCGCGGTACCGACCTCGTGGCGCGAGACCTACGTCGACCTGATCCCCGGCTTCTTCCCCGAGGCGCTTCAGGACGAGCTCGTTCTCGGGGCCCTCCTGGGCCTCGTCCTCTACAACTCGGCCGTCCTCTGCGAGATCATGCGCTCCGGCATCCTGTCTTTGGATCGCGGCCAGCACGAGGCGGCCGCCTCGCTGGGGCTCACCTACACCCAGCAGATGCGGCTGGTGATCCTGCCCCAGGGACTGCGGCGGATGGTGCCCGCGACGGTTTCCCAGCTGATCACGCTGAACAAGGACACGACCCTGGTCAGCATCATCGCGATCCAGGAGGTCATCGGCCACGCCGGCAACGTCACCAGCGCCGGCGGCTTCTTCGGCGGCGTCCCGGCGCCGGTCCTACAGGTCTACCTCGTCGTCGGCCTCTTCTTCGTCATCGTCAACCTGTCGCTCTCGCGGCTTTCGCGCCGGCTCGAGATCCGCGAGCGCAAGCGGACGGGCACGACTCTGCGCCGCGTCGAGGGTCTCGAGGACCAGGTCGCCCTCGAGACCGACGTCGCCGGTGAGGAGCAGCGTCCCTAGGCGCCCCGGCGCGGGCGCTGTGGCCGGCGCGCCGGCGGGCCGGTGATCTTCTCCGGGCCCTCGCGCTGATCGATCGGGGTGTAGTCGCGGTCGCGGTCGCCCGCGTAGACCTGGCGCGGGCGGGCGATCTTCTGCTCGGAGTCGTCGCTGAGCTCCATCCACTGTGCGATCCAGCCCGAGGTGCGCGGGATCGCGAAGATCACCGTGAACATCTCGGTCGGGATCCGCAGCGCCTCGTAGATCAGGCCGGAGTAGAAGTCGACGTTCGGGTAGAGCTTGCGGGAGGTGAAGAAGTCGTCGTCGAGGGCGCGCTTCTCGAGCTCGACCGCGATGTCGAGCAGCGGGTTCGCACCCGTCGCCTCGAGCACCTCGTCGACGTTCTTCTTGATGATCCGCGCCCGCGGGTCGTAGTTCTTGTAGACCCGGTGGCCGAAGCCCATCAGCTTCTCCTCGCGGTTCTTGACCCCTTCGAGGAAGTCGGGGATGTTCTCGGCCTTCTCGATCCGGCGCAGCATCCGCAGCACCGCCTCGTTGGCGCCGCCGTGCAGCGGCCCGTAGAGCGCCGCCACCCCCGCGGCGACCGCCGAGTAGGGATCGACCTGCGAGGAGCCCACCCCGCGCACCGCGTTGGTGGAGCAGTTCTGCTCGTGGTCGGCGTGGAGGATGAAGAGCACCTCGAGCGCCTTCGCCAGCCGCGGGTCGGGGTCGAACTTCGACTCGGTCATCTTGAACATCATCGAGAGGAAGTTCTCGGGGTAGGTGAGGTCGTTGTCGGGATAGACGTACGGGAGCCCCATGTTGTGGCGGTAGGCGAACGCGGACAGGGTCGGCATCTTCGCGATCATCCGGATCGCCGCCATGTAGCGCTCCTCGGGGTCGTCGATCTGCTTCGCGTCGGGGTAGAAGGTCGACAGCGCCCCGACCGAGGCGAGCAGCATCCCCATCGGGTGGGCGTCGTAGCGGAAGCCCTCGACGAACTTCTTGATGTTCTCGTGGACGAAGGTGTGGTGGGTGACGTCGTAGACCCAGCGCTCGAGCTGCGGCCCGGTCGGCAGCTCGCCGAAGATCAGCAGGTAGGCGACCTCGAGATAGGTGGAGTGCTCGCAGAGCTGCTCGATCGGATAGCCGCGGTGCTGGAGTACGCCTGCGTCGCCGTCGATGAAGGTGATCTCCGAACGGCAGGAGGCCGTGTTGGTGAACGCCGGGTCGTAGGCCATGAGGCCGAAGTCGTCCTCTGAGACCTTGATCTGGCGCAGGTCCATCGCCCTGATCGTCCCGTCGGTCACCTCGAGCTCGTAGGTCTCGCCCGTGCGGTTGTCGGTGACGGTGATCGTGTCGCCGGCCTGCTCGGCGGTCGCCACGCCGCCGCCGTCCTCGGAAGTCTGCTGCTCGTCGGCCATCGCCTCTCCTCGATCGGTGGGGCTTCGGGTCCGACCCATTCTCGCAGTAGACGGTCGAATCCGAATCCCCGCGCACCCGGGGACGCGCAGATTCGGATTCGACCGTCTAGTCGTCGCCGGGCTGGCCCGCCTCGACCGTGGCCGCGAAGTGGGTCAGCTCCCGGAGCTCGTCGTAGCGGACCTTGATCTCCTCGCCGGTGAGCCGCTGGACCCGCTCGGTCCCGAACTCCTCGACGTTGAACGACGCGAGCACCGTTCCGTAGGCCATCGCTCGACCCAGGGTTGCCGCGTCGGGCTCGAACGCCCCGCAGCCGTCGAGGTAGCCGAGGAAGCCGCCGGCGAAGCTGTCGCCGGCCCCGGTCGGATCACGGACCTCCTCGAGCAGCAGCCCGGGGAGGGCGAAGTAGCCGTCGGGGCCGAACAGCGCCGCCCCGTACTCGCCGCGCTTTGCGACCACCACCCGCGGGCCCATCTCCATCAGCCCTCGCGCCGCGCGGGCGAGGTTCGCCTCGCCGGTCAGCATCCGCACCTCGGAGTCGTTTAGCAGCACCGCGTCGACCTCGCCGATGACGGCCACGAGCGCCTCGCGGGTGGTCTCGATCCAGAGGTTCATCGAGTCGAGCGCGGCCAGCCTCGCCGCCTTGCACTGGCCCCGCACGCCGCGCTGCAGGTCGGGCTGGATGTTGCCGAGGAAGAGCACGTCCGAGGAGCGGGAGGCAGCGGACAGCTTCGGCTCGAACTCGGCGAAGACGCCGAGCTGGGTGTCGTCGGTGTGGGCGACGTTGAGGTCGTGGTCGTAGTGCCCGCGCCAGAAGAACGTGCGCCCACCCTCGATCCGCTCGATGTCGGAGGTGTCGATCCCGCGCGAGGCGAGCAGCTCGACGTGCTCGGGGCCGAAGTCCTCGCCGACCGGCCCGACGACCCGCACCTCGGTGAAGAAGCTGGCGGCGAGCGCGAAGTGCACCGCCGACCCGCCGAGCATGCGGTCGCGCTCGCCGAACGGCGTGCGCACGCTGTCGAAGGCGATCGAGCCGACCACGGTAAGCGACATGGCGCGGCATCCTGACACACTCCCCGTCCCGTGAAGCTGACGCAGGCGGCGCCGTGAAGGCGATCCAGATCAAGGAGTTCGGCGGCCCCGAGGTGATGGAGCTCGTCGATCTGCCCGATCCCGAGCCCCGGGACGGGGAGGTGGTGGTCGACGTGGTGCGGGCGGGAATCAACTTCGCCGATACGCACGTGACCCGCAACGACTACCTCGCCGAGCAGACCCTGCCGATGATCCCCGGTGGCGAGGTCTGCGGCCGTGCTCCGGACGGCCGCCGAGTCGCCGCCCTGCTGGCGGGAGGCGGCTACGCCGAGCGGGTCGGCGTCCCCGACGGCTGGCTGGTGCCGGTTCCCGACGCGGTCGGCGACGACCAGGCGGCCGGGCTGCTGCTCCAGGGGCTCACCGCGCACGCGCTGGTGCACCGCTGCGCGCGGCTGCAGGCGGGGGAGACCCTCGTCGTCGAGGCGGCCGCCGGGGGCACCGGCAGCCTCGCCGTCCAGCTCGCAAAGCGCGCGGGCGGCCGGGTGATCGCGCTCGCGTCGAGTCCGGAGAAACGCGAGCTGGCCTCGAGGCTGGGTGCCGACGCGACCGTCGATTCGCGCTCCGGCGACCTCAAGGAGGCGATCCTCGAGGCCAACGGCGGCGAGCAGGTCGATGCGGTGTTGCAGATGAGCGGCGGCGAGGGGTTCGAGCAGGAGCTTCGCGCGCTGGCGCCGTTCGGGCGCATGGTCACGTTCGGGATCGCGTCGCGGGAGGAGAACCAGGTGCGCACCGGGCACCTGCTGCGCAACTCCCGCGCGGTGATCGGCTTCTGGCTCATGCACCTGATCCCGCACCGCGACGAGGTGGCCGCGATGGTCGCCGAGCTGCTCGAGGCGGTCGCCGCCGGCGAGCTCGAGGTCGTGATCGGCGGCGTCTACCCGCTGTCCGAGGCGCGCCGCGCCCACGAGGACATCGCCGGCCGGCAGACCACCGGCAAGCTGCTCCTCGACCCGCTGCGATGAGGCGGAGTCCGATAGGACGAAGCCGAATCCGGCCGCTGTTGTGAGCTCCGCTGTGAGTCGGTTCACGGACCTGGGCCTCTCGGAGGAGCTGCTGCGCACGCTCGAGGAGCTCGGCTACGAGGATCCGACCCCGATCCAGCAGCAGGCGATCCCCGAGCTGCTCGCCGGGCACGACGTGATCGGCCAGGCGCAGACCGGGACCGGCAAGACGGCCGCCTTCGGGCTGCCGATGCTGCAGTACCTCGATCCGTCCTCCGACGAGACCCAGGCGGTCGTGCTCACCCCGACGCGCGAGCTCTGCATCCAGGTCACGCAGGCGCTGCGCGCGTATGCCGAGCACCTGCCGATCCAGGTCGTCGCCGTGTTCGGCGGGGCGCCGATCTCGACCCAGCAGTCTCGCCTGCGAGCGGGCGCCCACGTGGTCGTCGCCACCGTCGGGCGGATGATGGACCTGATCTCGCGCCGCTCGCTGGTCCTCACCTCGGCCCGTTACGTCGTCCTCGACGAGGCCGACGAGATGCTCGACCTCGGCTTCATCGAGGACGTTGAGAAGATCCTGCGCATGTGCCCCTCGGGCCGTCAGACGGGACTGTTCTCGGCCACGATCCCGGCGCCGATCGCGCGGCTGGCCGAGCAGCACATGTACGACCCGGTGACGATCAGGGTCACCCCGAAGAAGCTCACCGTCGACGCGATCGAGCAGGCCTTCGTCGAGGTCGAGCCGCGGCGCAAGACCGACCGCCTGGTCGAGGTGCTGCGGGCCGAGGAGCCCGAGCAGGCGATCATCTTCTGCCGCACCAAGATCGGGGCGGCGCGGCTCGACGACCAGCTCCGCGACCGCGGCCTGCGGGTCAAGGCCCTGCACGGCGACATGACCCAGGGCCAGCGCGACGGGGTGATGATCTCCTTCAAGGAGCACAAGCTGCCGCTGCTGGTCGCCACCGACGTCGCTGCCCGCGGGCTCGACATCGAGCACGTCACCCACGTGATCAATTACGACCTGCCCAACAACACCGAGATCTACGTGCACCGGATCGGGCGCACCGGTCGGGTCGGGCGCACGGGCCGGGCGATCACCTTCGCCACCCCGAAGCAACGCGGCGAGATCCCCCGGATCGAGCGCGAGGCGAAGACCGCGATCGGCGAGTGGGAGCCGCCCGAGGAGCGGATCGAGCACGCTCCGCGCCCGCGGCGGCGCGACCACGCCGCCGAGCGCGCCCATGCTCGGCCCGCGGAGCCGGCGGCCGCCGGCAACGGCACGGTGAAGCTGTTCGTCAACCGCGGCAAGCGCAGCGGCATCGACGAGGACAGCCTGCGCTGGGCGCTGACCGAGGGTGCGGTGATCCCCGCTGAGGCGATCGGCTCGATCCGGGTGCTGGAGCGGTTCTCGTTCGTCGAGCTCTCGGACGAGCAGGCGCCGCTCGCGCTCGAGCGGCTCGACGGCACCAAGCTCGAGGGCAAGCAGATCCGCGTCGAGTACGCGCGCGACTAGACCGGGTCGCTCAGGCGTCGCAGCTTGCGCCGGCGCAGTCGCGCAGCGCGGCGAGTCGCTGGTGGAGCCGACCGCGAACGCCCGCGTACCTCGGGTCGCGGGCGCGATTCGAGAGCTGGTACGGGTCGCGCCGCAGATCGTAGAGCTCGTTGAGATCGCCGCCACGCTCGGCGTATACGAAGCGCCGGGTTCTCACCCCCGCGAACCGGTCAGCCTTGCGCTCGAATACCTCGAGCAGGACCGCCCGGCGGGCCCGCTCACCTCTCGCGGCGGCGAGCAGCGAGCGTCCGTCGAGCTCGATGTCCGCCTCGGCGTGGGCGAGCTCGAGGATGGTCGGCGCGAGATCGATGTTGGCGACCACGTCGGAGCTCGTCCTGCCGGACGGGAATCCGGGGCCGCGGACCAGCAGCGGAACGCGGATCGACTCCTCGTAGAGCTTCGCCTTCCCGGACGCGATCCGGTGCTGGCCGCGGAGGAAGCCGTTGTCCGAGGTGAAGACGAGCAGCGTGTCGTCGAGCCCGTCACGCCGGCGCAACGTCCGGACGATGCGCCGGACGAGATCGTCGACCGCGCGCAGCGATTCGAGCTGGCTGACGTAAACGCGTTCAAGCTCGCGGCGTCGACGATCGTCGAGTCTCTGCAGGCCGCGGACGAAGCCGGGCTTGTCGCGCACGTCGCGCTCGTTGAACGACGGGGGCTGCGGCAGGCGCTCGGCGGCGTACGTCCGCAGATGGCGCGGAGCGGGCTGCGGATTGCGCTCGGCGGCTCGCGGAATGTCCTTGTCGATGTGCGGCGCCGGGGTCGCCACCCAGAGAAAGAACGGCGCACCGGCCTCGGCGGACTCGTCGAGGAACCGACCCGCCGTCCGCGCGAGGAGGTCGGTCTTGTAGTCGGACTCTCGGTTCCCGTGGCGGATCAGGTTGCCGTTCTCGTTCAAGGGGTAGTCGAAGGCGCGCTTCTTGCCCTCCTTCGGCAGGCCGTACCAGTCGCTCCACCCGGGCGGGATCTCGGTCGCGCGGTCAGGATCCCCGTAGCCGTTCAGATACTTGCCGACGAACCCCGTTCGGTAGCCGGCCCGCTCGAGCCAGACCGGGAGCGTGCGCTCGGACTCGAGCTTCGCGTAACCGCCGGCCGGCTCGTGGTTGTCCAGCACGCCATGGTTGTGGGCGTACTGGCCGGTGAGGAACGAGGCGCGCGAGGGGCAGCAGAGCGGGAAGCTGACGACCGCGTTGTCGAACTTGACCCCCTTGCGGCCGATCGCCCGACGGGTGTACGGCATCGCCCGCATCGTGTCGACGGCCTGGTCGTCGGTCATCACGACGACGACGTTGGGGCGCTCGCGATCGCCCGCGGCCAAGCCTCCCGCCCCGGCCCGCGACTCGGCGCTTCGATCGTCGTCTGCGCAGGCGGCGATCACGGTGATGATCGCCACGAGGGCGATACCGGCGAGCGCTCGCGCCCGCCCCAGCGACCGAATCCTTGCCATCACCTCCGTACGCTAGTGCGCTTCGGCTAGCCCGGTGGTGCCTGGGCCTGGGCCTCGCGGCCCTGACGGAGCAGCCCGCGCCAGTCGCGGACCTTGAACTCCACTCCCAGCGCGACGGTCGCGATCGCCACCGACCAGGCGGTGACCGCGACCTGCTGACCGACCGAGTAGGCGAGCACCGCGGCGTACGTGGGCCCGTCGAAGGCGACGACGAGCAGCGCCTGCTGCGCCCCGGCGCCGCCCGGGGTGAACGGGAGCGCGCCGGTGATCGCCTGGACGCTCATCACCAACAGCACGTTGTCGGCCGAGCCGCCGATGTTGAACGCCTCCAGGAAGAGCCAGAACGACGCGAACCGCAGCAGCCAGCCCGCGGCCTGCCAGGCGAACACCTGGCGCAGGTAGCGGCGCGGCTCGCTGAAGATCGCGACGCCCTGGCGCAGCCGCTGCCAGAACCTCTCCACCCGCACGGCCAGGTACGCGACCACGACCACGATGACGATCGCGAGCACCGTGATCGTCAGCAGCAGCAGCTGCGGATGCGCGGCCCAGAACGAGATCTCGAACGCGGGCAGCTCGGGGAGCCGCGGCGCCGCCGGCAGCAGCCCCTGGGTGATCGCGTAGAGCAGGACGATCAGGCCAATCCCGGAGTCGAACGGGACGAGGACGGCGAACGAGGAGATGATCGCCGGATAGGAAGAGCCGCGGACGCTGGTCTTCGCGAGCACGATCTTGAGCGCATCACCGCCGCGCGCGGGAAGGATCCCGTTCGCGCCGACACCCACCAGGAAGGAGGCGATCACGCCGCGCTCGGAGACGGCGTCGCCCGGGTAGGCGGCGCGCAGCGCGTTCGCCCACGCGTGCGCGCGGCAGAGCTGGAGCCCGAGCGACAGCACCAGGGCCAGCGCCAGGTAGGGCAGCTCGATTCGCGCCAGGCTCTCGGCGAACCTCTCGACCGCTTCGAAGAACCGGTCGACCTGCGCGGCGAGATCGAGCGCGGCGAGCGTCGCGATCACCTCCATAAGCTAGCCCGCCGGATGAAGTCCGTTCGTTCGATCAGCTCGAACCCGGCCGTCGCCTCGACGGCGGTCGCGGCCGTTCTTGCCGCCGTCTACCTGGCTTGGGCGCCGCCGAGCCAGGACCTCGCCGCGGCGACGTTTCGCGCCGATCTCTTCTCCGAGCACGGGTTCGCGTTCTGGAACGACGTCTGGTACTCGGGCCATTACCTGTTCGCATACAGCGTCCTCTACCCGGCGCTGGGGGCGTTGCTCGGCGTCCGGGTCACCGCCGCGCTCGCCGTGGTCGCCGCAGCGGCGCTGTTCGCCGCCCTCGCCGAGCGGCGCTTTCCCGACCGAGCGCTGCTGCCCTCGCTGTGGTTCGCGGTCGGCGTTTCGAGCTGGCTGCTCACCGGCCGGGTGCCGTTCCTGGTCGGCGTCCCGCTGGGGCTCGGCGCGCTGCTGGCCCTGGATCGCGGGTGGCTCGCGGTGGCGGGGCTGCTCGCGGCCGCGTCCAGCCTCGCAAGCCCGGTCGCCGGCCTGTTCGTCGCCCTCGCCGGGGTCGCGCTGGCGCTCGCCGGCCAGGTTCGCAAGGGCATCTGGCTGGCGCTTCCTGCCGCCGGGGTGATCGGCGTGCTCAGCCTCGCGTTCCCGACCGCGGGCGAGGAGCCGTTCGTGTTCTCGGCCTTCATCGCCATCCCCCTGCTCGCCGTCGCGGTGGTGGTGCTGGTCCCACCCGAGCACCGGGCGGTGCGGATCGGGGCGCTCCTCTACACGCTGCTTGCGCTGGGAATCGTTGTGATCGCGGACCCGCTCGGCGGCAACGTCACCCGGCTCGGCGCGCTGTTCGCGGGACCGGTGCTGGCGCTCCTTGTGTGGCCGCGCGGGGCGCTGGCGGTCGCGGCGGTGTCGCTGCCGCTGCTCTACTGGCAGCTGATCGCGCCGGTTCGCGACGTCGGCCGCGGGACCGGCGACCTGGCGACCGAGCGTGAGTTCTACGAGCCGCTGCTGACCGCGCTCGATCGCGCGCACGAGCTTGGCAACGACCCGCAGCCCCCCTACGCGGTCCGGGTCCACATCCCACCGACCCAGAACCGCTGGGAGGCCGCATACGTCGCACCGCGCTATCCGATCGCCCGCGGCTGGCTGCGCCAGCTCGAGTCAGGCGATTTCGACCTGTTCACCGACGGCAACCTGACGGCCGGGCCCTATCGCGCCTGGCTTCGCGAGCACGGGGTGAGCTACGTCGCCGTCCCCGATGCCGACCTCGATTACCTCGCCGAGGACGAGGTCGAGCTGGTCGCCTCGGGGCTTCCCTACCTGGACGAGGTGTGGAAGGGAGACGACTGGGCTCTTTACCGCGTGGTGGCGACCAGCGGCCTGACCTCCGGTCCGATCAGCCTCGAGCGACTGGACGCCACCAGCTTTCAGGTCTCGGCCTTCAGGCCCGCCGAGGGGGTGGTCCGAATCCACTGGACGCCGTACTGGGAGCCGAGCGGCGCCTCGGCCTGCGTATCGCGAAGCGGCAACTGGACTCGGATCGAGCTTCGCGAGGCCGGCGAGGTCACCGTCGAAGCGGTGCCCGACCTCGACGGGTTGCTGCGACAGGAGCGCGAGTGCTCGGGATAGCGCTCGGCCTCGCCTCGAGCGTCGCCTGGGGGATCTCCGACTTCCTCGGCGGGCAGCAGAGCCGGCGGATCTCGGCGCTCACGGTGCTCCTGGTCACCCAGCCCGTCGGCCTGGTGCTGGCGCTCGCCTTCGCGCTCACCGCGGGCGGCGATTCGCTCTCGCGCGCCGATGTGCTCACCGGCGTGGCCGCCGGCGCCACGGTGGTCCTCGCCCTCGGCGCCTTCTACCGGGCGATGGCGCTCGGGTCGGTCAGCGTCGTGGCGACGATCGGCGCACTCGGGGTCCTGGTCCCGGTCACCGGCGGGGTGGCGCAGGGCGAGGAGCCGGCGGCGCTGGCCGTCGTCGGGATCGCGCTCGCCGTCCCCGGCGTCGTGCTCGTCGCGCGCGAACCCGACCCCGAGTGGCGCGCCGCCGGCCGGACGTCGATCGGGCTGGCGGCCGGTGCGGCGCTGGGCTTCGGGGCCTTCTTCCTGCTGCTCGACCTCTCGGCGGGCGACGAGCCGGCGTGGACGATCGTCGCCGCGCGCACCGGCGGGGTGCTGACCCTGCTCGCCGGCGCGGTCGCCGTGCGGCCGTCGCTGCGGATCCCGCGCTCGATGGCGCCGGCGCTGATCGCGATCGGGTGCCTCGACGTGCTCGCCAACAGCCTGTTCGCCGTCGCCACCAACCACGGCCTGCTGGCGCTCGTCTCCGTCGCCGGCTCGCTCTATGCCGCCGTCACGGTGCTGCTGGCGTGGGTGGTGCTCGGCGAGCGGCTGGCGGCGTCGCAGCGCCGGGGGGTGGCGCTTGCGCTCGTCGGCGTGGGGCTGATCGCGGCGGGATCCTAGCCTAAGCGGGTGTCTCTCGCCGCTGGCGAGTAGCGCGCATCTCCTGATGAAGCTTCCATTCGTCTGAGGCGCTGGGCGAGCTCTCGCCTGTCCAACGGAAGGAGTCGGCCGTTAGCTCTGAGAAAGTCCAGCGCTCGCGGGTCGATCCGTCATGAGCGGCACCCTGCTGGACGATCTTGTCCCCGCGCCGTCTCGCGACGAGCGAGACGAATTCACCACCGATGGATTGCATTGCAGTCACCCGCCATGCGTCGATCGACTGTCGTAGCAGCGGATCGCCGTGTTGCGAGCCCCGGGCGGAGCGTCCTTCGCAAACAAGACGTCCTGCACTCCCCGCCCGCCGAGAATCCATGCGAAGTGCCATTCCCCCTCCCGCTCGGTTACGGAGCCATCCGGCGCAAAGGTCCTGTGAATCACGTCCCAGGAGCCGATGAGCGGCGCGTAGATGAGCTGCTCGCCGCCAGGTCCGGATCCGGACCATCCGCCTTCAGCATCGCAAAGACCTTCGAGATTGTGGGTCCTCCGCATTCCGTTGATCTCGATCCCTAAACGACGGCACGGTCGCTGGCGTGAGGTCTCGGCGAACGCGAGTGGCGTGGGTGACCGCCCTGCCCGGGCGGGCGCGTCCACAGGCGACGAAAGCTCACCACGAATCTCGGCCGGTGATCCAAGCCGCTTCAGCTACTGCTCATCGCGCGAACGAGGAAGCGTGGCGATCCTCGCCCTCAGGCGATCAACCCGCGAGTGGCGGCCCGTGAATTCCGCGTACCCAGGAGGCGATCACCCGGGCGAGCTCGGCCCCGGCGAGGGACACGAGGTCGTTGTGGCCGAGGCCGGGGAAGACGTGCATGCGCTTTGACCCGGGCGCGGCCTCGAACAGGGCTTTGCCCTGCGAGAGCGGCACGATGTCGCCGCGGTCGCCGTGGAGGACCAGGAGCGGAGCCTTAAGCTCCCCGATGCGACGCAGGGTCGGGTAGGCGTCGGGGACGAGGCGTGCGGGGACGAACGGGTAGTGCAGACGGCCAAGATCGCGGACGCCGGTGAAGGCCGAGAGCAGCACGAGGCCCGCGGGCGGGCGTTCGAGCGCGAGATCGAGCGCGACGGCGCCGCCGATCGACTCGCCGAGATAGAAGACGCGCCCGGCGTCCACCCCGGGCTGATCGAGCAGGCAGGCCAGCGCCGCGCGCGCATCGCGGTAGGTGCCCTCCTCGCTCGGCCTCCCGCTGCTGCGGCCATAGCCGCGATAGTCGAACAGCAGCACGTCGAATCCGGTGGCCGTCAGCAGGGCGGCGTGGAGGACGCGGTCGCCGATGTTGCCAGCGTTGCCGTGGCAGAGCAGCAGGTGGCCGAGCGGGTCCGTCCGGGCGCCGATCCACCAGCCGTGCAGCCGCTGCCCGTCGTCGGTCTGAAGCCGCAGGCCGCGGTAGTCCAGCCCCGCCCCGTCCGGCGTCTCGATGATCACGCGGGAGGGGAAGTAGAGCAGCGAGTTGAGCAGCAAACGGATCACCCGAGGCCGTATTCCTCCACTGCCCGCGCCCGGCGCGCCTCCCGTCGCGCCTGCCGCAGCGGCTCCGGCGTGCGCGCTCGCCGGATCGCGGCGAGCACGACCGACACCGCCGTGCCGAGGTCCGTGCGCCAGCCCGGATGGACGACGAGGGGGCGTACGCCGACGCGCGTGCGGAGCAGGCGCCCGACCTCCGCCCCATCGAGCAGGAGGGGGCTCGTCGCCCCGCGCCGGGGCCCGGGCTCCGTACCTTCCGCCAGGAGCGGCCGGTCGGTCACGCCGACGCTGGCAAGATCGAGCGCGGCGCCGAGGTGAAGGGCGAGACCGGCGCCGCGAGGATGGTCGCGTCCGGTGGCGTTTGCGATGACGACCTCGGGCTGCCCGGGTAGAGCCCGAACCGCCGCCTCGAGCAATCGGCCCTCGCGCAGCGCCAGCAGGCCCGGCTCGTAAGGGGCGCCTGCCTTGCCCCGGACCACGGTGGTTCCGGCGCCATGGCGGTCGGCGTACATGAGCGCCGCTCCGGCCCAGGCCGGCTCCCCTGCGCGGCCGGGTCCGGAGGCGCCGCGCGAAAAGCAGACGAAGCACCCAGCGACGAGTGGCCGCGGACCCGACGGGCGCCAGGGCGCGGGGCGTCGGCTCGCGAGCTTGCGCTGGAAGCGGATGAGCTCGGGTGGCGTCTCGGGCCACATCGTCGGGCAAGTATCGGTCGCGGCGCTGGCGTCGGCGGATGGCGGCGCTGCTCCTTTCGCGCTCGTGAAGCGGCAGGGCGGACCGTGCCTCGTCGCGCAATGCGAGAGCGCGACCCGGGCAAGGTCGGACGAGCTGCCGGGGTTGCGGCATGTTTGACCGGGCCTGACCGAGGGCACCGGAAGACCTCCCCCGGATCCAAGCGAAGGGAACTCTCATGCTCACCGTCACCCCAGTCGCCGCCCAGGCGGTCGAAGCACTTGTCGCACGGGCCGATGCCCCCGATAGCGCCGGGGTGAGAATCGCCCGCGCCGGCGACGATCCCAATCCGACCAGCGAGCTCGGCCTGGCGATTGTCGAAGAGCCGCTGCCTGGCGACCAACGCGTCCCGGACGCCCCCGTCTTTCTCGAGCCCGAGGTGGCTCCGTTGCTCGACGACAAGGTGCTCGACGCCGACGTCTCCGGCGAGCAGGTCCGCTTCACGGTGCACGAGTAGGCGTCTCGGAGAGGGCGTCAGTCGGCCGACAGCGAAAGGCTCGTGGGCGCGACATGCAGGAGGCGCGGACGGCGAGCGAGCCCACCTCGCTGCGCGCAGAGCTTTTGGTCGCAGATCGAGGGGATCAACGCCCGGATCCTCGAGCACCCGTTCGTCGACGGCCTCGCGGACGGGTCGCTCGCTCAGGACGCGTTTCGCTTCTACGTAATCCAGGACGCCCACTATCTGCGCGAGTACGCGCGAGCGCTCAGCGTCTGCGCCGCCCGGGCCCCGAGTGAGGATGACGTCACGATGTTCAACCGCCACGCGGCGGAGGCGATTGAGGTCGAGCGTCAACTCCATGAGGGGTTCTTCCGCGACCTCGGCGTGTCCGCGGAGGAGTTTGCCGCTACCCCGATGGCGCCCACCAACCGCGCCTACACGAGCTACCTGCTGGCGGTCGCCTACGGCGGATCCTTCGCCGAGGCGATCGGCGCCGTCCTGCCCTGCTACTGGATCTACTGGGAGGTCGGCAAGGCGCTGCGCGAGCGGGGATCGCCGAATCCCCTCTACCCAGCGCTGGATCGACACCTACGGCGGCGAGGAGTTTGCGTCCGTGGTTCGCGCCGTCCTCGCCCTCACCGACCGACTGGGCCCCGAGCTGAGCGGCGCGGAGCGCGAGCGGATGGCCCGCCACTGCGTCCAGACGAGTCGCTACGAGTGGATGTTCTGGGAGATGGGTTACCGGCGCGAGGCTTGGCCGATCTGAGCCGAGCGAGATTGCTCCTGCTCCTTTTCGCGGCATGAAAATGCGCCCCGGAAGCTGACGTCCGATCTCAGACCTACGGTCGGCTGACCGGAACAGGGGCTTCCTGGAGAACGCAGGTTGGACAGGCCGTTTTATGCGCGATGGGCTTCGAGCCCGGC
>JBOGZD010000026.1:0-27363 GCA_050697155.1 Solirubrobacterales bacterium | reverse complement strand
GACCGCGGCTGCGCTCGGCCCGCGCGAGGCCGACCTGATCCCGCTCGCCCAGCGCCTCAACCGCACCCTGGCGGCCCTCGACGTCGACGGCGGCGCGTCGCTCGATGCCGCTGTGGCCGCGCTGCCCGGCCCGCTGGAGGAGCTCGAGCGAAGCGGCGCCGAGCTGACCGCCGTGATCGACAGGCTCGACGCGCTCGCGGTCGATCTCCAGCCGGCCGCCGAGCAGCTCGGGCCGCTGCTTCGCGACACCCGGCCGCTGCTGCGCCGCGCCACCCCGATCACGAAGCGGGCGACGCCGCTGATCGGCGACTTCGCCGCCGTGCTCGGCCGGATCGCGGGCGCCGCGCCGTCGCTCGAGACTGCGATCAGGATCCTGCGGCCCGGGGCCCGGACCCTGGCCGAATCGGTGCTGCCGGTGCTCGCCGGCGACGGCAAGCTCGGGATCCCGGTCTACGCGCAGCTCGCCGCCGCGTTCACCGGCGGCACCGCCGCCCTGCGCCCCTACCAGACCGAGGCGCAGAACGGTGCCGGCCACGGGCACGCGATCCGGCTCGGCTTCTACCTCGACCCCGAGGCGGCCTCGGCGGCGCCGGCGTGCGGGCTGATCGCCGCCGTCGACGCCGAGGTCGCCGCACAGCTCGAGA
Organism: Solirubrobacterales bacterium; assembly: GCA_050697155.1. GTDB lineage: Bacteria > Actinomycetota > Thermoleophilia > Solirubrobacterales > 70-9 > JBOGZD01. The sequence continues at coordinate 26,719 of JBOGZD010000026.1, read as the reverse complement.
CGCTCGGACTCTGCAAGCCATGACCAGGATCCTCCAGCTCCCGCTCGCGGCCGCGCGCTATCTGTGGCGGTTCATCGACCCGCCGCTGAAGGCGGGGCGGATCCCCTACGGCCGGCTGGCGATCACCGTGCAGGTGATCGTCGCGCTGATCTTCGTCGGCTACACGCTGGGCAAGAAGTCGATCCGCCTCCCGTTCGCCTCCGAGCCCTATCAGGTCGAGATCATCTTCCCCGACGCCAAGGGCCTCGACCGCCTCGACGAGCCCGCGGCCGCGGTCGCCGGGACCCCCGTCGGCCGCCTCACCGAGGTCGAGTACACCGGTGGGCGGGCGCTGGCGACGCTGACCCTCGACGAGGAGATGCGCGGCAAGGTGTTCGCCGACGCCAGCGCCGCGATCCGGCCGGCGAGCGCGCTGCAGAACCTGCTGGTCAACATCGACCCCGGGACGCCCGAGGCCGGCGAGCTCACCGAGCCGATCCCGCCATGGCGGACGACCAGCTACGTGGCGATCGACGAGCTGACCAGCGTGCTGGACGCCGACACCCAGGCCTACGTGACGATCCTGCTCGAGCAGGCGGAGCTGGCGCTGCGCGGGCGCGAGGGCAAGCTGCGCCGGGCGCTCGGCGAGCTCGGCGAGCTCGTCGACACCTCGGCCCCGATCTCCGCGGCGCTCGCCGAGCGGCGCAGGCTGCTGACCAGGCTGGTCGGCGAGCTCGACGTGGTCCTCAACACCCTCGGCGACCGCGGCGCCCAGCTCGCCTCGGCGGTCAACGCCGGCAGCCAGACGCTCGCCGTGACCAGCGCCCGCGAGGTCGAGCTGGCCGAGGCCACGCGGGCGCTGGGGCCGGTGCTGGCCGAGGCCGATCGGGCGCTGGGCGGGCTCGGCGAGCTCTCCGGGCTGCTGCTGCCGGCGCTCGACGAGCTCGTCCCGGCGGCCGCCCCGCTCGCCGAGGCGTTCGGCAAGCTTCGCGCCCTCGTGCCCCGCTCGGCCGGCCTCGTCGATCGCTTCGAGGACCTGGTCGAGGATGGGGCGCGCCCGGTGGAGCTGCTCCTGCGCGGCACGCGCGGGCTCGACGCCCGCGCGCGCGGGCTGATCCCGACGGCGAAGAAGATGCGCGCCCTGGCGCGGCGCCTGGACCGCTACAAGGGCGGCCTCGCGCAGACCGCCGACACGCTCAGCGGCGCGCTCTCGACCCAGGACAGCGGCGGCGGGCTGGCTCAGATCGACGTGATGAACATCGAGCCGCTGCGGCCGGAGAACTTCGGCCTCGGGGCCGGAACCGACCGCGAGCTGCTCGCCCGGCGCTTCGCCCGGGCGCTCGAGCGGACCTGCCGGACCGAGAACCCGCTCGCCTGCCTGCTCCGCTTCCAGACGCCGGGGCTGTCCGATGAGCCGCTGACCGGAGGGGGGAACTAAGTGGATCACAGGATCCCGCGGGTCGGCGTCGGGCTCTCGATCGTCGCCGGCGTGGCCGCGCTGATCACCTTCATCTACCTCAACCTCGCCTTCGAGGGCCCGAGCTTCATCAGGCCCCTGGTGGGCGAGGGCTACACGCTGAAGACGAAGATCCATGACACCGAGGCGCTGCCGACCAAGCAGCCGGTGCTGATCCGCGGCCTCGCGGTCGGCAAGGTGAAGAGCCTCGATTACGACCGCGAGGACCAGATGGCGACGATCGAGTTCTCGATCGAGGACGAGTACGCGCCGATCTACCGCGACGCCACCGTCGCGGTCGGCGAGCGGACGATCCTCGGCGACGGCTACCTGCGCCTCGACCCGGGCACCGAGCAGGCGGGCGAGCTGGAGAGCGGCGAGGCCGTCAACGCCGTGCCCAGCGTCGACTTCGACGAGGCGCTCGCCTTCCTCGACGAGCGGGGCCGAAAGCACGTCAAGTCGATCCTCGACGAGCTCGCGCACGCGACCCGGTCGGACGGCTCGGCGCAGAGGCTCAACGACACCGGCGGCGAGCTTGCGCGCACGATCGGCGAGCTGCGGCTGCTGACCGATTCGCTGCGCGGCCAGGAGGACCTGATCGCCGGCCTGGTCGGCGACGGGGCGACCGTGCTCGGCGAGCTCGGTCGGCGCGAGCGGGCGCTGCGGGCGATCGTCGGCTCGGGCCGCACGACGCTCGACGCCCTGGCCTCGAACACCGCCTCGCTCGACCGCGCCCTGAGCGAGCTGCCGCCGCTGCTCGACGCCGGGCGCCGCGTGCTGGCCAGCTCGCGGCCGCTGCTCGAGCAGGCCGGCCCGCTGGTGCGCGAGCTGCGCGAGGCCGCACCCGGGTTGGCGCCGATCCTCGCCGACCTGCCCGCGATCACCGCCGACACCGTCGACATCGTCTCCGGGCTGAGCGGGATCCCGCCGCTTCGCAAGCTGCTCGAGGTCGTCAACCTGATCGGCCCCTCGGTGCCGGAGATCGAGGCCTCGATCCGCAACCTGGTGCCCCTGCTCGCCTACACGGCGCCGCGGGCGAAGTCGCTCGGCGCCTTCTTCGCCAACTTCGCCTCGCTGACCAACCGCGGCGACAGCCTTGGCAAGTGGGCCCGGTTCGCGATCCTGCTCGAGCCCGGCGAGCTGGCCGATTCTCCGACCCCGGCCGTCTGCGAGCCCGAGGACGACGTCGCGCCGAACACGGGCCTCTGCCACAACGCGTACCCGTTCGCGGACGACCCGCTCGACAACGAGCCGTACCACCCCGGCTCCTACCCGCGGCTCGAGCCCTTCGACCCGCCGGGGGGCTGAGCGCGGCATGCGGATCGGCATGCGAATCGGGCTGATCGCGGCGTTCGGGGCCACCCTCGCGTCGCTTGCCCTCGGCGCGCCCGCCGCCTCGGCGCAGCAGGCCGTCCAGGAGCTCGAGTTCACCGCCTCCGACGGGGTCTCCCTGCACGCCACCGTCTCCGGGACGGCGCCCCTTCAACCCCGGCCGCTGGTCGTCGAGTACAGCCCCTACGGCCTCGGTGCGGGCGGGCCGCCGCTCGGGCCGCGGTTCAACTACGTCCAGGTGCACGCGCGCGGCACCGGGCGAAGCGGCGGCGCCTGGGACATCATGGGCCCCCGCGAGCAGCTCGACATCGCCGAGAGCCTGCGCTGGCTCTGCGACCAGCCGTGGAGCTCGGGAGAGATCGGCCTCTACGGGTTCTCGGCGAGTGCAATCGCCGCCTACCACGCGATGCGCCGCACCGAGTTGCCCTGCGTGAGGGCCGCCGCGCTGCTGGCCGGGACGAGCTCGATCTACCGCGACCTGGTCTTCATCGGCGGGATGCCGAACCTGGTGCCGGCGACGGTGGTCACGACCGCGATCGCGGGCGGCTATCTGGCCAACCTGCCGGGGCGGCTCGGCGACGAGCCGCAGTCCGTGCTCGAGGCGTCGGGGGGAGTGACGACGGCGGTAAACGCCTTCGCCGCGCACCCGACCGAGGACGCGTTCTGGCGCGCGCGGTCGTTCCCCGGCCCCAGCGGGCCGCCCGAGATCCCGATCCTGGCGGCGACCGGGTTCTACGACGTCGAGGCGCGGGGGCCGTTCGAGACCTTCAGGGCCGCGCGCGGGAGCGGCAGCCGCCTGCTGGTGATCGGCGCCCACGACGGCGCCGCCGGCGGCAGCGGGGGCGCCTTCCCGGCCTTCGGGCGCTGGTTCGAGCACCACCTGCTCGGCGAGGACAACGGCATCGACGCCGAGCCCAGGGTGCAGCTCTACGTCGGTCACGGCGGCCACGCGCGGCTGGTCGACGGCGCCTGGACCAAGGTCGAGGCCTCGGACTGGCCGGTCCCGGGGACCGCCTGGCAGGCGCTTCACCTCGACCGGCGCCGCAGTGGCTCGGCGCTGTCGCTCAACGACGGCAGCCTCGCGCTCGAGCCGGCGGCCGCGGCGACGACGCAATCGGCGCCGAGCCTGCCAACCAACCCGCTCGCCACCGACCCGCACACCACCGCGACGGTGACCGAGCCGGTGGACACCAACCTCACCGAAGCGACCTCGCTGACCTACACGACGCCGGCGCTCCGGCAGCCGGTGATGTCGGTCGGCCCGGCGGCGCTCCGGGTCCGGCTGAAGAGCACCTCCCCCGAGACCGACATCGTCGCGGTGCTCTCCGACGTCGCCCCCGACGGTGCCAGCACCCCGGTGGCCAGCGGGCGGCTGCGCTCGACGTTCACCAGGATCGACCCCTCGCGCTCGCTCACCGACCCGGCGACCGGGGAGATCGTCCAGCCCTACAACGACCTCTCGGCGAAGCAGCGCGTGCCTCCCGGGACGGCGCGCGATTACCAGGTCGAGCTGTGGCCGATCGGAAACCGCTTCGCGCCGGGCCACCGGATCCGGCTGACGCTCACCGGGACCCCGTTCACGTTCCTGCCCAGCGTCCCCGCGATCAACTCGATCGTCGTCGGGGGCCCCGCGGGAGCGCGGCTCCAGCTCCCGGTGTTGCCGGGCTCGGACCTGTGCGCGGCCCTCGGCGTGCCGCCCTGCGGGCCGTGAGCCCGATCGAGGCGGCACTCGACCCCGCCCTCGTGGTGGTGATCGTCACCATCGCCGTGATCGTCGCCAGCGGGCTGGTCTTCGTCGGGGTGAGCGGCGCCCTGCGCGGCTGGCGCGACCACCTCGCCGGGCTCGACGACATGGACTCCGAGCGGTCGGGGGCGAGTGCGACCGAAGAGCCCGGGCTCCGCGAGGAGGTCCGCCAGCACGTCGTCGCCGCCAACCGCCGGCGCCTGCGCCGCGGCGAGCCGCCGCTCGACGTAGAGCAGGAGGTCGAGCGCAGGCTGCGGGAGCTCGACAGCCTCGGCGAGTAGCCGACGGGCGGGCGCCGCCCGAACGCCATCAGCCGCTCTGGTCGTCGCCGCCGTCCTGGGGCGTGGTCAGCTCGGCCTTCTCCTCGCGGGCGATCTGAAGCGTCTTCGCCAGCCCCCGCCGGGCGCTCAGCTCGACCAGGGGCTGGGCGATCGTCCTGAACGGCAGCACCGCCGCGGTCCAGGCGGGGGAGGCGATCCGCCGCGAGCGGCGCCGGATCGCGCGCTCGATCGCGTCGATCGCGGGCTCCACCGGGGCCACCTTCTTCAGGCCCGTGGCCGCCCAGCGGCGAGCGGGCGGCGGCCTCGGTGCTGAAGGCGCGGCTGGTCATGTCGGTGTCGAGCTCGGCGTAGTAGGCGATCCCGACCCTGGCCCCAGTCGGCCGCAGCTCCGCCCGCAGCGCGTTGCCGAGCGCCTCCACGCCCGCCTTCGAGGCGCTGTAGGCGCCCATCAGCGGGGGATGGACGGCGGCCGCGAGCGAAGCGGTCAGCAGCGCGTAGCCCTGAGGGTGGGAGATGTGGGCGCCCGCGGCGCGCACCGTGTAGTAGCTGCCGACCAGGTTCACGGCGATCGTCTTCTCGAAGATCGTGGGGTCGCCGCCGACGATCGGAAGCTGGGCGCCCACGCCGGCGTTGGCGATCACCACGTCGAGGCCGCCCAGCTCGCTCACCGCGTGCTCGACCCCGGCGTCGACCTCGGCGCGGTCGGTGACGTCGCAGCGCCGCCAGGGGGCGCCCCCGCACCCGGCCGCCACCTGCTCGAGCAGCTCCGGCTCGAGGCCGAGCAGCGCCACCCGGGCGCCGCGCTGGTGCAGCCGCTCGGCGGTCAGCTTGCCGATCCCTCGCGCGGCGCCGGTGATCACCACGCGGCGGCCGGAGAGCTCGGAGCTCGCGTTGCTCACGATGCGGTGCCGCCTCCGGCGCGGCCGCGGCGCCGTTCGATCGCCCGCAGCAAGCGCATCGCGCGCGGCGGTGAGCCGGCGCCCGGCTCGTCCGGCTCGATCGCCAGCGAGTTGATCGTCATCGCGAGCATCTCGTAGTGGCCGACCAGCATGCAGAGCTCGATCAGCTTCGGCTCGGACAGCAGCCCGCTCAGCTCCGCCCACAGCGGGTCGGAGATCCGCCGCTCGGCGTGCAGCTCGTCGGCGGCGCGCAGCAGGGCCGCTTGGCGTGTCGACCAGCCCTCCGCGCCCGGGCCGAGGCGCACCCGCTCGATCTCCTCGGCGCTCAGGCCCGCGGTCGCGGCGAGGCGCTCGTGATGGCGCCACTCGTACTCGCAGCCGGTGTTGTGGGCGACGCGAAGGATCAGGAGCTCGCTGTCCGCGCGGGGCAGGCTGCCGCCCGGCATCAGGGCGCCCGCGAAGCGCAGCCACTTGCGAAACAGGCCGCGGTGGCGGGCGAGGGTGGTGAACAGGTTCGGCGGCGGCCCGCCGGTGGCCATCCCCAGCGCCTTGGCGATCCCGAGATTGACCAGGCCGATCTGCTCTCGTCCGCCGGGCGCGATCCGCGGCCCGGCGTTCATGCCTGTCATCCGACGACCTTCCACAACACCCGGATCCTGCGGCCGAACCGCGACTGCGCCATCGCGCCACCCTATCTCCGGCGCGTGCTGGGTCGTCGAGATGCCGGCGGTCGCCAAGTGGGCTATGGTACGCAAGAGAGCGTTTGCGTACCAATGATCCCGAGGCCGGACAGGAGGCTCCCATGGGCTCGCCGGTGATGCCCAGCGAGGCGGAGGTGAAGGAGATCGTGCTCGGCCCGAACTCGCTCGTCTGGCGGCGGTTCAGCGACGTGCGCCTGTTCGCCGGCGCCGGCTACGCGCTGCTGCTCCAGGTCGCCCATCCCACGGTCGGCTCGGGGGTGCGCGACCACTCGACCTTCGAGCAGGATCCCTGGGGGCGCTTCCTGCGCACCTCCGACTACCTCAACCTGCTCGTCTACGGCGGCCGCGAGGCGGCGGCGATGGGCCGCCGGTTGTGTGAGCTGCACAAGCAGATCCGGGGCACCAACCCCGACGGCACGAGCTACCACGCGCTCGAGCCCGAGGCCTACGCCTGGGTCCACGCCACCCTGCTCGAGGCGGCGCTGCGCGCCCACGAGCTGTTCGTCGGGCGGCTGGAGCCGCACGAGGTCGACCGCTTCTACGCCGAGTACATGCCGCTCGGGCGCCTGGTCGGGGTCCGCGCCGGCGACATCCCCGGCGACTGGGCGGGCTTTCGCGAGTACTTCGACGCGATGGTCGCCGAGCGCCTGGAGCACAACGAGACCGTGGACCGGGTGCTGCGCAGCATCGTCGAGCCGCCCGCGCCGCCGCCGTTCATGGCCCGCGCGGCGCCGCTGTGGCGGCTGCTGCGGATCGCGCCCTCGCGGGCGCTGCGGCTGGCGACGATCGGCATGCTCTCGCCGGAGCTGCGCGAGCGGTTCGGGGTCCGGTGGACGCGCACGAACCGAGCCGAGCTGCGGGCGGTGGCCGCGGCGTCCCGTGCGGCGGGACCGCTGATCCCGCGGCGGCTCCAGCTCATGGGCCCGGGATACCTTCGCTGGCGCGCCGACGAGATCTACAAGGGGCCGCTCGGGGCGGGCGGGGATGGGGTGCTCGGCGGTCAGCAGCCACCGGTCGCCCATGCCGCCTGACGCCCCGGCCGTGGAGCTGTCCCCACCCGTGACTCCCGACGCCGCCGCTCTGCCGCGCCCCGCGGATCTGCTCACGCTCGCCCTCGACCCGGGCGTGACCACCCCCGGCGATCCGCTCAGCGAGCGGATCCTCGACGCGGCGCTGGACCTCGCCGCAGCCTCGGGCCTTCGGCACCTGACGATGGACGCCGTCGCGGCGCGCGCCGGGGTCGGCCGGATGACCGTCTACCGCCGCTTCGGCGCCCGGGCCGAGCTCGTCCAGGCGCTCGCGGTGCGCGAGACGAGAGGCGCGCTGGCGACGATCGCGGCCGCGCTTGCGCCCGACCAGAGCGCCGAGGACCGGCTCGCCGCCGGCTTCGTCGCGGCGCTGAGGATCGCCCGTGAGCATCCGCTGCTGCGACGCTTGTCGCGCTACGAGCCCGCGGCGATCCTCGAGGTGCTCAACTCGGAGCACGACCGGACGTTGGCACTCGTGCGCGGCTTCCTCGCCGCGGAGGTGCGCCGGGGGCAGCGGCTGGGGGCGCTTCGCGAGGGCGACCCAGAGGCGGCCGCCGAGCTCCTCTTCCGGATCGGGCTCTCGTTCGTGCTCATGCCCCGCAGCGTGATCGCGATCGACGACGACGACACCGCGGGCGAGCTCGCCCGTACGCTGATCGCCCCGATCGTCGTCGCGCCGGACTGAGAGCCGCCCGCTCGGTGAGCACCGGAGCCGTTCACGAGATGTCGATCTCCGTGGCACCCGTTCGTCGTTAGGGTGAACGCGGCGAAGGGCGCCGCGACGACGAGGAGGTCCAGATGAAGTACATGCTTGCCCTGATCGGCGACGAGAGCGGCTGGGACGACGTCACCGATGAGGAGATGCGGGCCATGATGGAGCCCTGGGACGAGTTCGAGCAGCAGCTCGCCGACGCGGGGGTGAAGCTCGCCGGCGAGGGGCTCCAGCCCAGCGCCACGGCGACGACAGTGAAGGTCGGAGAGGGCGAGGACCGGGTGGTCACCGACGGGCCGTTCGCCGAGACCAAGGAGCAGCTCGGCGGCTTCTACCTGCTCGAGTGCGACGACCTCGACGCGGCGCTCGAGTGGGCGAAGAGAGTCCCGCTCGAGCCGGGCGGCTCGGTCGAGGTGCGGCCGGTGATGGACTACGCCCAGTACGGCTTCGAGGAGCCCGAGGCGAGGGTGGAGGGGTCCTCGTAGGAATCGACTCGGCGATAGCCGTTCTGACAGCGGATGTCGACCGCCTGTTCCGGCGCGAGTCGGGACGGGCGGTCGCGACGCTGATCCGCGTCCTCGGCGACTTCGACCTCGCCGAGGAGGCCGTGCAGGAGGCGTTCGTCGTCGCGCTCGAGCGCTGGCCCCGGGACGGCGCCCCTCGCAACCCGGGCGCCTGGATCACCCGGGTCGCGCGCAACAAGGCCATCGACCGGCTGCGCCGCGAGCGCACGCTGGAGGAGAAGCTGGCCGAGCTGCAACGGCTGGAACCGCCCCCCGCCGACTCCGATCCTCAGCCCGCCACCGACCCGGCCGGCATTGGTTCGGACGATCGGCTGCGGCTCGTGTTCACCTGTTGCCACCCGGCCCTGGCGCCGGAGGCTCGGGTCGCGCTCACGCTGCGCACGCTCGGCGGTCTGACCACCATCGAGATCGCCAATGCGTTCCTGGTCTCCGAAGCCGCGATGCGCCAGCGGCTGGTGCGCGCGAAGCGCAAGATCCGCGACGCGAACATCCCCTACGAGATCCCGCCTCCGGAGCGCCTCACCGAGCGGCTGTCATCCGTTCTCGCGACGCTCTACCTGATCTTCAACGAGGGCTATGCGGCATCGGCCTCGGACTCGCTGATTCGCCGGGAGCTCTGCTCGGAGGCGATCCGGCTGGGGCGGGTGCTGGCCGCGATCATGCCCGGGAACGCCGAGGTCGACGGGCTGCTGGCGCTGATGCTGCTCCAGGACTCTCGCCGCGAGGCGCGCGTCGGCGCCGAGGGCGAGCTCGTCCTGCTCTCCGATCAGGATCGCTCGCTCTGGGACCGCGCCGAGATCGCCGAGGGCCTGGCGCTCGTCAGGCGGGCCCTCGGTCCGACGCGGCCGTCCGGCGCGCCGCCCCCCGGCCAGTATGTGCTCCAGGCCCTGATCGCCGCCGAGCACGCGACGGCGCCGGACGCCTCCGGCACCAACTGGGCCCGGATCCGCCACCTCTACGACTGGCTCGCGCTGGTCCAACCCTCGCCCGTGATCGAGCTCAACCGCGCGGTCGCCATCGCGATGGCCCGCGGCCCCGAGCGCGGACTCGAGGCGATCGACCGGATCGAGGGCCTGGACGGTTACCGACACCTGCACTCGGCGCGCGCCGACCTCCTGCGCAGGCTTGACCGGCGCGAGGAGGCCGCGCGGGCTTACCGGCGCGCGCTCGACCTCACCGCCAACCCGATCGAGCGGCGGTTCCTCGAGCGCCGGCTGGCCGAGCTCGCACACGATTGACGAGTTGAGTACCCCCGGCGGTACTCAGTCGTCGATCGGGTGAGCTCGGCATCTGCCTACGGCGTCACCTTCGAGAGATTGACCCGTCCGAAGCCGAACTGCGGGTCGCGGCCCGGCGCCCCGAGGTCGTCGACCGCCGCTTGGAGCTCGGTCCGCCACGCGGCCGGTCCGCCGCCCGGATTGCCGGCGGCGATGAGCGCCGCGACGCCCGAGACGTGCGGGGTGGACATCGAGGTGCCCGAGATCGTGTTGTAGCCGCCGTTGTTCCAGGTCGAGAGGATGTTCACGCCCGGGGCCGCAATCTCGACGTCGGCGTTGAACTGCGAGAACGAGGCCCGCTGGTCGTTGTGATCCGTTGCGGCGACCGAGACGACCTCCGCGTAGCCGGCAGGGAAGCTGACGGACGAGTTGCCGCTGTTGCCGGCGGCGGCGATCAGCAGCGAGCCGTTCGCGGTCGCGTTCTCGACCGCGGTCTCGAGCGTCTGCGAGCCTGGACCGCCGAGCGACATCGAGATGATGTCCGCGTCGCGGTCGCTGGTCCAGTCGATGCAGTTGGCGACCATCTGGAGCGTCCCCGAGCCGCCGCTGTTGAGCGCCTTGCAGATCGCCAGCGGCGAGTTGAAGGCGACCCCGGCGACGCCGGTGCCGTTGTCCGCGATCGCCGCGGCGGTCCCAGCGACGTGGGTGCCGTGGCCGTTGTCGTCGTTGCACTTGCCGTTGACGATCGTCGGGTCGGAGCCGATGATGATGATGATCAGGTTGATGCCGAAGTTGTTGACGCCGCCACAATCCACCGTCTTGCCGACGAGGTCGGCGTGGTTCTGCCGGATCCCGGTGTCGACGATCCCGATCTTCGCCCCGCCGGTGAGCGGGAACGAGCCGAGGCCGAGCACGTCCCAGCCCTCCGGCGCGTCGATGTCAGCGTCCGGGGTGCCGCCGGTCTGCCCGGTGTTGTCGAGACCCCACAGCTCATCGAACCGCGGATCGTCGGGCACCGCCTGCGACCTGTAGATGAAGTTAGGCTCGGCGTACTCGACGGCGGGCGAGCGCTCGAGCCGCGCGACCGCGGCCTTGACGCCGCCGTCGATGCTGACGACCTGGGCGCCGCCGACTCCCCGGACCACCGAGAGCCGCTCGAGCACGCCGGCGGCCTGTCTCGCCTGCGCCCGCTGGGCGGCCGACGAGTCGTCGGCGTAGTTGACGATCACGTTGCCAGGGACGAACTCGCGCTCAGCGGCGAGCGCTGCCGGTGCGAGGACGAGCGCCGCGAGCGCTGCAGCCAGCCCGGCGAGCAAGGTGCGGTTCATCTGTCTCCTAACCTCAGGTATCCCGTTTGGCCCCGCGACACCGAGGCCCCAGTCGCGCACCGGCACCTTATTGCATGGGCCGCCGAGCGGTGTCAGAGCCCGTACGACCTGCCGATCACGTCGAGTGAGGCTCCCCGCGGCGGGCGAATTCTGCGTTCACCGCCGATACGACGGTGAATGCAGATCTCGGCGGCCTCCACCGATCAGCCCGCGGCTGGCGGCTTCCAGTCCTCCAGCGTCGTGTAACCGCGCTCGCCGAAATCGAAGCCGAGCAGGTCACCGCGCGGGTTGCGGCGGTCGCCGTGGTGGTAGGCGCGCACCTCGGCGATCTCGCCGTCGCGGAGCCGAAACCACTCGGTGCCGCGGTTGAGCCGCTTCTCACCGGATTCGGCGTCGCGCCAGGTCATCGTCCACTCGATCACTGCCTCGTCGCCCTGCTCGATCCCGCCCTCGTACCACCACTGCCCATCGAGGTTGTCGATCGCCCAGCGCGCGTTCTCGGCGATCTCACGGCCGCGATGTGGGCCAAGCCGCGTGTAGTAGTGGACCGCGTCGTCGGTGAAGTGCGAGGCGATCAACTCGACGCCCCCGGTGTTGAGGGCCTCGTAATAGCTGCGGATGTGGTCGAGGTTGCTCACTCCTCAAGCTCCAGGCCGGCGGACGCGCGTGCCTCGTCGCGGCCGACGAAGAATCGGGCCTCGACGATCCGCTCCTCGCGCACCGTGTAGATGGCCGACAGGGACTGGTCGAGGGGGATGCCGCTCTGGACGCCGCTGGGCTCGAAGGCGAGCTCGACCAGGACTCGCCCTTCGCCGAGGTCGGTGACGCGTTCGGTCGTCATCTTCGACGGCCAGTCGGAGCCGAAAGCGAGGTCCCAGCTCTCGAACATGGCGAGGATCGCCTCGCGACCCTCGAGCACGCCCGACTCCGGCCACTCCCGGGGCGGCACGCCGATCGCGTCCTCCGCCCAGGTCGCGGCAGCGCCGCGCCGGTCACCGGCGAGGAACCGGTCGAGCGATTCGCGCACCGTCTTCACCGCGTCGTCGGGCACCCTCGCCATCCTCGCCGATCGCGGCGGCGGCCGGCGAGCCCACTAGAGCCCGTAGCTGCGCCCGATCACGTCGAGCATGATCTCGTCGGTGCCGGCGCCGATCCGGTTCAGGCGCACGTCGCGGTAGGCCCGCTCGATCTCGTACTCCTTCATGTAGCCGTAGCCGCCGAGGATCTGGACGCACTCGTCGGCCACCTCGCAGCACATCCGCGAGGCGTAGAGCTTGGCCATGGTGATCTCGCGGACCGGATACTCGCCGTTGGCGTAGCGCCAGGCGGTCGCGTAGGTGAACTGCTTCGCGGCCTCGATCTTGGTCGCCATCTCGGCGAACTTGTGGCGGATCGCCTGGAAGCGGCCGATCGGCCGGCCGAACGCCTCGCGTTCCTTCGCGTACTCGAGCGTGCGCTCGAACATCCGCTCGGCGCCGGCGTAGCAGCCGGCGGCGGCCACCAGGCGCTCGGACTGAAGCTCCCAGGAGATGTGGTAGAAGCCCTTCCCCTCCTCGCCGAGCAGGTTCGCGGCGGGGACGCGGACCTCCTCGAAGGTGAGCTCGCCGGTGTCGGAGGCGTGCATGCCCATCTTCTCGAGCTCGCGCGAGACCGTGAACCCGGGCACGTGGTTGCCGTCCTCGTCACGCAGGTCGACGACGAACAGCGTGATCCCGGCGTGGGCGGCGTCCGGGTCGGTCTTCGCGACCAGGACGATGAAGTCGGCGCGCGGGCCGTTGGTGATGAACGTCTTGGAGCCCGAGATCAGGTAGTCGTCGCCGTCGCGTACGGCCTTGGTGCGGATCGCCGCGACGTCGGAGCCCGCGCCCGGCTCGGTGATCCCGAGGCAGCCGATCTTCTCGCCCTTGATCCCGGGGACGAGGTAGCGCTGCTTCTGGTCCTCGGTGCCGAGTAGGTGGATCGGCGGCAGCACCATGTCGGTCTGAACCGCGAACCCCATGTTGGTCCCGCCCGAGCCGGAGTAGCTCATGCACTCGGCGCGCACCAGCGAGTAGTAGTAGTCGCCGCCCTGCCCGCCGTACTCCTCCGGAAAGCAGAGCCCGAGGAAGCCGAGCTCTCCGGCGCGGCGCATGACCTCGCTCGGCCATTGCGTCTCCTCCCACTCGTTGCGGTGGGGCTGGAGCTCCTTCAGCACCCAGGCCCTCATCGACTCGCGCAGGTCCTCGTGCTCGTCGGTGAACAGCATGTGCGGGCGCGCCGCCTGATGGTCGGGCTTGATCACGGTCGCTGCTTCCACTCGATCGCTCCTTCTCGCCACGGCGCGCGCCCGCGCCGCTCGACAACGCGTAAAGTAAAGAGTAATACTTTCTACTTATGGCCGGCGCGAGCTACGAGAAGATCAACTACGAGGTCGACGACGGCGTCGCCACGATCACCCTCGACGATCCCGAGACCCGCAACGCGCTCTCGGCCGAGCTGCTGGGAGAGCTGATCGCGGCGCTCGAGTCGGCGCGCGACGACGACGCGGTCCGGGTGGTGGTGCTCACCTCCTCGCACGAGAAGGTGTTCTCCTCGGGCGCCAACCTCGCCGGGTTCGGCGACGACGCGGCGACGGTCCACAAGCACTTCGCCTCGGAGGCCTTCGTGCGCGTGTTCAAGCTGCTCGGCGAGCTCGGCAAGCCGTCGCTGGTCGCGGCCAACGGCCACGTGCTCGCCGGCTCGCTCGGGATCGCGCTCGCCTGCGACCTGATCATCGCCAAGGAGAGCGCGGGGTTCGGCACCCCCGAGATCAACGTCGGCCTGTTCCCGTTCATGATCATGGCGCTGATCTACCGCAACGTGCCGCGCAAGAAGACGAACGAGATGCTGCTGCTGGGCGAGCGCCTGAGCGCCGAGGAGGCGTGCGAGGCGGGGATCGTGAACAAGGTCGTGCCGGCGGAGGAGTTCGACGACGCCGTCCGCGACTGGGCCGGGAGGCTGGCGTCGAAGTCGCCGCTGATCATGCGCCTGGGCAAGGACGCGATCTGGCGGCAGATGGACATGCCGCTCGCCGACGCGCTCGACTACCTGCGCTCGCAGCTGACGATCGAGCTGTCGACGGAGGACGCGATCGAGGGAGTGACCGCGTTCTTTGCGAAGCGCGAGCCGGAATGGAAGGGAAGATGAGGTCGCCAGTCACCAGGCACCAGTCGCCAGGGCTGACAGCTGGCGACTGGCGACTGGCGACTAGCAGGAACCATGGCCGCTGAGAGCACGAGCGAAACCGGACACGAAGGGGAGGCCCCGGAAGCGCCGCCCGAGACTGAGGCCGGCGAGCAGACCGGCATGAAGGGGCTCGTCGACGACCTGCACGCCCGACGCGAGAAGGCGAGGCTCGGCGGTGGGCCGGAGAAGATCAAAAAGCAGCACGACGCAGGCAAGCTGACCGCGCGCGAGCGGATCGACCTGCTCGTCGACCCGGGCACGTTCGTCGAGCTCGGCATCCATGGCGGCCCGCACTTCTCTCAGCGCGCGATGGAGGGCAAGGAGGCACCCGCCGACGGAGTGATCACCGGCTGGGCCGAGGTCGACGGGCGCCGGATCGCCCTCGCGGCCTACGACTTCACCGTGATGGCCGGATCGATGGGGATGACGGGCGAGCTGAAGATGGCGCGGCTGCGAGAGCTCGCGCTCAGCCAGCGGATGCCGCTCGTCTGGCTGCTCGACTCGGCCGGGGCGCGGATCCAGGAGGCGGCCGGCGGGCTCTTCGCCGGCTCGGGCCACCTGTTCCGCGAGGAGGTGACGATGTCCGGGGTGGTGCCGCTGGTGGCGGCGATGATGGGTCCGTGTGCTGCCGGGACCGCCTACATCCCCGGCCTCTCGGACTTCGTGCCGATGGTCGTCGGCCAGGGGGCGATGGCGCTCGCCGGCCCCCACCTGACCAAGGCGGTCACCGGCGAGGACATCTCGATGGAGGACCTCGGCGGCGCCAAGGTCCACTGCCGCAAGTCCGGCGTCGGCGACCTCGAGGTGAAGGACGACGCGGAGTGCATCGAGGTGGTCAAGGCCTACCTCTCCTACTTCCCCTCCAACTGCGAGCAGAAGCCGCCGCTGCGCCCCACCGACGACCCCGACGACCGCATGTCCGAGCGCCTGCTCGACATCGTCCCCGAGTCCTCACGCCACCCCTACGACATGTACGAGGTCATTCGCGAGATCACAGACGACGGCGAGATCTTCGACATCAAGCCGAAGTTCGGGAAGACGATCATCACCTGCCTCGCCCGCTTCGGCGGGATGCCGGTGGGCATCGTCGCCAACCAGCCCAAGCAGCTCGGCGGCATCCTCGAGAACGACTCGGCCGACAAGGCGGCGCGCTTCGTCAACCTCTGCGACGCCTTCAACATCCCGCTCGTCTTTCTCCAGGACGTGCCGGGGTTCATGGTCGGCTCGAAGGTCGAGCACGCGGGGATCATCCGCCACGGCGCGAAGATGCTCTACGCCGTCTCGCGGGCGACGGTGCCGAAGATCACGGTCGTCGTGCGCAAGGCCTACGGCGCCGGCTACTACGTGATGAACGGCAAGGCCTATGAGCCCGACCTGCTCGTCGCCTGGCCCTCGGCGGAGATCTCGGTGATGGGCGCCGAGGGCGCGGTGAACATCATCGGCCGCTCGGCGATCGAGGCCTCCGACGACCCCGAGGCGACGCGCGAGGCGATGCTCGCCGAGGTCCGCAAGGCGATCGACCCCTACATCCCCGCCCACAACGCGATGGTCGACGACATCATCGACCCGCGCGAGACCCGCCCGACCGTCATCCGCGGGCTGCGGATGGCGAAGGACAAGCGGGTCGACCGCCCCTGGAAGAAGCACGGGGTGATGCCGGTCTGAGTCGCCAGTCGCCAGTGACCAGGACGCGCTCATGAGCCGCTTCGAAGACCCCGTGATCATCAGCTGCTCTATCTCGGGTGCGATCGCCAACCGCGAGCAGTGCCCGGCGATTCCGTACACGCCCGAGGAGTACGCGGCCGAGGCGCGGCGCGCGGTCGACGAGGGAGCGTCGCAGATCCACATCCACGCGCGCACGCCAGACGGCACTCCCTCCTACGAGGCAGACGACTTCCGCGCGATCACCGAGGCGATCCTGGGCGAGGTCGACGACGTGATCGTCAACTACTCGACCGGCGCGATCGGGGTGCCGATCGAAAAGCGGATCGAGTACCTGCGCGAGCTGCGCCCCGACGTCGCGGCGCTGAACATGAGCTCGATGAACTACGCCAAGTACTCGCGCCGCCGCAAGGACTTCGTCTTCAAGGCCGTGTTCGAGAACTCGTTCGACACGATCATCGAGTTCCTGACCGCGATGCGCGAGCTCAAGATCAAGCCCGAGCACGAGTGCTTCGACGCCGGCCACGTCGCCAACCTCGACCCGCTGCTCGACATGGGGCTGCTCGAGCCGCCGCTTCAGATCTCGCTCGTGATCGGGGTCAATGGCGGCATCCGCCCGAACGCCCGCAACGTCGCCTTCATGTCCGAGCAGATCCCGGGCGGGGCGGAGGGGCCGAACTCCTGGCAGGTGATCGGGATCTCGCGCGACCAGTGGCGGCTGATCGGCGCCGCGCTCGCGCTCGGCGGCAACGTCCGCGCCGGGCTCGAGGACAACCTCTACCTGCCGAACGGCGAGATGGCGAAGTCGAACGGCGAGCTGATCGCCAAGGCGCGGCAGATGGCCGAGGACGTCGGTCGCCGAGCGGCGACGATCGCGGAGGCGCGCGAGCTGCTCGGCGTGCCACGCCGAGACCGCGCGCCCGCCTAGCCGACCCCGCCGTGGCCGCGCCCGCCCAAGAGCTGCTCAAGATCTCGGAGCTGGCCGAGCGAGCCGACGTACCGGTCGCCACCGTGCGTCATTACCTGCGCGAGGGCCTGCTCCCCGAGCCGGTGAAGACCTCGCGCAACATGGCCTACTACCCGCCCGAGTTCGTCGACCGGATCCGGCTCATCAAGCAGCTGCAGGAGGAGCGGTTCATGCCCTTGCGGGTGATCCGCGAGCTGCTCGAGTCCGCGGGGGGCGACGTCGAACGGCTTCGAGCGTTGACCGAGACGGGTGATGCGCTCGTCGCCCGGGCGCTGGCGCCCGACCGCGAGCGGACGCCCGCGGCGGAGGTTCTCCAGCGCTTTGACATCCCCGAGCGGGCGCTCACCCGACTCGCCGAGCTCGGGGTGCTGAGCCCCGGCGAGGGCGGCTACTCGGCGTCGGACTTGCGGATCCTGGATGCGATCTCGCGATTCCGAGAGGCGGGCTGGAACGAGACCACCGGCTTCGGCGCCCGCGACGTCGCCCGCCTGATGCGTGGCCTCGAGCCGGTGATCACCGACGAGTTGAAGCTGCTGATCGAGCGCTTCTCGGCCCTGGACCCAGAGCGCGCCGCCACCCTTGTGGAGGGTGGCGCGGCCCCATTCCCGGCGCTGATCGGCGCGCTGCACGCAAAGCTGCTCACCGAAGCGCTGCAGCGCGACGGCGGCGACCGTTCTTAGAGGGTCGGGCGCGAGCCCGCGCCGCCAGGTCAGGCAGGCCAACCGGTGATCGTCCGGATCGGGACCGCGTCGATTTGCCGGAATCAGGCCGCCGCTCGCCCGGCGGCGTCGAGGTAGCCCAGCGCCCGCAGTTCGGCGCCCATGATCTCGTGCATCGCCCGCTGCTCCGCCCGGCTGAGGTTGCGCCGCCAGCCGCCGGGGCTCGCCGAGCGGATCTCCTGGCCGGCGCCGCGCAGTCGCGGCGAGACCTCGTTGTAGTCGTGGCGCGAGGCGATCCGTTCGCAGATCGCGGGCCCGACGTCCAGCCCCAGCATTGCTGCGATCCGCCCCAGCTCGCGCGCCGGGTCGGCGAGCAGGTTCTCATAGCGGACCAGGACGCGCCGGTCGGGCGGGCGCTCCGCGTAGGCGTCCGCGACAACGCGGCTGCGGTAGGACCAGACGCTCGACAGCCACTCGATCAGCGCGAGGCGCCCCTCGCGGGCAACCGGGAAGGCACCCTCTTCGATCGCCCAGGACCCGCGGCGGTAGGCATCCAGCCAGGAGTCGACCACGTCACGGCCGTCGCGCAGCAGGAAGATCAGGCGCGAGTCCGGGAACGCCTCGAACAGCAGGTCCGCTGCGTGCGAGCCGGGCTCCTTGACCACCAGCCGCGACTCGAGATCACCGGCCGGGTGCTCGGCGGCGAGCTGGGCGCCAAAGCGGGCGAGGATCAGCTCCCGCAGCGCCGGCATCCACGCGTCGCGGTAGCGGTCGGAGAAGAAGTAGTCGGGCTTGTCGCGCTTGAGCTCGCGGAGGTCGTTGAGCGCCGGGCGCTCGGTGGCCGCGGCCCAGGCGAGCGCCACCGGCCGCCAGACGCCGAGGTGGTGGCCGACGTGGGGGTCGTCGATCCCGACCACGCGGTCGAGCTCGCGCAGCATGCGCAGCAGCCAGCTGCTGCCGCTTCGCGACGAGCCCATGATCCAGGCGAGCTGATCCTCACGCACGTGCGGCGGCATACCCCGAGTCACGGCGGCGAAACCCCTCTCGCGAACGGGTTTTGCAGCGCGCCCCCGGGTATCTGTGAACCGACGATGAACCGATGGAAGGAGCGCGAGCGATGAGCATCGCCGACAAGATCACCGGCCGGATCAAGCAGATCGCCGGTGGCCTGACCAAGGACCCGGAGACTCGCCGCGAGGGGCTGCGCGAGGAGCGCAAGGGGGAGGCCAAGGAGGAGGAGTTCGAGGCCGAGCAGGCCGCCGCGCGCAAGCGCCAGGAGGTCGAGGACCTCGAGCGCAGGACCTGAACCCGGCGACCAAGCGTGTTCATGCATGACGACGGGCCCCGGTCGCGGGGCCCGTCGCACCACTCAGAGAGGGAATTGGGCGCACGTGCCGTCCAACCTAAAAACACGGCCCGGGTGGGGGGTATGTCCCGGGTGTGGCCCTGATCCCGCGGCGCTGATACCCGCTGAGGCGTGATTGAAAACCCCTTCGCATGGATTCCTAGATGTCCAGGACGTACGCAAATTGCGGCCTTTCGCGGACTGAAGGATTGCCTGGCCGCCGGATGTCCCCGTGGCTCGAGCGAACCACGCTGCCGGAGCGCCCCGAGCTCGATCGCGACCTGGCGGTCGAGGCCGCGGTTGTCGGCGCCGGGATAGTCGGACTCACCGCCGCATTGCTGCTTCGGCGCGCCGGCGTTCGGGTGGCGGTGCTCGAAGGGCGCCGAATCGCACACGGGGTGAGCGGGAACACGACGGCCAAGCTCACGTCGCTGCACGGGCTCACCTACGCGTCGGTGAGATCCCGCCACGGCGCGGAGGTGGCCGCCGAGTACGGCCGCGCCAACGAGCGCGGGCTCGAGCTGGTCGCCGGACTCGTCGACGAGCTCGAGATCGACTGCGACTTCCGTCGCCGGGCGAACCACACCTACACCGAGGATCCGTCCCGGCGCGGCGAGATCGAGGACGAGGTCGAGGCGTCCTCGGCGGCGGGCCTGCCTGCCGGCTACGTCGAGGAATCCGAGCTTCCGTTCGAGATCGCCGCCGCCGTTCGCTTCTCGAATCAGGCCGAGTTCGATCCGGTTCGCTACCTCGCGGCGCTGGCCGCCGAGATCGAGCGCTCTGAGGAGGGGCTGATCTACGAGCACACGCGGGCGACAGGGGTCGCGGGCGGAACGCTCGCAACGGATACCGGGCACAAGGTCGACGCGGATCGGATCGTGGTCGCCACCCACCTACCCTTCCTCGACCGCGGTGGCCTCTTCGCCCGCGCCGAGCCGCAGCGCTCCTACGCGCTGTCAATGCGCATCGCCGGACAGGTCCCGCGGGGGATGTACCTGAGCACCGAGTCGCCGGCGCGCTCGCTGCGCGCGATCCCCTACGGCGAGGGGGAGCTGTGATGGTCGGCGGCCAGTCGCACCGCGTCGGCTCCGGCGATCCTCCCGAGAGCTTCCGCGCGCTTGAGCGCTACGCGCGCGAGCGCTTCGCGGTCGAGTCCCTCGAGCACCGCTGGGCCGCGCACGACTTCGTCCCGGAGGACCAGCTTCCGTACATCGGCGCGGCCTCGCTTCACTCCGACCGCGCGCTGACCGTCACCGGCCTGCGCAAGTGGGGCCTGGCAATGGGCTCGGAGGCGGCGGAGATGCTCACCGAGGCGATCGTCGACGGCGGCCAGCCCTGGCCGGATGCGTTCGACGCGCGCCGGCTGCCGCGACCGCGCTCGGCGAAGCGGCTGGTCGAGCACAATGCGGTCTCGGGCATCCACTTCGTCGGCGATCGGCTGCGGCGTGCGTCACGCACGGGGATCGATCCCGGCGAGGGACGGGTCGTCGGCGCCGGCCTCGGCCAGCGAGCGGTCTATCGCGACGAGAACGGCGCGCTGCACGAGCTCTCCGCCCGCTGCACGCACCTCGGTTGCATCGTGCGCTGGAACGCGGCGGAGCGAACCTGGGACTGCCCTTGCCACGGCTCGCGCTTCGATCCGCTGGGCGAGGTCGTCGAGGGCCCGGCCACGCATCCGCTGGAGCGACAGGCTTGGAGCGCCAGCCGCGAGGTAGGGGTCACATGAGCAGCGGCGGATCCACCAGACCCCCTCGAAGCTCGAGGTCGAGGCCTGCCGCCCATGGCTCGACGCCGAGCTCGAGCGAGTGCGCCCCAACGTCGTCGCCGTCCTCGGCGCGACGGCGGCAAAGGCGCTGCTGGGCAGCGGCTTCCGGGTCACCAAGCAGCGTGGCGAGCTGCTCAGCGTCGACTTCGCCCCCGCGGCCGTGGCAACGTTTCACCCGTCCGCGGTCCTGCGCGCCGACAACGAGGATCGGTCCGAGGCGTTCGCCGACCTGGTCGCCGATCTAAGGGTCGTCTCGGGCGCGGCCTGAGGGCCGGACTTGGCCTATTCACATCAGTCACCCGCGATCGAGGACGATTCGCGAGAAGCGCTGCTGGAGGCGCTCGTCCAGCTCCGCCGCCGCCCGGTCGCCCTCGGGGTCCTCGCCTCGGCCGCCAGTGACCAGGATCACCTCGTCCGCCGGGAAGCCTCGCAGCTGGTCCTCGACCGCCTGAACGATGTCCTGATCGCCGACCGCGGCCTCCGCTGAGACATCCGCCTTGCCCAGCGAGGCGACGCTGACGACGAGCTTGCGCTGCGCCTCCTGCCGCGCGGGCCCCACGTCGGTGGCCCAGCGGTCGAGCAGACGGCTCTTGGCCGGCGCCAGCACCAGCACCTCCGCACCGCCGTCGGCCCGGTCCAGGGCGATCTCTGCCTTGATGCGATCGATCGCGGCCGGATCGTCAAGCTCCCGGCTGAGAACGACGAGCACGTGGCGGCGGGAGTCGGTCGCCGTGGCCGTCTCGATCGGCCCGCGAGGGCGCTGGCGCGCCGCGATCACCACGATCGCGGCGGCGACGACGAAGCCGAGGGCAAGCCCGAGCACCGGTCCCGCGAGGGCAAAGCCGGCGACGACCGGAAGGACGATCGCGGCGACTATGAAGGGGAGTGTCGCCGGCTTGAGCTCGGTCAGCGCTCAGCCTCCGTCGCTACCCACGTGCCTCACATCAAGCGAATCACTACCCGCTCGGGGCGCGGCGAACCCGTGCGCCCCCTCCGGCATCCCGCCGGCCAGGACGCGAGATTAGCCCCGAACGCGGCCCCGTCGGCAAGCAGGCTGCTCGCGGCCGGCGGCGCGGCGGTCCGGTGGATGTTTCGATCCCGGTGTGGCGGGGGTATGGACCGGCCGACGGGGCTTCGGTGGCGCGCCGCGGCACTGAGGTTGTCACCTGATCGAAAGATCAGGCCGCCCCGCTCAACCAGGGCCTGAGTGCTCAAAGGGGGCCGGCGGTCCGTCGCATCGACGCAGAGCGACGAACGGAGGACCAATGGATAGCGTCACCGACCAAGCTCGGGTGGGTCTCCCCGGCGAGGCCGGCGTCGTGCCGATCCGAATGCGCGGGCACGGCGAATCCGATTCGGCGGGGGCCGGGATCGACGCCGCCCAGCGCCGGCGCGAGAACAGGCTGCTTCGCCGCTACGCGCGATCGCGCTCGGCGGAATTGCGCGAGGAGCTCGTGCGCCGGTTCATGCCCCTCGCCCGCTCGCTGGCGATGCGCTACCGCGGGGGCAGCGAGGCGCTCGAGGACCTGGTCCAGGTCGCCAACCTGGCGCTGGTGAAGGCGATCGACGGCTTCGACCCCGAGCGGGGCAAGCCGTTCACCGCCTACGCGGTGCCAACGATTCTCGGCGAGCTGCGGCGCCATTTCCGCGACCACGTCTGGAACCTGCACCTGCCCCGCAGCCTCCAGGAGCGGACGATGGAGGTCGACGACGCGGTCACCCAGCTGACCGAGCGCGAGGGACGCTTTCCGACCGTCGCCCAGATTGCCGACCGGCTCGAGGTCTCCGACGAGGAGGTCCTCGATGCGCTGCGCGCGGGTGAGGCCCGGCGCACGCTCTCCCTCGACGTGCCCAAGCTTCGCGACGACGACGAGTCGACCCCGACGGTGGAGACGATCGGCGAACCCGACCTTGGCTACGACTCGGTCGAGTCGGCGATGGCGGCACGGGTCGCGGGGCTCGATGACCGCGAGTGGCTGGTGCTGCGGCTGAAGTTCGCCCGCGGCCTGAACCAGTACGAGATCGGCGGCAGGCTCGGCGTCTCGCAGATGCAGGTCTCGCGGATCATGCGCGGCGCCCTGCGCAAGCTGCTGGCCGCGGTCCAGGGGCAGGACGGGGGCGAAGCTCGCGGTCGTGAGCGCCGCGTCGCCACGCCCGCATAGCGCCGCGAGGCATCGCGGTCGATCCAGGAGGGATCGCTCGGCCCTCTAGCGACCGAAGCCTGGTCGAGACCCGACAGTCCCCGGCTCAGCCGGCCGAGCCGTCGCTGAGCACCGTGATCGCCTCGTCCTTGCTGTCGAAGAGCCCGACCGCCTCGTCGATACCGGTCAGCTCGAGAAGCCGGCGGACGTCGTCATCGGGGCAGCACACGGCGAACCGCCGGTCGTCCTCGGCGAGCCGGCGCTTTGCCTCGACCAGCAGGCTGAGCCCGGTCGAGTCGATGAAGCCGCAGTCCGTGAGGTCGACGAGCACCGGCTTCTGAGGCGCGTCGAGCGCGTCGCCCAGCGCCGAGCGAAGCTGCGGCGCGGTCGCCTGGTCGAGCTCGCCGAAGACGCTGACGGTATGCAGATCGGCACTCGAGTCCGCCTCGACTCTGAAAGCGACGTTCA
The DNA here is from genome assembly GCA_050697155.1 of Solirubrobacterales bacterium. GTDB lineage: Bacteria > Actinomycetota > Thermoleophilia > Solirubrobacterales > 70-9 > JBOGZD01. Next base: position 3,307 of record JBOGZD010000026.1, on the reverse strand, counting down.
ACCTTGCTGGTTCTCCAAGCGGCTTCGGATACGGCGAGTGATGGGCTCCGGCGCCGGCCACGGCGCACGCCGGCCGGATATTAGTGCAGGAACGAATGCGTTCGTTTAACTCGCGGCCCGCGCAGGCGGTAGATTCGTGCGGGGGCCGCATGGCGCGGCCGGCGCGACTATGGAGCGATCGATCACCACAGCGGCGGGAGCCGCCGAGCCGGATCGGCCGACCCGAGCTTCGTCCTCGGCCCTGCTGGTCGGCGTCGGGGCTCTCGGCGCCCTGGTCGCCGCCGACGTGCTGCTCGACCACTCCTCTTCGGCGCTCGTCGGGCTCTACGTCGCCGCTCCGTTCCTCACCGCGCTGGTCGGTGGCCCCCTGGCGACGCTGACGGTCGGGCTGCTCGCCTTGGCGGCCGCCGCCGGCAGCGGCGAGTGGAACATGAACACCGGCAGCGAGGGCTACGTCATACGCCTGGTCGTGATCGGCGGCGCGACGTTGTTCGCGGTCGCCAGCTCCTGGACCCGCGAGCGCGGCAAGGCCCGAGCCGGGCGCTTGAGCCTGCTCGACGCCGTCGGCGAGGTCGCCGACGGCTCGCTGCCGCTGCCCGAGACCCTGCGGCGGGTGGTCGACGTGCTCGTCCCGGGGGTGGCCGACCTCTGCATGGTCGACGCGATCCACGACGGTCGCACGAACCGCCTCGCTGTGCGCGCCCGCGGCCGCGAAGACGCCGAGGAGGTCGAGCGCGCGCTCATGGCGCAGCCGCCGAGCCTCCCCCGGTGGCTGGTCGCCGGCGATCGCAGCTGGCGCCACATCCCGCGCTGGATGCCGCGCATGCGCGAGGAGGACCTGCGCCGGATGGCGCAGTCGCCCGATGACCTCGAGTTCCTGCTCTCGCTCGACGTGCGCTCGTCGGTGACCGTCCCGATCGCCGCGCGCGACCGCAATCTCGGCGCCCTGACCCTGATCTCGGCCTGGTCGGGCCGGCGCTACTCCTCCGACGACCTCCAGTTCGCCCAGATCCTCGCCAGCCGGATCGCGCTCGCGCTCGACAACGCCGGGCTCTTCTCCGACCTCGAGAGCGTCGAGCGCCGGATGGACAGCGTGATGTCGATCCTCGACGAGGCGGTGGTGATCCACGGCGCCGACGGCGAGCTCGTCTTCGCCAATCCGGCCGCGGCGCGGACGCTCGGGTTCGAGAGCTCCGAGGAGGCGGTCGCCACCCCGACCGAGAGCATCCGCGAGCGGTTCGCGATCCGCGACGAGGCGGGATCGGAGCTTGGCGCCGAGGCGCTCGCCGGCCGGCGGGTGCTCGAGCGGGGAGAGGAGGCGGGCGAGCTCACGCTGCGGGTCACCGAGCGGGCCACCGGCCGCGAACGGTGGTACCGAACCCGGGCGCGCCCAGTCGAGGGAACCGACGGCGGGATCCTGTTCTCGGTCACCGCGATCGAGGACGTCACCGACGTGAAGCGGGCCGAGTTCTCACAGCGGCTGCTCGCCCGTATCGGAGAGCTGCTGGGCCACCCCGAGGACTATCGCCGCACGTTCGAGTCGGTGCCGGACCTGCTGGTGCCCGAGTTCGCCGATTGGTGCTCGGTCAACATGCAGCGCGACGACGGGCTGATCGAGCAGCTCGCGATCGCCGCCGGAGACGATGAGCGACGGCGCGCGGCGATCGAGCTGCGCGAGCGCTATCCGGTGCGGATCGACGACGAGGCCGGGATCGGCGCAGCGATCCGCAACGACGCCGCACAGCTGGCGACGATGTCCGACGAGCTGATCGAGAAGGTCGCGGTGGACGACGAGCATCTGCGGCTGATGCGCGAGTCCGACGCCGGCTCGGCGATCATCGCCCCGATGCACGCGGGCGGCAGGGTCGTCGGGGCGCTCGCCCTCGTCAACGGCAAGGGCTCGCGGGTCTTCGACGACGACGACCTCGAGACGGCGATCGAGCTCGCCCGGCGGGCGGGGCTCGCGATCGAGAACGCGCGCCTGGCCGACGAGCGGGCCCGTGTCGCCGACGCGCTTCAGCGCGAGCTACTGCCGCCGAGCCTGCCGGCGATCCCCGGCTGGGAGATCGCCACGATGTACGAGCCCGCGGGAGAGGTGAACGAGGTCGGGGGCGACTTCTATGAGGTGTTCGCAGTCGACGGCGGCTGGGCCGTGGTGCTCGGCGACGTCTCCGGGCGCGGTGCCGCGGCTGCCTCGCTCACGGCGGAGGCCAGGCACACGATCCGCACCGCCGGGCAGCTCGCCGCCGACCCGCGCGCCGGCATGCGGCTGCTCGACGAGAACCTGCGCGACCGCGAGGACGCCGCGCTCTGCTCGGTGGCGATGCTGGTGCTGCCGGAATCGGCCGCGGACGACGACGAGCTCGAGGCCGCCATCTACCTCGCCGGTCACCCGCCGCCCCTGCTGCTGCGCGATGGGAGGACCGAGGAGGTGGGCGAGCCCGGGCCGATGCTCGGGGTGGTCGACGATCCCGAGTGGCCGCCGGTGGCAGTCAAGCTGCGACGCGGCGATCAGCTCGTGCTCTACACCGACGGGGTGATCGAGGCCCGCCGCAGCCGGGGGCAGCGATTCGGCGCCGAGCGCCTGCGCCGGCACCTCGCCGGCTCGATCCACCCCGACGGTGCGGTCGCGAGCGTGCGCGAGGGCCTTGCGGACTTCCTCAGCCGCTCGCTCGAGGACGACGCGGCGCTGGTGGTCCTCGGCCGCACCGAGGGCGCGGCGCGGATCGAGGGCGGCGAGGCGCAGCTCGCCGCGCCGGCCGGCCCGGCCGCCTGAAAGACCGCCCCCAAAGCGTGACGCGGAGGCATAGCCCGGGGGCATGGTGGGTATCGAGGGGACATGGCCGGGACCGACACCGCCGCCGCAAGAGCACCTGACTCGCTCAGCCTGACGCTCGAGCCCAATCCCGAGAACGCGGCGGTCGCCCGCCACGCGATCGCCGAGCTCGCCCACCGCCTGGGCGTCGACGAGGCGGTGAGGACGTCGGCCGAGGTCGTGGTCACCGAGGCGTTCACCAACGCCACCCGCCACGCTTACACGCAGGGCCGCCCGGGGCCGGTGGAGATCGCCGCTAAGGCCCGCGACGACGGGTTCGAGATCGTCGTCCGCGACCGGGGCGAGGGCTTCCGGCCGCGGCCGGCAGATCCCGACGGCAGTGGCCGCATGGGACTGCTGCTGATCGCCGCGCTCGCCGACGACGTCCGCTTCCTGCACCGGCCCGAGGGCGGCACCGAGGTCCACGCCGCGCTCACCCCGACGTCGGCGTTGCGGGCGCTGAGATCGGCCGAGTGCCCGGCGTGCTAGCCG
>JBOGZD010000025.1:0-27664 GCA_050697155.1 Solirubrobacterales bacterium | reverse complement strand
CCGGCTGGGGTCCGAGCGGGCGCCACCCACCCCGGCGCCTGCCGCTCAGCGCTCGATGTTCACCATGACGTGCTTGACCTCGGTGTAGTCCTCGACCGAGTACATCGACATGTCCTTGCCGTAGCCGGACTGCTTGTAGCCGCCGTGGGGCATCTCGGAGGCGATCGTGATGTGGTCGTTGATCCACACGGCGCCGAAGCGCAGGGCGTTGGCGACGCGCATCGCGCGTCCGACGTCTCGGGTCCAGACCGATGAGGCGAGGCCGTAGCGGGTGCCGTTCGCCCACTCGATCGCCTTGGCCTCGTCGTCGAACCGCTGGACCGTCATCACCGGACCGAAGATCTCGTCCTGGATCATCTCGTCGTCCTGCTCGAGGTTGGCGACCACGGTCGGCTCGTAGAAGAACCCGTTCAGGCCCTCGGGCTGCTTTCCTCCGGTCACCACCTCGGCGTGGCCGGGCTTGCGCCCGACGAACCCCTCGACCCGCTCGCGCTGGCGCGCCGAGATCACCGGCCCCAGCGTCGTGTCCTCGTCGCGCAGGTCGCCCATCTTGTAGCCCTGCGCCTCGGACGAGAGGCCGGCGACGACATCGTCGTAGACGTTCGCCGAGGCGAGGATGCGGGTCGCCGCCGTGCAGTCCTGGCCCGCGTTGTAGAGCGCGGTCCCCGCGATCGTCTCCAGCGCCGTCTCCATCTCGGCGTCATCGAAGACGATCACCGGCGCCTTGCCGCCGAGCTCGAGGTGGACGCGCTTGAGCGTGTCCGATGCCGCCTTGGCGATCCACTTGCCGGTCTCCGGCGAGCCGGTGAGCGAGACCATGTCGACGTCCGGGTGGGTGACCAGCGACGCCCCCGCGGGATCGCCGTGACCCCCAATCACGTTGAGCACGCCGGCGGGAAGGACGTCGGCGCCGAGCTCGGCGAGCTTGAACGCCGTCACCGGGGTGTTCTCGGCCGGCTTGAGCACCGTCGTGCAGCCGGCGGCGAGCGCCGGGCCGATCTTCCAGATCGCCATCATCAGCGGGTAGTTCCAGGGCGTGATCTGCCCGCAGACCCCCACCGGCTCGCGGCGGACGAACGACGTCCGAGCCTCGACGTACTCGCCCGCGGCCTTGCCCTCGAGGTTGCGCGCCGCGCCGGCGAAGAAGCGCAGGTTGTCGACCAGGAACGGGATCTCGTCGTCGTAGAAGGCCTTGCGCGGCTTGCCCGCGTCGGCGGACTCGAGGTCCGCGATCTCATCGGCGTGGTCCTCGATCGTGTCGGCGAGCCGCAGCAGGGCCGCGGAGCGCTCGCCCGGCGTCGTCACCGACCAGGACTCGAACGCCTTGCGCGCCGCGCCGACGGCGCGATCGACGTCCTCGGCGCTCGACAGCGGCGCCTCGGCGATCGTCTCGCCGGTCGCCGGGTTGATCACCTCCTCGGTCGCCCCCTCGACGGGGTCGACGAAGTCGCCGTCGATGAAGTTCTGGAGCTTGGTTGCGGTGACGGTGGCCATCTCTCTCTCCTTTGCTGGTCAGTCCAAGGTCAGAGGGCGCCGGGGGTGGCGCGGGTCGCGGTCGCCCCGGCGCCGTCGGCTCCCGCCGGCTCTGGGAGCGGCGCCAGCTCGAGCGCCTCCTCGACCGGGGTGTGGTCGAGCCCGACGCCCTCGGCAACCGCCGGGTGGGTGACCCTCCCGGCGGCGACGTTTACCCCGAGCCTCAGCCCCGGGTCGCGCCGCGCCGCCTCGGCCACGCCGTGCCGGGCGAGGGCGAGCACGTAGGGCAGGGTCGCGTTGGTGAGCGCGTAGGTCGAGGTGATCGGCACCGCGCCGGGCATGTTGGTGACGCAGTAGTGGATGATCCCGTCGACCTCGTAGGTGGGCTCGCCGTGGGTCGTCGGGCGCGAAGTCTCGAAGCAGCCGCCCTGGTCGATCGCGACGTCGACGAGCACCGCGTGATCCTTCATCAGCCCGAGCTGCGAACGCTTGATCACGTGCGGCGCCCGGGCCCCGTGGACGAGCACGCCGCCGATGATCAGGTCCATGTCGGGAAGCCGCTCCTCGATCGAGAGCGTCGACGAGAAGACCGTCGACGCGCGGCCCCCGAAGGCGATGTCGAGCTCGCGCAGCTTGTCGATCGAGACGTCGTAGACGAATACGTCGGCCTCCATCCCGATCGCGATGAAGGCCGCGTTCATTCCCACCGCCCCGCCGCCGATGATCATCACGTTCGCCGGACCGACGCCGGGCACCCCGCCGAGCAGGATCCCGCGCCCCCCGAGCGGCTTCTCGAGCATGAACGCCCCCGCCTGGGTCGCGATCTTGCCGGCGATCTCCGACATCGGCGTCAGCAGCGGGAGCCTGGCGTAGCGGTCCTCGACGGTCTCGTAGGCGACGCAGGTGGCGCCCGTGTCGCAGAGCGCACGGGTCAGGTCGGGGGCGGGTGCCAGGTGCAGGAAGGTGAACAGGGTGGTCTCGGCGCGCAGCAGCTCGACCTCGTCGGGCTGGGGCTCCTTGACCTTGAGCACCATTTCGGCCTCCCGCCAGACATCCTCGGCGCCACCGACGATGCGCGCGCCCTGCGCCTCGTAGTCGCGGTCGGCGATCGCACTGCCCTCGCCGGCACCGGCCTCGATCAACACCTCGTGCCCCTGGTCGGTGAGCTCGCGGACCCCGATCGGGGTAAGGGCGACGCGATACTCGTCCGGCTTGATCTCCGTCGGGACCCCAACCTTCACGACTGTCTCCTTCGGCGACTGGCGACTGGCGACTGGCGACTCATCTGACCAGCTCCCGCGCCCGCAGCGCCAACCACAACTCGATCCGGTCCGTAGCCCGCGACAGATCCCTTCCCGTCAGCTCCTCGATCTTGCGGATCCGGTAGCGCAGCGTATGCCGATGGCAGTAGAGCCGACGCGCGGCACGCTCCCAGTTGCCGTTGTTCTCGATGAACGCCTCCAGGGAGCGCAGCAGCTCGCCCCCGTAATCGCCCTCGGTGCGTTCGATCGGCTCCAGCAGCCCGTCGCTGTAGAGGCGCAGCGCGTCGTCGTCCTGGAGCGCGAGCAGCAGCGTGAACGCGCCGAGGTCGCGATGCGAGGCCACCTGGGTCCCGTCGCCGCCACTGAGCGATGTCGCCTCGAGCGCGCAGCGCGCCTCGTGGAACGCCCGCCGCAGTGAGCCGACGCTCGCCGGTCGGCTGGCCGCGGCGCGGACGCCGTTGCTGCTCGAGCCGCCGGCGAGCGCCTCGCGCGCGCGACGCGCGGTGCCGACCGGATCGGCGACCTCGGCGTCGACGACCGCGCACAGCAGCGGGCGGCCGGCAGAGCCGCTGGTCGCGACCAGCGCCGGGACGCCGGCGTCGGCGAGCGCCGATTCGAGCGTTCCCTCGGCCGCCGGGGGATCCTCGAGGTCGAACACCAGCACCGCGGCCTCGCCTCCGATTCCGAACGGCCGCAGCCTCCCGCGCAGCTCTTCCGACTCGAGCCGCCCGCCGAGCGCATCGGCGAGCAGGTCGCCGGCAAGTCGCCGCTCGGTCTCGCGGACGACCCGCTCGCGCATCAGCTCGAGCCCGACCACCATCGCCGCCTGTCGTGCGCACAGGCGCTCGAAGTCGCCGAGCGGCGGACGGTCGCTTACCACGACCAGCCAGGCCACCGACGTCCCCCCGCGCCGGCCGGGGACGGGGACGACCAGGGCGCGGTCGGCGAGCGCCGCATTCTCGGGGGAAAACGGCGCCAGCGCCCCCGCCGGCGACTGCGCGGCGAGCTCCTCGCCGAGCGCCGAGATCGACCCGTCATCGGGGGCGCCGCGGGCCGAGTGCCTGGCCAGCTCGCGTCCGCGGTCGTCGAGGACGAGCGCGGTGCCGCCGATCGCCGTCGCGGTCGCCGCGAGGATCTGATCGAGCCCGCTGCCCTCGATCACCAGCCGCTCGAGCTGCTCGTGGACCTTGGAGCTGCGCTCGAGCACGTCGTACTGCTCGTTGATCAAGCGGGCGGCCGCCCGCTCGGTGATCGCGATGAACGGCATCTCGTAGGGAACCTCGAACAGCGGCAGCCCGTGCTCGGCCGCCGCCTCGAGCATCGCCTTCGGCACCCGCTCGTGGTCGAAGCCGGTGCCGAAGCCCAGCCCTGCGACGCCGGCGTCGGCGAGCAGCGCGACGAAGCGCCGCTGCTTCGCCGGGCTGCCGAGGTTGTAGCCGGTGGTCAGCAGGACCTCGCCGCCCGACAGCCACGGGGTCGGGTCCTCGTGCTCGGAGATGTGGACCCAGCGAAGCGGCCGCTCGCCCCCGGCCTCGGGCTCAGCGAGCTCGAGCCCGCACTCCGAGACCAGTGAGCCGACCGTGAGCATCGGCGTCCCGCCCTCTCCTCAGCCGCGCGCCTCGACCTGCGCCGCAGCCTCTTCGAGCACCGGCCGGAGCACGTCGTGGATCTCCTGGAACTGCTCGGTGTCGCAGATCAGCGGCGGCGAGAGCTGGACGACGGGGTCGCCGCGGTCGTCGGCCCGGCAGATCAGCCCCCGGCGGTAGAGCTCGCCCGAGAGGAAGCCGCGCAGCAGCCACTCGGACTCCTCGTCCGAGAACCCGGCCTTCGACTCCTGGTCCTTGACAAGCTCGATGGCGTGGAAGTACCCGTCGCCGCGCACGTCGCCGACGATCGGGATGTCGCGGAGCCCGTCGAGCATCGCGCGGAGCTCGCCCTCCCGGCGCAGCACATGCCCGCAGAGGTCCTCGCGCTCGAACACGTCGAGGTTCGCGAGCGCGACCGCGGCGGCGACCGGGTGGCCGGCGAACGTGAAGCCGTGGGTGAACGTCTCCTTGCCGCCGGCGAAGGGCTCGTAGACGCGGTCGGAGGCGATCATCGCGCCCATCGGCGCGTAGGCCGAGGTGAGCGCCTTCGCGACCGTCACGATGTCCGGCTGGAAGCCGTAGCGCTGGCAGCCGAACCAGTGTCCCAGCCGGCCCCACGCGCAGATCACCTCGTCGGAGACCAGCAGCACGTCGTGGCGGTCGCAGATCTCGCGCACCCGCTGGAAGTAGCCCTCCTGCGGAGGGATGCAGCCACCGGCGTTCTGAAGCGGCTCGAGGATCACGGCGGCGACCGTCTCCGGCCCCTCGAACAGGATCGCCTCCTCGATCTTGTCCGCCGCCCAGAGCGGATCGCGGTCGGCCGGCCAGTGGTACTCGTTCGTGTTCGGCACCTTGACCCCACCGGGGACCAGCGGCTCGAAGTCGGTGCGCAGCGCCGGGATGCCGGTCACCTGCAGGGCGCCCAGGGTGGTTCCGTGGTAGGCGATCTCGCGGCTGATGAACTTCGTCTTTCGCGGGTTGCCGGTGCGCTGGTGGTAGGCGCGGGCGAGCTTGATCGCCGACTCGACCGCCTCGGAGCCGCCGGAGGTGAAGAAGACCCGGTTGAGGTCGCCCGGCGCGAGGTCGGCGATCCGGGTCGCGAGCTCGATCGCCCGCGGGTGGGCGTAGCTCCAGATGATGTAGAAGTCGAGCTCCTCGACCTGGCGCGGCGCCGCCTCGCCGAGCTCAGTGCGTCCGTGGCCGGCGTTGACGCAGAAGAGGCCGGAGAGGCCGTCGAGATAGCGGTTGCCGTGGTCGTCGTAGACGTACGGCCCCTCGCCGCGGACGATGATCGGCACCTCGGCGTCCGCGTAGGCCCCCATGCGGGTGAAGTGCATCCACAGGTGCCGCTTGGCGAGCTCCTGCAGGCTGGCGGTCGCGGCCGGCTTGGTGGCAGTGGTGGCCATCGCTCTCCTCTCCGTACGACTTCTAGGCTATCGACCCTCGACGTTCCGTATAACCGTAGCTACCCAGGATCGGGGATACAAGCGGAGTTCGGTTCAATGTCCCAGGTCGTCGTTGTACGTTCTGCACAAGTGCCGTTGGACGTTTTGAGGCATTCGGCCCTTGCGCGCGCCGCTCAGGAAAATTAGCCTGAATGGCGCTTCAGGCTGAATCGAGTTGTCTGCTGAGGAGAGAAGGAGCTTGGCCGAGCCATCGGTGCGGTTGCAGGATGTGACCAAGGCGTTCGGCGACCTGGTCGCGGTCGATGACCTCGACCTCGACATCGCGCCGGGCGAGTTCTTCACCCTGCTGGGGCCTAGCGGCTGCGGCAAGACCACCACGTTGCGGATGGTCGCGGGCTTTGAGAAGCCGACCTCCGGCGCCGTGCAGATCGACGGCGAGGACGTCGCCGAGCTTCCCGCCCACCGCCGACCGACCAACACGGTCTTTCAGAGCTACGCCCTCTTCCCGCATCTGAGCGTGCGCGAGAACGTCGCCTTCGGCCTGCGGCGCAGGAAGGTGCCCAAGCAGGAGGTCGCAAGCCGGGTCGCCGAGGAGCTCGAGCGGGTCGGGCTCGCGGCGGAGATCAACCGGCGTCCGAACCAGCTCTCGGGCGGTCAGCAGCAGCGCGTGGCGCTGGCGCGGGCGCTGGTCAACCGGCCGAAGGTGCTGCTGCTCGACGAGCCGCTCGGGGCGCTGGACCTGAAGCTGCGCAAGGGCCTTCAGATCGAGCTCAAGCGGATCCAGAACGAGGTCGGGATCACCTTCGTCTACGTCACACACGACCAGGAGGAGGCGCTGACGATGTCGGACCGGATCGCGGTCATGAACCGCGGCCGGGTCGAGCAGGTCGACGGCCCGGAGGAGATCTACGAGCGGCCGACGACCACCTTCGTCGCCGGTTTCATCGGCGTCTCGAACCTGATGCCGGGGGCGGTCACCGACCGCAGCAACGGTCGAGCCCGGGTGCGCCTCGATTCGGGGGTGGAGTTCGAGGGGAGCGCGGACGGGGTCGGTACGGGTGAGCGCTGCCACGCGGTCGTCCGGCCCGAGAAGCTCCAGATCTTTCGTGCCGACGGCGGCGGGGGGGCGCCGCCCCCCGGCTGGCCGGCCGTCGACGGCATCGTCGAGGCCTCGGTCTACCTCGGCACCTCGACTCAGATCGTGGTCCGGCTCGTCGACGACGTGAGGATGACGGTCTTGGTGCCGAACGCCGACGAGGCCGAACGCGCCAGGCTGCCGGGCGGTGGGGCGCCCGTGCGCCTGAGCTGGGCCCCCGACCACATCCACGTCGTCCGAGAATCGTCGAACCGCCAAGGAGGCGACTGACATGCTGACAAAGTTGATCCCGGCGCTCGTGATGCTGGTCGCGACGGTGGTGCTCGCCGCCTGCGGCGGCGACGACACGGTCGGCGGCGGCGATAACGGGGAGGACGTTCAGACCGCGGAGGCGGGCCCGGTGGAGGGGGAGCTGACGATCTCGAACTGGCCCGGCTACATCGATCCGGGAAATAACGGAACAGTCGCCGAGTTCGAGGAGGAGACCGGCGTCAACATCGACTACATCGAGGACATCAACGACAACGTCACCTTCTTCGGCAAGCTGCAGCCGCAGCTCGACCGGGGAGAGTCGGGCGCTCGGAGCATCCTCGTCGTCACCGACTGGATGGCGAAGCAGATGTTCGACCTGGGCTACCTGCAGGAGATCAACCACGACGACGTGCCGACGGCGTTCGAGAACCTGGCGGCGCAGTTCGAGGCCCAGGACGTCGACCCGGAGCGCAGCTTCACGATCCCCTGGCAGGGCGGGATGACCGGGATCTGGGTCAATATCGAGGAGGCCCCGGACATCACCTCGGTCAACGACCTGTTCGACCCCCAGTACGAGGGCCGGGTGACGATGCTGACCGAGATGCGTGACACGGTGCCCCTGGTGCTCAGGGGCGAGGGCATCGAGCCCGGCGAGGCGACCAAGGAGGACTGGCTGGCGGCGATCGACAAGCTGGGCGAGGCGGTCGACTCCGGTCAGATCAGGCGGTTCACCGGCAACGAGTACACCGAGGACCTGACCGCCGGCAACGTCGTCGCCGCGATCGGCTGGTCGGGTGACGAGTCGCTGATCGGCCGTGGGGGCGTCGAGTGGCGGATGCCCGACGAGGGCTGCAACCTCTGGTTCGACAACATGGTGATCCCGGTCGGAGCGCCGAACACCGGCGCGGCGCTGGCGTTCATGGACTTCGTCTATCAGCCCGAGGTCCAGGCGGACATCGCCGAGTGGGTGAACTACATCACCCCGGTGGACGGGGTTCAGGACATCCTCGCCGACCGCAGCCCGAGGCTGGCCGAGAACGACCTCATCTTCCCCGACGAGGAGTTCCTCGAGCCGTGCACGTCGGAGACCGAGCCTCCCGGAAGCTCCGAGGACGTCCAGGAGGTCACCGAGGCGTTCCAGGACGTGATCTCCGGCTGAGATGAGCGCGCGCCGGCGCCTGATTCCGTACGGGCTGCTCGCGCCGGGCGCGTTCTGGCTGGTCGTCTTCTTCGTCGTCCCCATGTACTTCATGGGGGAGATGGCGCTGCGGTCGGGCGCCCTGGAGACGGGGGGATTCGCCTTCACGTGGGAGTGGTCGAACTTCCCCGACGCGCTCGAGGACCGGGGCGGGCAGATCGGGCGAACGTTCCTCTACACGGCGGCGGCGACGGCCCTGGCGTTGCTGATCGCGTACCCGCTCGCCTACGCGATCGCGATTCGCGTCAGCCGCCGCTGGAGGCTGCTGCTCCTGTTCGCCGTCATCGCCCCCTTCTTCACCACCTATCTCATTCGCACGATCGCCTGGAAGACGATCCTCGCCGACGCCAGCCCGATCGTCGACGTGCTCCAGTTCCTGGCCATCATCCCCGACGACGGCAGGGTGCTGGCAACCGGGGGGGCGGTGATCGCGGGCCTCACCTACAACTTCCTGCCCTTCATGATCCTGCCGATCTACGCCAGCCTCGAGCGGATCGACCTCAGCCTGATCGAGGCCGCCAGGGACCTGTACGCATCGACTCGTCAGGCGTTCCTGCGAGTGACCCTCCCCCTGACCGCGCCCGGGATCGTCGCCGGCGTGCTGCTCACCTTCATCCCGGCGTTCGGCGACTACGTCAACGCAGCGCTGCTGGGAGGCGCCGACACGGCGATGATCGGCAACAGGATCCAGTCCCTCTACCTGGCGGATCGCAACTACCCGGAGGCGGCGGCGCTCTCGTTCATGATGATGGCGGCGATCCTGATCATCGTCGTCGCCTACATCCGGCTCGCCGGCACCGAGGCGTTCATGGGCGACGAGGAGCGCGACTAGTGGCCGGTCGTACCTGGTCGTGGCTGCGGCGTAACGCGCTCATCCTCTACGCGGGGGTTGCGGTCGCCTACATGCTGATCCCGATCGCGGTGATCGCGGTCTTCTCGTTCGGCGAGACCCCGCGCGACAGGCTCAACTTCTCGCTCGACGGGGGCTTCACGCTGGAGTACTGGGAGAACGCCTTCGCCGTCACCCAGCTCAACGATGCGATGCTCACATCGCTCGAGCTGGCCGCGCTCTCCACCCTCGCCGCGACCGTGATCGGGACGCTGATGGCGATCGCGCTCGTCCGCCACCAGTTCTTCGGTCGCCGAGCGACGAACTTGCTGATCGTGCTGCCGATGGCGACACCCGAGATCGTGATCGGCGCCGCGCTGCTGTCGATGTTCATCATCTACAACCTGGCGCTCGGCTTCACGTCGCTGCTGATCGCCCACATCATGTTCTCGATCAGCTTCGTCGTCGTCGTGGTGCGCTCGCGCCTGATCGGCTTCGACCGCAGCATCGAGGAGGCGGCCGCCGACCTCGGCGCGACCCCGCTGCAGACCTTCCGCTACGTCACCCTGCCGCTGCTGGCGCCGGGGGTGTTGGCGGCCGGGCTGCTCGCCTTCGCGCTCTCGATCGACGACTTCGTGATCTCGAACTTCAACTCGGGCACGACCGAGACCTTCCCGCTCTACGTCTTCGGCGTCGCCCTGCGCGGGATCCCGGTGCAGGTCAACGTGCTGGCGACGATCCTCTTCCTGTTCACGGTGGCGGCGATCGCGCTCGTGCTCTGGCAGCAGCGCCGCGCCGAGAGGATGGCCGCGGTCCCACCGGAGCCGGAGCTCGAACCGGTGCTCGAAGGAGGCCGTCAGCCCTGACGCAGATCGCGGACCAGAGGAGCCACGAACCAGAACCAGCCGATCGCCAGCGCCACCAGCGCGGTGGCGATCGCCGTCGTCGTCCCGCCGTAGACGATCTGCGAGATCAGCAGCATGACGCCGACGATCGCGGCACCGAGGAAGGCCAGGCCCGCGATCGCAGCACGGTTCGCGGTCTCGACGATCCAGCGCTTGTCGAGCTCCCGAAAGCGAAGCCGATGGCGAGCGGTGGGGGCGATCAGGAGCACCGAGGACGCTGCGGTGCAGACGAGGGTGACGTAGTAGACGGCCTTCTCGAACTCGGTCACCTGCGCCCAGCCCTGCTGGAAGGGGACCACGAGCAGGAACGCGAACAGGACCTGGATTCCCGGGATGGCGACGCGGAGCTCCTGGAGCAGCTCCATCAGGTTGCGATCCAGGCGCTGCTCCTCGGACTCGCCGCGCCGCGCCGCGTGCTCGGAGACTTCGGGATTGCTCATTCGAGCCGCAAACTACCCCGATGAGCAGCCGCGAGACACGGCTGCTGATCGGCGGCGAGCAGGTCGCCGGCGCCGGCGAGCCGCTCGCGGTCGAGAACCCCTACTCCGAGGAGGCGCTGGCGAGCGTGGCGGCGCCGTCGAGCGAGCAGCTCGGCGCCGCGATCGCCGCCGCCGGCGAGGCGGCGCGCGGCTGGCAGCGCACGCCGGCGGTCGAGCGCGGCGAGATGCTGCACGAGGTGGCGGTCAGGCTGCGCGCGCGCACCGACGAGCTCGCCGAGCTGATGACGCTGGAGGGCGGCAAGCCGAGGATCGAGAACGCCGACGAGGTCGGCTGGACGGCCGCCGCGTTCGACTACTACGCCGAGATCGGCCGCGACTCGGCCGGGCGGGTGATCCCCTCGATCGAGGCGACTCAGCTCTCGCTGATCGTCAAGGACCCGATCGGGGTCGTCGGCTGCATCGTGCCGTGGAATTACCCGCTGCTCCTGCTCGCCTGGAAGCTGGCGCCGGCGCTGGCCGCCGGCAACGTCGCCGTCTGCAAGCCGTCGGAGCTGACCCCGCTCTCCACGCTCGCCCTCGCCCCCTGCTTCGACCACCTCCCCGACGGGGTGGTCAACCTGCTCGCCGGCGACGGCGAGGTGGGCGCCGCGATCGTCGCCGACGAGCGGGTCGACTGCGTCGCGTTCACCGGCTCGGTCGAGACCGGGAAGAAGATCGCGCGCGTCTGCGCCGACCGGGTGGCGCGGATCAATCTCGAGATGGGCGGCAAGGACCCGTTCATCGTCTGCGCCGACGTCGCCGGCACGGTCGACGTGGCCGCGAAGGGGGGCGCCTGGGCGGCGTTCCTGAACGCGGGCCAGGTCTGCACCTCGGCCGAGCGCTTCTACGTCGCCGACGAGGTCTACGACGACTACCTGCAGGCGTTCGTCGACTACACCGGCGGCCTGGTGATCGGCGACCCGCTCGACCCCGCGACCGACATCGGGCCGATGGTCTCGGCGGCTCAGCGGCAGAAGGTGCGCGACCAGGTCGCGGCGGCGGTCGACGCGGGCGCCGAGGTGGTGATCGGCGGCGACGGCGGCGGGCGCGATCACGGCCACTTCTTCTCCCCGGCGGTGGTCACCGGCGCTCCGGCTGAGACCGACCTGCTGCGCGAGGAGACGTTCGGCCCGGTGGCCCCGCTGGTTCGCGTGCGCTCGCTCGACGAGGCGATCGAGCTCGCCAACTCGACCCGCTTCGGCCTCGGGGCGAACGTCTACACCGG
Source organism: Solirubrobacterales bacterium (assembly GCA_050697155.1). GTDB lineage: Bacteria > Actinomycetota > Thermoleophilia > Solirubrobacterales > 70-9 > JBOGZD01. Next base: position 15,953 of record JBOGZD010000025.1, on the reverse strand, counting down.
CGATCTGAAGACGATGGTGCGCTGCATGCGCGAGATCAAGGCCGGCACGGTGTGGTTCAACGACCCGCTGACAGACAACGACGCGGGCCCGTTCGGCGGCTTCAAGCAGTCGGGCCTCGGCCGGGAGCTGGGGCGCGAGGGGCTCGAGGCCTTCCAGGAGACCAAGCACGTCCACATCGAGACGGAGATCGCGCCGAAGGAGTGGTGGTATCCGTATGGGGAGGGCGACGATACGCCGGCGGAGGGAGCGGGGGCGTGAAGGTCGAGTCGCCAGTCGCCAGTCGCCAGTCGCCAGGGCGCAAGACGAGAACGCTGCGCAACTACGTCGGTGGGGCGTGGGTCGAGGCCGAGGCACCGGCGGGGGCGCTCGAGGACCGCGACCCGGCGACCGGCGAGCTGGCGGCGATGGTGCCGCTCTCGGGCGGCCCCGACGTGGACGCCGCGGTGCGCGCCGGGCGGGAGGCCCAGCCCGGCTGGCGCGAGGTGCCGCCGCAGCGCCGGGCGCGGGCGGTGATGGCTTTGCGCGAGGCGCTCTGGGAGCGGCGCGAGGACCTCGCCGGGCTGGTGACCGCCGACATGGGCAAGACCCTCGACGACGCCCGCGGCGAGGTCCTGCGCGGGATCGAGTCGACCGAGTCGGCGACCGCGATCCCGCACCTGCTCAAGGGAGAGAACCTGGAGGGGGTCGCGCGCGGGGTCGACGTCGAGCTCGTCCGCCAGCCGGTCGGCGTGGTGGGCGCAATCACGCCGTTCAACTTCCCGACGATGATCCCGCTCTGGTTCCTGCCATTCGCGATCGCCTGCGGGAACGCCGTCATCCTCAAGCCCTCGGAGCGCGACCCGCGGCCCTCGGAGCTGATCTTCGAGCTGATCGACGGGATCGCGGAGATCCCGGACGGGGTCTGCAACCTCCTCCACGGGGCCCACGACGCGGTCAACGGGCTGCTCGAGCACCCCGGCGTGGACGCGATCTCATTCGTCGGCCAGGCCTCGACGGCGCGTTACGTCGCCGAGCGCTCGGCGCGGAGCGGCAAGCGCTTTCAGGCGCTCGGCGGGGCGAAGAACTCGCTCGTCGTGATGCCCGACGCCGACCTGGAGCTGACCGTCCCGGCGATCATGGGCTCGGCCTTCGGCGCCGCGGGCCAGCGCTGCCTCGCGGGCTCGGTCTGCGTGCTGGTCGGCGACCGCGCCCGCCAGGACGAGGTCCTGGCGGCGCTCGCCGCCGCCGCGGGCGAGCTCGTGGTCGGATCGGGGGACGCAGAGGACACTGACGTGTGCCCCGTGGTCGCGCCCGAGGCCCGCGAGCGGATGATCGCCGCGATCGAGCGCGCCGCGGGCGCGGGCGCCGAGGTCGTCCTCGACGGACGCGATGCGGATCCCGGGCCCGGCGCGACGATGGTCGGCCCCTCGATCGTCGAAGCGCCCGACCGCGAATCCGAGCTCGCGCGCGAGGAGCTGTTCGGGCCGCTGCTGACCGTGGTCCGGGCGGAGGACCTCGACGACGCGCTCTCTTTCGTCAACGGGTCGCGCTATGGCAACGCCGGCTCGATCTTCACCGGCTCGGGCGCGGCCACCCGGTCCTACCGCTACGGCGCCGAGGCCGGGATGCTCGGGGTCAACGTCGGCGTCGCCGCCCCGGTCGCGTGGTTCCCCTTCTCGGGCTGGAAGGACTCGCTCGAGGGCGACCTGCACGCCAACGGCCGCGACGCGGTCGAGTTCTACACCCGCAAGAAGGTCGTCACCTCGCGGTGGGCCTAGCCCCGGAGCCCCGCCTCGCGGAGCGCATGCTCCGCGCGGGTGAAGAACTTGACCGTGCGGACGACGCCGTGCTCCACTCCGGCGATCACCGCGCTCTCCTGCTCGACCTCCGCGCCGTGGGTCTTCGTCGTACCCGTCATCCGGACGAGCACGAGCACGCGATCCCCGAGGTCATGGAACTCGACCGGATGGATGCGGAGCGTCTGCCAGGCGCTCAGCCACTCGGCGTAGGCATCGACGAGAGCACGCACCCCCTTGCCCGCCGGCTGCCAATCCGGCGGGGCCATCTCGTGGTGAATCGTCTCGAAGTCTGGATGCAGATAGGGCTCGAGCCGCGCGGCGACGGCATCGCGGTCGGCGAACATCGCGACGAGGTCCGGCGCCCCGGGCGGGTAGAGGGCGCTGCGGACCAGCTCGATGTTCTCGGTGCTCTCTTGCGACATCACGGTGAGTATCCGTGACCGGGATCGCCGCGCGCCTGGAGATCGGGCTGCCCGAGCCGGTCGCAGGGCTGGCCGCCCGCGACTGGGACGCGATCGTGGTCGGCGGCGGGCACAACGGGCTCACGGCGGCCGCCTACCTGGCCCGGGCGGGGCGCAGAGTGCTGGTCTGCGAGCGGCGCGAGCGGCTGGGCGGCGCGTGCACTCTGGAGGAGCCGTTCGGCCGCGGCTGGGAGATGAGCCCGTGCGCCTACGTGGTCGGGCTGCTGGACGCGCTGGTGATCGACGAGCTCGGGCTGCGCCGACGCGGGGTCGAGATCCGCGTCGGGGATCCCGAGCTCTACATCCCGTTCGAGGACGGGACGGCGTTCGTGCAGTTCCTCGACGAGGAACGGACCGCGGCGGCGCTGCGAGGGGCCGGCTTCGGCGAGCGCGACGTTCGCGGACTCCGGGACTACAACGAGCTCTTCGACCGCATCCGCCGGCTGCTGCGCAACGGCGAGCGTGACGCTTGGGTCGGCGACTCGCCCTCGCGGGCCGAGGTCGAGGAGCTGCTCGGCGGCGAGCGGGAGCTGGTCGACGTCGTCTTCACCGCTTCGATCGCCGATGTGCTCGACGACCACTTCGCCGACGAGCGGATCAAGCGGGCGCTTTACCCGCAGGGCCTGATCGCCGCCTGGGGCGGCCCGCGGACGCCCGGGACGGCGTCGATCCACCTGATGCACCACATGGGCGAGATCGACGGTCATCCTGGCTCCTGGGGCTACGTGAGGGGCGGCATGGGAGCGATCAGCCTCGCGATCGCCGACGCGGCGCGCGAGGCGGGCGCCGTCCTCGCCTGCGAGGTCCCGGTCGGCGCGATCATCCCCGACGAGGGGGTGGAGCTCGAGGACGGGACCGCGATCAGGGCCGGGACCGTGCTCTGCAACGCCGACCCGAAGGTGGCGCTGCATCTGCTCGACGGCCAGGACGTCCCCGAGGCGTACGAGCGGCGCCTGCGCGAGTGGAGCGTCCGCAGCCCCGCCCTGAAGCTGAACGCTCGCGTCGGCGAGCTGCCGCGGTTGACGGCGGCCGGCGGTGAGACCTGGCCGATGCTGGGGACCGTCGACTGCGTCGAGCCACTCGAGGCGGCCGAGCAGGCATTCGCGGCCTGCGAGCGGGGCGAGGTGCGGATCGCCTACGCGGAGCTCTACTCCCAGACCGCCGCCGACCCGACCCCGGCGCCCGGTGGTGGCCACCTGATCAGCGCCTTCTGCCAGTACGGGCCGTTCGAGCCGGCGGCGGGAGGCTGGGACTCGCCGCTCGACGGCGACGGGCGCACCGTGCGCGAGGACGCCGCGCGCCAGGTGTTCGAGCTGATCGAGCGCTTCGCACCGGGGTTCGAGGCGTCGGTCGAGGCCTACGAGCTCTTTGCCCCGCCCGACATCGAGCAGCGGATCGGGCTCGCCGGCGGCCAGATCTTCCAGGGCGAATGCTTCCCCGACCAGATGTGGGACCGCCGCCTCTCGGCCCACACCCCGGTCGACGGCCTCTACCTCTGCGGCGCCGCCACCCACCCGGGCGGCAGCGTGATCGGCCTCAACGGCCGCAACGCGGCGATGGCTGCCCTCGCCATTGGCTGAGATCCCCGGAGCAACCCGCGTATCAGTTGCCCTTCCCGCCCGGGCTCCCAGGTAATCGGACAGGTCTCCGGGTCATCGAGGCTCTACCCGCCCTCCGGGGTCGCTCGTTGCCGTCCAACCTCCGTCACCGGACACCGGCCGGACCAATGACCGCATGCATCTGCATCGCATAAGCGGCAGACCTGGAAGGGATCCGCTCCGTGATGAACGAGGATCGCGAGCAGCTCTTCCATGAGCCCAACTAGGGTTCGTCGCTGGTCCGAAGGCAGTTCGCCGAGCAGATCCTCGGTCGCCCTCTCGCGGGCGGCCAGGATCGCCGCTCCCCGCGTTCGGCCGCGGCGGGTTGGGTGAAGGGCGACGGCGCGCCCGTCGTCGCTCGAGCGACGAACGACGAGGCCTTGCTCCTCGAGCTTGTCGACCAGCCGAACCGTCGCCGAATGGCTTAGCGCCACGACTCGGCTCAGCTGCTTGATCGTGCACCCCTCGAGGAAGGTCGTGATGGCGACGAGCGCCGCTGGAGCCGCCCCTGCGCTGGCGGCCTCCTCCTCCGAGAAGGCGCGAATTCGGTCGGTCACGGCCAGTGAAAGCGCACCGAGCAGGTTGGCATCCCGGGAATTTATATGCAGTATGCATGTATATTATCGGCTGCGCTGACGTGCTCTTGCGATGCAGACAGGCGCTCGCCATGCTGGTCCTCGTGCCGGCCCTCTCGATCGCTGCTTGCGGCGGCGAGGAGAGCGGGCCAGGCGCGGAGACGCGCCTCGAGGCGGTGCTCGCGACTGTTCGGACCGGCGACCCCGTGGGCACGGGCTACGGCTGGGTCGACGTCGAGCGGCTTCGCGAAACGCCAGGACGCCTTGGCGATCAGCTCTCCTGGGCTGCCGACGCACTCGGCCCGGGCGCCAGGGAGATCGGTCGGGCTGAGAGCTCCCTAAATCGGATCGGCATCGAGCCGCTCAGGACGAAGGCGATGCTCTCCACCGCCACCTCGTACGCACTTTCCCTGCGCCTCGACGGAGTCAGCACTGGGCGCTTCGAGAACGCGCTCGAGCGCGCGGGGGCGCGAAGCCGGGACGGCGGGGAGTGGACCACGCTCGCCCTCGGCACGGAGTGGTCGATCCCGCTGGGCTCGCAGCTGGAGGGCCTCGGATCGATCGTCGCCAGAAGCGCAACCGGTGAATCGCAGATCGTCCTCGCTCGCTCCGCCCTGGCTCGCGCTCGGATGCTGAACTCAGGTGAGCCGGCGATCGAGGCGACACCGATCGCGGTCGCCGCCGACTGCCTCGGAAACGTTGTCGCGGCACGACTCGTGCTCAATAACCACACACACCTGCCGAACGTCGGTCCCGACCTGTTGGCGTTCGGAGTCCTGCAACCAGGCCCGGGGCCGACGCGGGAGGTGCTCTGCGTGATCGACGAGTCGAGCGAGCCGATCGACGCCGCGCACCGATCGCTGCAGGAGGCGTTCGACGCCGACGCGCATGATGAGGTCAGCGACGAGCCGATGAGGACCCTGATCATGCGCTCCCACGCTGAGGCATTCGACCGGGAGGGATTGCGGGTCGCGCGAGCCGAGCTCGTCCTCGTACCGGGCGCCGAGCCAGGCCTGCTCTTCGCCGCCTTCTCTCGGGGCAGCCTTCTGACCTACATCGGGTTGCAACGGCCGCTCGGCGTCTGATGCACCGGTCGGGATCGGCCCAGCCGGAATGTATGCGCGGTCTTCGGCGCGGTGCTCGATCTCGCCTGCGCGGTTCAGGTCCCGAGGGGTCCGCTCGCTCCGCGGTGCGTGGGGAGTTGACGGCCGACCCGGAGGCGGGTGCGCTTCGTTCGGGGCTCCCCGCCGACCGGCTCGAACCGGACCTTGACCCGCACGCGCAGCGACTCGCGCTCGCGCAGCGCCTCGCGGCCGTCGTCGCGGGTCCGCAGCCGGAGTCGCAGCCTGCCGGGGCGTTCGGCGAAGGCGCGGCCCGAGGCGTAGCGGATCAGCCCACCGCCGCGCTTGCGTCTCGGGGTTGGCGCTCGCGTCGCGGTGGCCTTGGCGCGAAAGCTGCCGCGGTAGGGAGCCTCGAGCCTGAGCGTGATCCGCCAGCGGCGGCTGGCCCGCTGGCGCACGATCCGGAACCGGTTCGGGACCGGTTGCGCGAGCACCTTCAGGACCTCGCGGGCGGCGAACTCCATCCCGAGGGCGTTCGGGTGCGCCGGGAAGGCGGGCGCGGTGGGGACGATGCCCTCGTACCACTTCGTCCCCGGAAGCTGGCAGATGTCGTGACCCATGCTGCCGGTCAGCAGCTCGACGTACTCCGCACCGCCCTCCGCGGCCACGAGCCGCTCCGTCGCGTCGAGGTTCGCGGCCACCCGGTGCAGGTAAGGAAGGTCGCCGGGCGCGATCGGGACCACCGGGAAGCAGCCGGGCTGCTGGGGCACCGGGTCCGGAAAGCCGACCACCACCAGGCGCGCGTCGGGCGACCGCTCCTGGATCCCGTCGATCACGTCCGCGACTCGCGGCGCGACCTCGGTCTCGAGCCGCTCGGCGATCTGGTCCACTCCTCCCTGGTTGTAGTGATCGGTGCAGGGGCTGCCCTGGCCGGCCGACTGGATCGCGAGCGTGACGCAGGTCTCGACGATGCCGCCGAATCCCATGTCGTTGCCGCCGATCCCGACGGTGACCAGGTCGACGCCGGGGGTCAGGGCGCCGAACTGAGGCGGGTTGGTGCCGCCGAGCGGCAGCCCGTCCTGGGGCTCGGCCATGTGCTCGGTCTGCGCCGAGCCACAGCTCACGTCGCGGAACTCGTCGGGCGCGATCTCGTTCGCGACCAGGGTCGGGTAGTTGTGGTCCGAGCGCCCGCAGTCGATCGGCTCGCCCTTGGGGTTGGGGATCAAGGGACCGGTGGTGTAGGAGTCGCCGAGCGCGGCGTAGGTGGCGCCGTCGCCGGACGTTCCCGCCACCGCCGTCGCCGCCGGTGCGCACGCCGCGAGCAGCCCCGCGCACACCCCGGCCCCCAGTCGCGCCCTTCTCATTGAGAGAGGAGGCTAAGCGACTCGCCCGATTCCGGCGCCGTCTTGTTGCCGCCCTCCTCGAAGCCGGCCACGCGGACCCCGAGCAGCCGCACGGGACGCGGCGGGGCGTAGGCGCGGATCAGGGTCCGGGCGACCTCGGCGATCGTCTCGGGATCGTTCGTGGCGTGCTCGAGCGTCTTGGCCCGGGTGACCGTGGTCCAGTCGTCGAGCCGGACCTTGATCCCCACCGTGCGTCCCGCCAGGCCTCGGCCGCGCAACCCGGCCGCGAGCCGCTCGGCCTGCTCGCCGAGGATCCGCTCGAGCTCGGCGATCTCGGCGATGTCGCTGTCGAAGGTGGTCTCGACCGAGCGCGACTTCGCCTCCCGGTCGGTGGTGACGGGCGAGTCGGAGCGGAAGTGGGCGCGCTCGTGGAGGGCGCGACCGTGGTTGTCGCCGAAGCGCTCGATCAGCCCCGCCGGCGTGCAGCGCTGGAGCTGGCCCAGCGTCTCGACGCCGTAGCCGCGCAGGCGCGCAGCGGTCTTCGGGCCGATCCCGGGTATCAGCGTCACCGGCCCGCTCGCGAACCGCTCCACCGCCTGCTCACGAGTGAGAACGAGGAACCCGCGCGGCTTCTCGGCGTCTGAGGCGACCTTGGCGACGAGCTTGTTCGGGCCCATCCCGACCGAGGCGTCGAGCTCGAGCTCGGCGCGGATCCGTCGCACGAGCTCGCTCATCCGAGCGACCGGATCCGCCGTCGCCGAGAGGTCGAGGTACACCTCGTCGAGCGACATCGGCTCGGTCGGTGCTCCGAGCCCGTCGACCAGCGCCATCACCTCGCGCGATCGCGCGCGGTAGTGCTCCATGTCGATCGGCAGGTGGACGTACTCGGCGGGCAGCAAGCGCGTGGCGCGGGCGACCGGCATTGCCGAGCCGACTCCGTAGCGGCGCGCTTCATACGAAGCGGTGGTGACCACCGCCCGCGGCCCACGCCCGGCGACGATCACCGGCTGCCCGCGCAGATCCGGCCGGCGCAGGAGCTCGACCGCGACGTAGAACGCGTCCATGTCGAGGTGCGCGATCGTCACCTCGGCCATCGTAGGCAGCCGCGCGGCGAGGATCGGTGACGCCGAAGATGCCAAGCGGATGAAGGCCTTCTGGCGCGAGCGTCTGACCGCGCTCAAGCCGCAGCTCGAGGGAGCTGAGCTCGGTTCCTGATGTCGACCTCGTGGCGGTCGGCGAGCGGGTCGCGACCGTGCCAGGTGCCGCTCGAGGCGACCGGGCGAAAGCGCGCAAACAACCAGTCCCCACCCCAGGGCACATCGAGCGAGCGGCGCTGAATCGGATCGTGGACCCCTGCGCCGTAGGCGAAGCGAACCACGTCTTCCTCGGAGCGCCAGAGGGAGAACGTGCAGCGGACCATCGGATGGTCGGCGAGCCCGATCCTCATCATCAGCCCCGGATTGCCGGCGACCTCGCGCACCACCTTCCGGTTGTTCCAGGTGAACGCCGGGAGGTGCCGCGCCCGGAGCTTGCCGTAGGTCATCACCGCGAGCGGCTCGTCCGGAGCGAGCGCCGCCACGCCGTCCGTGGAGGGCCGCCAGCCCCGCCACTCGCCCCGTACGACCCTGACGGTATCGAGCGAAACGCTCCACGACTCGCGGGCGCCGGTGAGGAACGGGTGCAGCCGCGTCGCGTCGCTTAGGAACTCCTCTCGCGCCTCGCCGCTCTCCCAGCCACAGAGCAGTCCCACCGCGTGGGCGTCGGCGTTCCGCCCGTGATCGTGTCCAGCTCGGCCGTGAGGCAGATCCGTGCCGCGGCCAGACCCGGCGTTGCCTCCAGCACCTCGCGGTGGTGCCACATCGCGCGCAGCATTCGTCCCGCTGCCGAGGTGAGTAGCGCGCGAGGTGGAGCGAAGCGGCCATTGAACCGTGGCGGTGTGTCGCTAACCGCGTCGCTGGAGGAGGTAAAGCGAAAGTCCCGCCGGGCCGGCGATCCACGTGAGCAGCAGGGCGAGCCGCGCCCGGCGGCCCTGCGCGAGCGCATCCTCCCAGATCCAGCGACCCACGAAAAGGTCGAACGCGATGTAGTGCGTCCAGCCCGCGAGGAAGATATCGGGACTCGACAGTGCCTCCCGGACGGCGTCGGGGTCGCGGAAGTCCACGACCTCGCCGCTCCGCAGGACGCCGGACGCGAGCAGCGCGTCGTACGTCACGCCGAGTCCGAAGAACAGGAGGGTCGCTCGCTGCACCAGCCAGCGAGTGAGGCTCGAGCCGGGGGCGAGGATCATCGCCAGCCAAACCGGCGCCGATGAGCCGTTGATGAACATGTACGCCTGCCGGCGACGGGGTGACAAGGGTGCGGTATCGACCATCAGGCGATCCTCTCACAAGCCCGACGACGTCCAGCACTCTGAGCTCGCCAGTTGCGAGAGCCCCGTCCGATGAGTCTGAGCGTGACTCGCGGTCATAGGGTTCGTAACACACCTGCGACCGCAAGGAGGACCGAGATGCGAGAGCTTGTCGTCAACACCTTTCTGACCCTCGACGGGGTGATGCAGGCGCCGGGTGGGCCCGACGAGGACCTGAGCGGCGGCTTCGCGCACGGCGGCTGGTCGGTGAACTACTGGGACGTCGTGATGGAGGAGACGATGGGGAAGGCGATGTCGCCGCCCTTCGATCTCCTGCTCGGCCGCAAGACCTACGAGATCTTCGCCGCCCACTGGCCCCACGTCGACGAGCCGGGCGCCGATGTCCTCAACAACGCCACCAAGCACGTCGCCTCGCGCACGCTCGGGACGCTCGAGTGGAGCAACTCGCACCTGCTCGAGGACGAGGTCGCGGTCGCGGTGCCGCGGCTGAAGGAGGAGGAAGGCCCCGAGCTCCAGGTCCACGGCAGCGCGGACCTGATCCAGACGCTGCTTGCCCACGATTTGATCGACGAGTTCCGGCTCTGGACCTTCCCGGTCGTCGTCGGCCCGGGGAAGCGGCTCTTCGGTGACCGCACCCAGGCGGGCGCGCTCGAACTCGTCGATTCGAAGACCTCCTCCACCGGAGTGACGATGGCGACCTACCGGCGTGCGGGCGAGATCGAGACTGGCTCGTTCGCGCTGGAGGAGCCGACCGAGGCGGAGATCAAGCGGCGACAGAGCATCAAGGGCTCGTGACCCTGATCCGTCATCGCGGCGCCGAGCCGGAGGTGGATCCGACTGCGTACGTCGCCCCGAACGCGACGCTCGTCGGCGCGGTCACGGTCGGCCCGCGCGCGCGGGTGATGTTCGGAGCCGTGATCCATGCGGAGGGCTCGCGAATTGAGGTCGGCGACTGCTCGATCGTCTGCGAGCAGGCGGTGCTCCGGGCGACCGCGGTCGGCGACGTCGACCATCCCGGTCTCGTCGGCGACTATGTCGGTGAGGATGCGAGCCTGTTCACCCGGTCGGCCGAGACAGTCGAGACTCGTCCAAGGCGACACTCTCGTCGATGTGAACAGGGCGTTTCAGACGCCCGCATCCCGGCGAACAGGGGCTCCGCCCGCTGGAGCGTGATGAAACGACCGCTACGGCTCTTCGCCGAAGCCGAGCATCTCGTGGCTCTGCGGTCCGAGGGACTCGAATCTCGCCCTGACGGGGAGCCGACGACGCGGCGCAAGCTCCTGCCTTCAAGAGCCAGCGTGGGATACGGGGATAAGGACGTCCAAATGCTTATCGGCCAATTGGTCCTATCGGTAGGTGGCGGATCGCCTCACGCCACTTACGGACTGCCGGGGCGCGGGCCGTACACGGAGTTGACTTCCTGAGGTTGCTCGTTCTCCTGCGGTGCTCGACCGACGTAGAGCACCCATCGACCGTCCGCGAGTTTGTGGACGGCGTCACGGCGGATCGCCAGCAGATCTCCACGGATGAAGCCCTCATCAATGTCAAGCCGTGGGGCTGGTGCGTTTTGGTCCCCCGGCGCAGGAGCGGGGGGCTCGATCTGCTGAATGCCCATCCAACGACCCACGAGTTCAGACCGCGCCGGCAGCAGGCGCACCTCGGCGTCGATTCCCGCGTCCTGGAGCTCGCGCGTCATCTCCTGCGCGCCGGCGTCTCCGTCGAGGATGCGCACCTCCACCCACTGGCCTGCGTTGGTGTCGATCGCGAGCGCCGCGGAGGGGCCCTGCGAGAAAACGCCGCCGGCCAGCGCCACGACGACAGCCGCACCGCTCGTGCCGGCGACGAGCGCCAAGCGCTGGCGGACCCGCTGGCGACGCCGGGCGATCGCGCTGACCAGAGCGGAGCGAAGGGCCCGGGGCGGCGATATCGTCGCGGCGGGTTCGCTGTGGGCGAGCCAGCGAGTCTGGTTGGGAGCGGGGTCGTTTTCGGTCATGGGGTCACCTCCATGGTGTCGGCGAGCTTCGTAAGCGCGCGCGCTACCCGCACGCGGGCGGCTCCCTCCGTACAGCCCAGTCGCCGCGCAACTTCGGCGTACGGCAATTCGGCGGCGACTCGAAGTTGGACCGCCTCGGCGCTGGCGGGCGGAATCTCGGCCAGCGCCGCGGCGAGGCGGCTGCGGATCGGTTTCAGATCCGCGAACTCCTCGATTCGCCGCAGAGCGTCATCGTCGAGCTCGACACGCTCCATCCCCAGCCGTCGGCGCGCGCGATCGTCGACTTGCTCCGAGCGGATAGCCGTCGCGAGTTGATGACGCGCAATCCCGAACAGCCATGCGAGCGCGGGAGCACCGGTATCGCGATAGCGACGGCGCGCGTGAAATGCTGCGGCGAAAGTCTCGGCTGTCAAATCGGCAGCGGTCTCTGGACACGCGGTGCGGCGCTGGAAGTACGCGAGCAGGGTCGGGCCGTGGCGGTCATAGAGGATCCCGAACGCTTCCGGATCGCGACCCGAGGCGCGAAGGAGCTCGGCGTCGCTCGCACGGTGGTAATACGGGCCCATCACCAAGTAAATCGGAGAACGGGCCTGCGACGTTACACCCCGGGGTCCGCCAGCCCTGGACGGCTGGCCCCGGACTTACTTTGCGGCGTGGACCTTGGGCGGCCTCAGCAACTCGAGCCCGCCTGCCCGACCCTGAAGCGGTCGAAGCTCGGGGGAGACTTGCGATTGCCACCGGCATTGATGCAGTCGAGGACGAAGAACGGATCGCCGATCAGCACCTTTCGGTTCGTGAAGCGATTCTTGAGCGAGTTGTGGTATTGCCCGAACCACACATAGAGCCAGCTGCAACACGCGTTGTTGCCGTAGACCCGCTTCGTCCCTTGGAAGTCCTGGAGCGTCCAGAAGCAGACGTTCCCGCTCGGACAAGTTGAATCGTCGAGAGCAACGACGCCGTCTTCGCCGTCGGGAGGCGGCGGGGCGGGTAGGTTGGGCGCCGCGCCAGGTGCCGGAGCCGGTACGCCCACGTCCGATACGCTCGGCGCTTCCTGAGCGAGTGCGCTCCCCGTCGCAATCGATCCGATGATGCCAACCGCAGCAATCGTGAGCCAGCGGTGCTTCATTGTTCTGCTCCCTCTCCCCTGCCGAGTGGTGGTGTTTCGTACGCGACAGCCTATTCGCCCCCCCCGGCTTGTCAACGGGTAGCGGCCCTCGTGTGTCGGCGGCCCCTGGCAAGCATCACGCGCCGACGGGTCCACTGCGATGTGGTAACCGGCGATCCCTTTCGCCGCCAGTTTGGCGACGGTCGGACACAAGCGGGCGTCCAGCGACGGTTACGGGAACCCGTGCTCTGATCTGACGAGCACGAGGTGTACCGAGCTGAGGGTCCGCCACACGAGCCTTCGCAGCAAAGGAACACTCGACGCGATCGAGCCGGCGGGCAATCGAGACGATCGTTCGATCGCGAAAGCGGGCGCGACGCTGAGACGCCCGAGTTGGACGACGCGCGAGCGTCTCGCCGACCTGGCCGCCGGGACCCGGCGAGAGACCCGGACGTCGTCCATGGCAGGCATCTCGTCGCCGACCGCGAGACGACTGCTTCGTGGCCCAAGCAGTCGCGTCGCAGGTCGCCCGTCAGCGTGATCGCTTGGCGCCGAAAGCGATCACGAGACCGGGTCAGAAGCGATGTCTCTCATCAACGCCGAGATCGCGTCGACATCCTGCGCTCCAGGCGGCGTACCCGCGCTTTAGTCGATCGCGCGCCGCCGCTTCTGGGGCGAGCTGCTCGGTTTCTCACTCACGCCCGATTGCCTCGGCTCCGCTCGGGTCTCGCAGGGAGTTCACCGGGCCGCCGCGCAGGGGCTTGCCGTCGGCGGCTCGACCCTCGTTGTCCCGCACGCGCGGCTCGTAGTGCGAAAAGAAGACCTTGCCGACGAGGTCGCGGCGGCTGCGCACCCCCGTCTTCTCGAACACGTTCTTCAGGTGCTGCTGGACAGTATGCGGCGAGACGACGAGCCGCTCGGCGATCCCGGCGGTCGACTCGCCCTGCAGCACGAGCCGTGTGACGTCCTGCTCGCGCTCGGTCAGGGCATAGGCGGCCATCAGCAAGGGCGTGATCCGGGCCGGCAGCGCCGGCTCGAGGATGACCGCGACGCGCGTCGGCCCCTGGCCCACGAGCGTCGCCCCGTGTAGGACAACCCACCTCCCCGAATCGGACAGCACCCGCGCCACCGCCACGTCTCCCGGCGCGTCGCTGCCCTCCGCGGTCCGCCGCGCCCGCGCCGCGACGGAAAGCACCACCGACGGGAGTCTCCCGTCGTCCCAGTCGCCGCCCGGCAGATCGGACACGAGCTGCTCGACCCCGGGGGTCGAGGACTCGACCGCGCCCCGGTCCGAGAGCACGAGTAGCCCCGGCGCGTCGGGGCCCTCCGGGTCGCGCGCCTCGCCGAGCAGGAGCGCCCGGCGCGCGCCCTCGCCGAGGCTCGGCGCCGCAGCGGAGATGAAGTCGAGCTCGTCCCCGCTGAACATCGGCTCGCCGGGTTCCCGGTACAGCCCGAGGCAGCCCCAGGCGTCGCCGGCGTGAGTGCGCAGGGAGGCGATCAGCTCTTGGTCGCCGCCCATTTCGACATTGGCCTGCCACCGCGGACTCGAGCTAGGGTCGCCGCCGGCCGCCTCGTGCAGCGTCGAGATTCCGGCCTCCGAGCGCGCGACCTTGGCGATGTCGTGCACGTCGTCCTCGTAGTACTCGAGCTCCATCCACTCGCGCGGGAGCTCCGGCATCCCCGGGTTGAAGTGGCTCGTCATCAGCAGCGAGGCCGGATCGAGCGTGTACCAGCAGGGCCCATGTAGTGGGGCACGATCGGCGCCATCAGCTCGGTTACCTCGTTCCAGAACGTCACCACGTCATGGCCTTGACCAGCGAGGTCGGAGATCCGGTCGAGTGCGCGCTCCGTCTTCATGGGCCGATCCTACGCCCACCCCGATGCCGGCGAAATACCAGCTTCCTGGTACAGACAGGCGGCGAGAACGGCCGTAGGTTCGCCAGGATGAGTCCAGGAGCGCGATCGCCCGAGGAGCTGGAGACGCTGTTCGAGGACGCCTTCCTCGTTCGCGACCGCGACGCAGTCGCGGCGCTTTTCGAGGAGGGGGCCGTGCTCGGCGCCGATCCTGGCGAGGCCCGGGGCGGCGCGCAAATCGCCCGCCTCGCGGCGGCGATGTGGGAGCGGGACTTCAGCTACCTCGCGGGACCGGAGCGCGTCGTCCAGGCGCGCGACACGGCGCTCGTGGTGGCCCGCGGCGGTATCAACGTGGTCCGCCGCCGCGCCGACGGGCGGTGGCTGTATGCGATTGCGCTGCTGGACGCGAACGAGAGCAAAGGAGACACGCAATGACTCAGCCTATGGCGATGAAAGCGGATGAGGCGGAAGCACGCTGGTGGTTCGCCTCGCTGACCAAGATCACCTGTACCGCCGAGGACACCGGCGGGCTCCTGTCGATCGTCGACATCACCGAGCCCCCGGGGACGGAGGCGCCGCTGCACGTGCATCACCGCGAGGACGAGGGCTTCTACGTCCTCGAAGGGGAGGTCACCCTTTACGTCGGCGACGAGACGATCGAAGCGAGCGCCGGCGACTTCGCCTGGGGCCCGCGCGACATCCCGCATCGCTACACGGTGGGGCCGAACGGCTGCCGGATGTTGTTCATCTGCGTCCCGGGCGGCTTCGAGAACCTCGTCCGGGAGATGAGCGTGCCGGCCGAGACCCGCACCCTGCCGCCGCCCTCCGACGAGGAGCCCGACATGGAGCACGTTGCGGCGGTCGCGCAGAAGTACGGCGCCGAGCTGCTCGCCGGCTAATGCGACGCAGACGCATCGAGGAGCGCCGGTGGTGACGCGTTGACGAGGAGGAGGACCGTCCTCGAATGATCCCGTCCTCGTGATCGCTTTCGGCGCTCGCCCGTTCGAATGGTGTCGGTGCAAAGCGATCACGCCCACGCTGCGACGCAGATGACTGCGTCGGACGAGCATCGAGTCTGTCGTTCGATCGGCCCGCGAAACGCTCGCTTTCGCGAAACATCGATAGTCCGGCACAGGCTCGCAAACGCCGACGATGCGGGCATCTGAATCGACCTGGCCGAGGTCCACGTCACTACCGAGTTGGACGACCACCGGTCGTCTCGTTGACCCGGACCGGCGCGCTCGCATTCTCCAAGAGCGTAAGTCTCGCCGCGACACACCTCCTCTTGGTCGATGCGGGCGTCCTCACAGCGCGCCACGGTACGCCCGGGCCTCGTCCAACCCGGGCGTCTCGTCGACACACCCGCTTTCCTCGCAGGACGGTCATTTGAGGACCCGCCAGGACTCCCCTCTTCATGACGAAGCGGTCGTGTCGTTGCGGCCGACTCGAGGATGATCGGATCTCGTCCCGAGCGGGCGTCTCGCGCATCCGCCCCGAGACGCTCACTTCTGTGCGGAACCGGGAGCCGGCCGTGCCCTGGCGTTCGCGTCAGTGACGTAATCGAGGAATCGCCCTCAGCTCGGAATGCGGTAACGCAGTGCGTGACTGCGCACCGCGCGAAGCGGAAGCGTGCAGGACCGGTTCGGAACCCGCCTTCCGTAGACCGGTCAGCCGACCGCCAGTTCCGCATCTAGCCCCGATCTTGCAATAAGAGCCGAGAAGTAAGTTGGGCAGGTAAGGGAGAGGGTGAGTCTCATCTCGGCGCCGTCCCAGTGGCCCGGCATCCGACCCCGCGCCGCTCGGGCGCTGGCCCGGC
>JBOGZD010000024.1:0-28145 GCA_050697155.1 Solirubrobacterales bacterium | reverse complement strand
CGCGACGCGAGAACGACGAGCGTGAACAGCCCGAGGTACCCGAGCGCCCTGACTACGTCCTCGAATGTCCGCCCGTCGTCGGACGCCCACGCCGCCGAGAGCGCCTTGATCGCGACGAGCCCGGCGAACAGCCCACCGGCGACGACCGCCGCCCGAGGCGGTTCCTCCCGGGGCAGAAACCCCGCCGCGAGCCCGACCAGGATCAGGAACCACACGACCAGCGCCCCGATGGAGAACGCGGCCGCCCCGAAGCCGCCCTCGAAGGCGGCGAGCGCGATCAGAGCCGCCGCAACCCCCGCCGTGATCAGGTGTTGAACGCGCAGACCGCCGAGCGCTCGGGTGAGACGGGGTGTCGCGCGCAACGTGTACCCTGCCGCGGGGGTTCGGCGAAGGAAGGACTGCGACCGATGAGGCAAGGCAGGAAGTCTAGGTGGAGCATGCGCGCCTTCTGTGCGCTTGCAGCGCTGCTGATCGCGGCGCTGGCGACCCCTGCAATAGCTCCCGCCGCCGCTCCCGCGACCGAGGAGTACGAGCTCAACCTTCCGTCGGCCAACGGCGAAGGCGAAGGCGGCTCCGGCGACGACCAGGGCGGAGCGATCGCCCCGCCGACCTCGACGCCGCCCACGGCGCCGGGGACCGAGACCGTCCCCGTCACCCCCGAGACCATCGACGAGGGCGCCGGGAACGGCAAGCGCGAGCGGACCGCCGCCGAGCAGGCCGAGGGCGGGCCGTTCGCGTCACCGGCGCCGGATCGGCCGAAGGAGCGCTTCACCACCTCGGGTTCAGGGGACGGCGGCTTCCCCGCGCTTCTGCTGCTGCTCGGGGCGATCGCCGGCACCTCGATCGGCGTCGCCGTCTGGCGGCTTCGCCGGGAGGGCGGACGGCCCGGTTCGGGGGGCGGCTCCACGCCGGCGGACGCGACCAGCGGCACTCAGTCGACCTGATGGCGCTCCCGGCCGTATCGATGGGGCGCCCGGCGCCCCGCCCGCGCGGTACCCCGGCACGGCCCGCCGCGATCGCGCTCGCGACCGTGCTCGCGGCGCTTGCGCTGGCGTCGACCGCCGCGGCCGCGCCCTCCCGCGACTTCTACGGGGTAGTCACCCAGGACGGGGGGCCACCCGCAGACGGCGACCTCGACACGATGCGCGCGGGCGGCGTCGGCTCGATCCGGCTGCTCGCCCACTGGGCGCAGATCGAGGAGCAGGAGGGCACCTACGACTGGAGCGCCCTCGATCGGTCGGTGCGCTCGGCGGTCAACAACGGGCTGCGCCCGATGGTGTTCTTCTGGGGCACTCCGCGCTGGGCCGCGAACCGCGACGGCTACGCGTGCAGCGCCGGCTGCAACGTCTACGCGCCCGCCTCGGCCGAAACCCGTGACGCGTTCGCGCGCCTTGCCGCCGCCGCCGCCGGCCGCTACGGGCCGGGCGGCGAGTTCTGGCACGAGCCCGAGGTGGCCTGCCCGCTGCCGGTACCGGTGCTCTGCCCGGACGGCCCCGAGCCGCCGTGCCATTGCGATCAACCGGCGCCGCTACGGGTCTGGCAGATCTGGAACGAGCAGAACTCGCGCACCTACTACGCCCCGGTGGTCAACGTCGCCGGCTACGCGGACCTGCTGCGCCGGGCGGCGAACGCGATCAGGTCGGTCGACCCCGGCGCCGAGGTCGTCGTCGG
The DNA here is from genome assembly GCA_050697155.1 of Solirubrobacterales bacterium. Classification (GTDB taxonomy): domain Bacteria; phylum Actinomycetota; class Thermoleophilia; order Solirubrobacterales; family 70-9; genus JBOGZD01. The sequence goes on along the minus strand of JBOGZD010000024.1, from coordinate 26,474 downwards.
CGGGATGTGGGGGCCGAACTCCGTCGGCAGCGACGGCGGGCGCCGGGTGGTGACCCCGGTCAGCCTCTTCCTCAAGCGCCTCTACAAGGTCAAGGGCATCAAGAGGTCGTTCGACTCGTGGGCAATCCATCCCTACGCCGCCACCCTGGGCGGGGTCAAGCGCCAGCTGAAGTCCGGGCGGAAGATCGTCAAGCGAGCCGGCGATCGCAAGGCCGGCGCCTGGGTGACCGAGATCGGCTGGGCGTCTGACGGACCGCGCAACAACCCCTACGTGAAGGGGCTCGAGGGCCAGGCCCGGCTGCTGACCCGCTCGCTGTCGCTGATCGAGCGCAGACGCCGCGCTTATCGGGTCCGTGGCGTGTTCTGGTATTCGTGGCGCGACAAGGCCGGGGGATCGGCGATCTGCGATTGGTGCGGCAACGCGGGCCTGCGGACCCGCAACGGCGCGGCGAAGCCATCCTGGGACGCGTTCGTTAGGGTGGCCCGGTGATCCGAAGGCGGGGACTCGCGGGGATCGGCGCAGCGCTGGTCGCGCTCTGTGCGCTGGCTACGGCTGCGACCGCACAGGCGGCGGCGCCGCGCTCGTTCTTCGGGGTCGTGCCCCAGACGCCGCTCGAGACCGCGGACCTCGACCGGATGGGCCAGGCCCGGGTCGGCACGCTGCGGTTCGAGATCCAGTGGGCGGTGGTCGACCCCACCCCCGCCGCCGGCGACAGCGACTTCGCCGGGGTCGACGCGCTCGTCGCCGATGCCGCCCGCAACGGGGTGCGGGTTCTGCCGTTCATCTACAGCACCCCGGAATGGGTCGCGCGGGACCTCGACGGACACAATTGCCGCGGCGCGGAGTGCTTCCCGTTCGCGCCGCGCTCGGGCCCGGCGCGCGACGCCTGGCAGGCGTTCGTCGCCGAGGTCGTCGCCCGCTACGGGCCGGGCGGGCAGTTCTGGGCCGAGAACCCGCTGCTGCCGAAGGTGCCGATCGAAGCGCTCCAGGCCTGGAACGAGCAGAACTCCCCCACTTTCTACAAGCCGAAGCCGAAGGTGAAGGCGTATGCGAAGCTGCTCGACGCCAGCCACCGCGGCGTGCGCACGGCGGGCGGGAACGTCGACGTCGTGCAAGGCGGCATGTTCGGGACCCCGCTCGGCGGGCGCAAGCCGGGGATCTCGGCCTGGGACTTCCTCGACAAGCTCTACGACATCAAGGGCGCGAAGAAGGACTTCGAGGGCGTCGCGCCGCATCCCTATGCCGCACGGCTGAAGAAGGTCCGCGCCCAGATGGACCTGATCCGCGAGGCGATCAAGCAGGGCCGCGACCGCAAGGTCGACCTCTGGGTCACCGAGCTCGGTTGGGCCTCCGACGGCCCGAAGAACCCGCTCAACCGCGGGCCCAAGGGACAGGCCAACCGGCTCAAGCAGGTCTTCAAGTTCTTCCTTCGCAAGCGCAGGGCGTGGAACGTCGCCAACGTCGCCTGGTACTCGTGGCGTGACAACCCGGGGTTCACGGAAGGCCTCTGCGAGTGGTGTCCGTTCTCGGGCCTGCTCACCGAGGACCTTGGCGAGAAGCCGGCGTTCCGCGCTTTCACCCGCTTGACCGGGGGCAGCTAGCCACATCGCCGGACCGGAACGACTGCATCAGACATAAGGAGACGTTCGTTTTGACTCAAGGATCGAGAAGGGGGCTGCTGGCGATCGCGCTCGCGATCGCGGCGCTAACCGCTGCGGTGGCGACGCCTCAGGCCGGCGCCGTGCCGAGGTCGTTCTTCGGCATCGTCCCCCAGACCCAGCTCGGCGAGCCCGACTACGCGCGCATGGCCCAGGGCAGGGTGGGCACCGTGCGGGTGATCCTCAACTGGTCGGCGGTCGAGCAGCAGCCCGACGTCTACCACTGGACCGGCTACGACAGGATCGTCCACGGCGCCGCCCGGGCCGGCGTCACCGTGCTGCCGTTCGTCTTCGGCACGCCGCAGTGGGTGGCCAACGGCCTCGACCGCCGGCGCTGCAGCGGTGACGCCTGCGGCCTGTTCGCCCCCAAGGGAAAGCAGGCGATGCTGCACTGGCGCGACTTCATCGCCGACGCGATCGCCCGCTACGGGCCCAACGGCAGCTTCTTCGCCGAGAACCCGGACATCCCGCGCAAGCCGATTCGCGCCTGGCAGATCTGGAACGAGCAGAACTCGAAGGACTTCTACCGGCCCAAGCCGAGCCCCAAGGGCTATGCCAAGCTGCTCGACCAAGCGGCGAAGGCGATCCGCAACAACGATCCGGGCGCCGACGTGGTCCTCGGCGGGATGGCCGAGTTCCGACGCCTCGCGGCGACGCCGAGAGTGATCGCCGGCTCGGACTTCCTCGACCGCCTCTACCGCGCTGGCGGCGCCAGGCGCGACTTCGACGGGGTCGCCCCGCACCCCTACGCCGGCAAGGTGGCCAGGGTGGTGCGCCAGACCAGCAAGATCCGCAAGATCATGCGCAGGCACCGCGACGGGCGCACCGGCCTCTGGATCACCGAGCTGGGCTGGTCCTCCTCGCGCGGCGGCAACCCGCTCGAGGTCGGCGCGAAGACGCAGGCGAAGCGGCTGAAGCAGTCGCTGCGCTACTTCAAGCGCCGTGCCAACCGCTACAACGTGAAGACCGTCAATTGGTTCAGCTGGGTGGACTCGCCGACGTCGATCTGCGCCTGGTGCTCGGCCTCCGGCCTGCTGAAGCCGGGCCTGGTAGAAAAGCCAGCCTGGCGCGCGTTCGTCAAGTTCACCGGCGGCAGCTGAGCCGTGGTTGACCCCGGCCCTGGGGGTGGCGGCGCGACCGTGCGCCGCTATGGCTGGCTGGCACTGGTCGGCGTGCTCGTGGTCGTCGGCGTGGTGCTCCTGGTCAGCGCCGGAGACGACTCGGAGGACGGCGGCGCGGCCACCGGCGCTCCCCGGCCCTTCTTCGGGGTGGTGCCCCAGGGGCCGCTCGAAGCGGAGGACTACGCCCGCATGGGCGACGGCCGGGTCGGGACCCTGAGGGTGCTGGTGACCTGGCTCGCAACCGACCCCACCTCCGAGCCCGACGACTACGGGTGGGACGGGTTCGACCCGATCATCGCGCAGGCGGCCAGCAATCGGATTCAGGTGCTCCCGTTCCTCTACGGCACCCCGGCCTGGGCGGCGAACGAGCTCGACGGCGTCGCCTGCGAGGGCGGCGAGTGCGCGACCTTCGCCCCCCGGTCCGAGGACGCGCTCGCCGCCTGGGCCGACTGGGTGGGAGCCGTGGTCGACCGCTACGGGCCGGGGGGCGAGTTCTGGGAGGAGAACCCGGAGCTGCCGCAGGAGCCGATCCGCGCGTGGCAGATCTGGAACGAGCAGAACTCGCCCAGCTTCTACACGCCGACGCCCGACCCCGACGCCTACGCAGACCTGCTGGCGGCCGCCGAGCGGGCGATCCACGAGCGCGACCCGGAGGCCGAGGTGATCATCGGCGGCATGTTCGGCACCCCGCTCAAGGGCGAGCTTCCCGCTTACACCGCCTGGGACTTCCTCGATCGCATCTACGCGATCGACGGCGCCGAGGCGAGCTTCGACGGCGTCGGCTCACATCCCTACGCCGCGAGCCTGACGAAGGTCGAGTCCCAGGTCGAGCTGCTGCGCGAGTCGGTCGAACGCGCCGGCGACGATGCCGGGCTCTGGATCACTGAGGTCGGGTATGCATCCGGCGGCGACGAGGACCCCCTCAACCGGGGTCTCGAGGGCCAGGCCGAGGCGCTGACCGATGCCTACGAGCTCTTCCTCGACCGCCGCGAGGAGTGGGGCATCGAAACGGTCACCTGGTACGCGTGGCGCGACTACGAGGCCGAGGGCCTCTGCGTCTGGTGCCCTGACTCGGGCCTGTTCGAGGAGGATGCGCTCGAGCCGAAGCCCTCATGGGAGGCGTTCACGGAGTTGACCGGCGGCCGCTGACGTCAACTCAGACCTCCCTGGCCGTGACCTCCAGCTCGAGGCGGGCGGTCTCGGGGAAGCGCAGCAGCACGATCACCGCCGCGACGAGCGGCAGGACGGCCAGCGAGGCAATCGCGGGGCCAAGCCCGATCAGTGGCGAGAGCAACCCCACCACCAGCAGGCCGAATGCCGATCCGGCGACCGCCAGCGCGAGGATCGCGCTGCGTGCGACCGAGCGGATCCGGGTCGCGAAGAGCTCCGCGTCGTAGGGAGCGAGCGCCGCTCCCCCGGCGGAGCCGAGCACAGCGCCCGCCAGGGCCAGCGGCCAGATCCAGGGCGAGGGGGCGACGAAGAAGCAGGCGTACGCGACCGCCGAGGTCGCGACCAGGGGCACCCCGACCGGCTTTCGCCCGTAGAGGTCGGCCAAGCGCCCGCCGACGATCAGGGCCGGGAAACTGGGTAGCCCGGTGACGGCGAGGAACGCGACGATCTCGAAGCTCGAAAAGTCATGGCTGCGGTCGAGGTATCTGGTCACGAACTCGAGCGCCGGGGCGGTGAAGACCGCGGCCAGGAAGGCCATCCCACCCACCAGTGCGAGTCGGCCCCGGTAGGGTCCGCGAAGGAGCTCGCCATACCCATGTCGCTCGCGCGCGTGACGCAGGTAGCGCGGCGACTCGCCGAGGCGCCGGGCAGCATGGATCGCCAGGGGCAGGGCGAGCAGCTGCAGCAGGTAGACGGCGGCGAATCCGCCCCGCCCGGCACTCGCGATCGGCAGCGAGGCGACGGCGAGCGAGATCCCGCCACCGGCGGCGAGACCGACCAGGGCCAGCGAGATCGCGCGGGAGCCGGCGGGGACGATCTCGACGACGAGCAGGACGATCGCGATCCCCAGGGCGGTGTCGAGGCAGCGCAGGACAACGTGGCCGGCGATGTAGAGCTCGAAGCTCGTGGCGAGGCCGATCGCCCCCGCGAGCAGGCAGTGGGCGACGACGAGCGGCAGGACCGGGGCTCGCCTTCCGAAGCGGTCGGCGAAGACGCCGAGCGCGAGCGCCAGGACGACCCCGCCGCGCACGATCGCCAGTCCGGTGCCCAGCGCCCTATCACCGACGTCATAGGTCTCGGCGGCGTAGGGCAGCGTCTGTGAGAGCAGGCCGAGCGTGCCACCCCCATAGCTCCACAGCAGCGTGATCAGGCAGGCGCCGGCGAGTGCGACGCTCGCCCGCTCGCCGAGGTGTTCCGGGGGCGCCCACCAAGGCAGTCCGGTCGGGAGCGGGCGTCCGGCGTCGGCGGCGGCCTCGATTCGGTGCGCGCGGCGCGCCACGAGCGGGCGCCAGAGGAAGCCGAAGTAGGGGATCGGCAGGCGGTAGCTGACCCGGTGGCGGTCGCCGTCTCGGCGCAGGACGCAATCGGTGGCGACGGGCAGCACCTCCGGAGGGAGCGCCTTCGCCCCAGGAGCGCTCACCCTCACGAGGATCTAGACGTTGCGCACGGCGAGGGGTGCTCCGCCCGCCATAGCGGGCAGGATGACCACAGTGTCGGAGTCCGAGGCCGGGGTCTCGAGGCCGTCGAGGACGCGGACGTCCTCGTCGTTCAGGTAGACGTTGACGTACCGGTTGAGCTGGCCGTCGGCGCCGAAGAGCTGGTCGCGGGTCCCGGGGTGGGCGGCGGCGAGCGCGGAGAGCACGTCGCCCACGGTGCCGCCGGGGGCGGTGACCTCGGCCTCGCCGTCGGTCTTCGGACGCAGCATGGGCGGGATCTTCACCGTCGGCATCGCGGCTGGAATCTAGCTCAGGGGCAGCGCGACGCTCTCGGCGTCAGGCGGTCCGGGCCGTGGCCGGGGACGGCTCGCGCGCCGGGGCGTTGCAGAACAGCTCGTAGTCGGGGAACTTGCCCAGCTCCGACTCCGGGATCTCGGCGACGTCGTCGCCGCAGATCGGGCAGCCGGGGTCGCGGTTCACCTTCAGGTCGGTGAAGCGGGTGGAGAGGGAGTCGTAGAGCAGCAGCCGGCCGACCAGCGGCTCGCCGATACCGGCCGCGAGCTTGACCACCTCGTTCGCCTGCAGCATCCCCATCACCCCCGCCATCACGCCGAGGACGCCGTTGGCGCCGCAGCTCGGCGCCAGCTCGGGCGGCGGCGGCACCGGGTAGAGGCAGCGGTAGCAGGGCCCCTCGTAGGGGACGAAGGTCGAGATCTGTCCGTCGAAGCCGAGGATCGACGCCGAGACCACCGGCTTTCGGAGCCGCACCGAGGCGTCGTTGAGCAGGTAGCGGGTGGGGAAGTTGTCGGCGCCGTCGACGATGATGTCGTACGGCTCGAGCAGCTCGAGGATGTTCGAGGCGTCCAGGCGGGTGCGGTGCTCGACCACGTTGACGTCGGGGTTGAGCGCCTCGATCGTCGCCCGGGCCGAGGCGGTCTTCGGCTGCCCGACCCGCTCGGTGTTGTGGATCACCTGGCGCTGGAGGTTGGTCTCGTCGACGACGTCGTCGTCGACGATCCCGAGCGTGCCGACGCCGGCGGCGGCGAGGTAGAGCGCCGCCGGCGCGCCGAGCCCGCCGGCGCCGAGCAGCAGCACCTTCGAGCTCAACAGCCTGACCTGGCCTTCCGTGCCGACCTCGGGCAGCAGGGTGTGGCGCGAGTAGCGCATCCGCTGCTCGGCGGTCAGCCCGGACTCGGACTCGACCGGCAACCCCTCCTCGCTCCAGCCGACGATGCCGCGCTCGATCACGCCGACGTTGTCGTAGCCGAGGCTGCGCAGGGCGTCGGCGGCGCGAGAGGAGCGGTTGTCGGTGCGGCAGTAGAGCAGCACCCGCTGGGAGGTGTCGGGGACGAGCTCGTCGATCCGCTCGAGCAGCTCGGCCTGGGGCACGTGGGTGGCCTCGGCGAGGTGCGCCTCGTCCCACTCCTGCTGCTCGCGGACGTCGATCAGCTTCGCGTCGCCGGAGGCGATCTCCGCGCGCGCCTGGTCGCGCGAGATCAACTCGATCCGCTGCTTGATCTGCTCGATTGGCTCTGCGGTCGCCGCCATAAGCCCAAAAGTCCAAATCCCTATCGGGATTCACCCTATTGCTTCAGAAAGAGTAGCACCGGCGCGCGCCGCCAACCGCCTGAGCAATCATGCGCTCGGGCGGCGGGTCCTGTCACCCGGAACAAACCCCAATCACGCGCTGTCGCGCGTGGTTGGGGCCCTTTCCGGTGCCACCCGCCGCAGAGGCGCTTGTGGCAAGACGGGGACAGGCTCGGCGCTCACCGCTGCTCGGTGGGCCGCGCGGTCGGCCTCCGTGGCTCGCCGGAGGGCCTGCTTGGCCAGCAGGCGGAGGCGGAGGTTCAGGCGGAGGGCTCGCCAGGCCAGCCATTCGCGGCGGGGGCCGTGGGCGCGGCGGAGGGCGGCGCGCCAGTTGACCGTTCCCTGGGGCCGCCAGCCCTCGCGGTCACCGTAGGCCGGCGTCGAGGAGGCCTGACCGTGGTGGACGATCCGGCAGGCGGTGGGGTCGAACCAGACCGGCACTCCGGCCGCGGCGGCACGGAGGCCGAGGTCGACGTCCTCGCCATAGAGGTGGAGCTTGGGGTCGAACGGGCCGAGCCGGGCGAGCGCCTCCGTCGGGCCGGCGATGCAGGCGCCGGTGAGCCAGGTGACCCGCGCCGGGCGGTCGAGCCGGTAGGGCTCGGTGAACCGGCGCAGCGCCGGCGGCGTCACCGCCCCGGGCAGCAGCGCGCGCACCCAGGGCCAGACCCCAACCTCCGGGCCGCTTGCCGAGGGCTGCACGGTGCGGTCGGCGTTCAACACCCGCGGGCCGACCAGGCCGCGACGCTCGGCCGCCACCGAGGCGAGCCGGTCGAGGCCGGCGTCGAGCAGCTCGGTGTCGGGGTTGAGCAGCACCGTCACCGCCCCTTTCGCCCGCGCGACGCCCGCGTTCGAGGCGGGCCCGAAGCCAGCGTTCCGGCCGAGGGCGACGAACTCGAGCTCCCCGCTCCACCGACGCGCGGCAGCCCCCGGGTCGTCGCTCGAACCGTTGTCGACCACGATCAGCTGCTGGCGGCCGTCGAGCTGGGCGTTCATCGACTCGACCAGCGCGCGCAGGTGATCGGCGCAGTGCCAGGTGACGACGACGATCGAGTAGCCGGGCGCGGCGTCCATCGAGCCGCTCCTGGGGACCTAGTGCACCCGGCCGTGCACTAGTCGGCGACCGAGAACCGCAGCCGCGCCCGCTCGAAGCGTTCGACCGAGTCCGTGCCGATGGCGGTGGCAGGGGTAAGGTGCCCGGCGCGGTCGGGCGTCGCCCCGTCCTCGGCCAGCAGTAGCCCCGCCTCGCCCAGCATCCGCGCGGTCGCCAGGTAGCCGGGGTGGCCCTCGGCGTCGACATCGACCACCACCTCGTTGCCGCCGGCCGTCTCGCCGCGAACCCACATCCGCCAGGTCCAGCCGTGGAGCCGGTCGGGGCTCGGGCCGAATCCCGACGACGGCAGCATCCGCGACATCGCACCTGACATGCGCCGCCGGGTCGCCGGCCCCATGCGGGCGACCGCGCCGAGGGATGCCTGCATGCCGGCGAGCACCCCGGCACCCGCGTAGCGGAACGGCAGCGTCGCCGCCCCGCCGCCGACCGCTACCCCCTCGCGGTAGCGAAACGGCTCGAACGGCCTCCCGGTCTCGGCGGCGGCAAGGGCGGCGCTGCGATGGATCACCGCCGGGTTGATGAACGCCGCCGGCTGCATCGGCGCGATCACGGCGCCGCCCACTCCGCGGCGCGGCCTGACCCGAATCGGGCTGCGGCTGCGGACCCGCTCGGCGAGGTCGGGGTCGGGGACCAGCGCGGCCGGGTCGGTGATCCGCTCCGGCTCGGCGCTCCCGGCGGCCGCCGCCATGCTCTGGAACGTGCCGCCCGAGATCAGGTCGGACGGCCGGGGCACCCCGGGCGGCTGGCGCACCGTCAGCTCCAGCTCGACCTCCGCCAGGTCCTGGCCCCATCGCGCGCTGGCAGCCTCCGCCGCAAGCGTCACCGCCAGGTCGGGCGGCAGCGACTCGAAGCCGCAGACCTGGACCAGCTTCACGCCGGCGTCGGTGGCCCGCTGGCCGAAGTCGTCGAGGATCTCGCGGACGAAGGGGATCTCGCCGGTCAGGTCGGCGTAGTGGGCGCCGTTGGCGACGCAGGCTTCGATCACCGGCCGCCCGTAGGTGGTGTAGGGGCCGACGAGGTTGAGGACGACGCGGCCCTGCGATGCCATCGCCGCCAGCGAGTCGGGGTCGTCGAGGTCGGCGACGATCGCTCCGGCGCGCTCACCCCCTCGGCGTCGAGCTCACGAGCGAGCTTGTCGGGGTTGCGCGCCGCCGCCGCCCAGCTCGCGCCCGTCTCCGGGGCACGCTCTGCCAGGTAGGCGGCCACCCGGCGCCCGGTGACGCCGCTGGCGCCGAAGACGACGACGTCGAGGTCGCGCTCTGCCACGGCGGCGGACCATATCGGGCGAGGTTGGGCGGAAAACGTCAAGTCCGCTGACGAAATCCGCCCCACCACCTACGCAGAGGGCCGGTGCTGCGGGCCGGCCCCCTACGTGACTCGTTGTTCGAGCGCCGCTACCCGAGCGCCGGGCGCATCTGGCGCAGGCGCCGGACGCGCTCCTCGATCGGCGGGTGGGTCGAGAACAGACCCGCGATTCCGCCGGCCGAGAACGGCTTGACGATGTAGAGCGGCTCGGTCGCCTGGTTGACCTGCATCGGGATCGCCTTCGCTCCCTCCTCGAGGCGCAGCAGCGCCGAGGCGAGCGACTCCGGGTTGCCGCTGATCTGGGCTCCGGTCGCGTCAGCGGAGTACTCGCGCTGGCGCGAGATCGAGAGCTGGATCAGCGACGCGGCGAGCGGGGCGAGGATGACCAGCGCCAGCGCGCCGATGAGCCCGAAGGGGGACTCGTCGTCGCCGCCGAACCACATCAGCATGTAGGCGAGGTAGGTGATCGCACCGCCGATCGTCGCCGCGACCGACTGGATCAGGATGTCGCGGTTGCGGATGTGGGCCAGCTCGTGGGAGATGACGCCGCGCAGCTCGTCCTCGGAGAGCAGCCGCATGATCCCCTGGGTGACCGCGACCGCCGAGTTCTTCGGGTTGCGCCCGGTGGCGAACGCGTTCGGCTGGTCCTGCGGGATCACGTAGAGGCTCGGCATCGGCAGGTCGGCCCGAGTCGTGAGCTCGCGCACCATCTGGTACAGGCCCGGCGCCTCCTGTTCGGAGACGGGCTTCGCGCCGCTCATCTTCAGCGCCAGCTTGTCGCTGAACCAGTAAGCGCCGAGGTTCAGCAGCGCGGCGATGAAGAGGAACATGAGGGCCGTGCTCGCGCCACCGATCAGCGCCCCGATGACGACCAGGAGGCCGGTCAGGGTGGCCATGAGCACTGTCGTCCGCAGCGTGGCGGCGACGTTGGATCTGCGGGTGGTGGTCATCGCGGGGGGTCGTTCTCCTTATGCCTTCCCGGCTCTCAACCTCTGAGGCGCAGGCGGCCGGGGCATGAACCTGCACCACACATTCTGACAAGGGCGGCTCGCGAGATCATGGGGTCCAACCCCTATTCGGCCTGGGGTCCAGCCCGCCGCCCTGGAGGCCGATACTTAGACGTGATGCGCAGACGCGACCTGATGACGCAGGTGCTGCTGGTGAACCTGCTGCTGATCGTCGCCGCCGTGGTCGCGGCGGTGGTCGCCGCGAACCCGAACGTCGACCTCGGCGAGCGGCCCGAGGCGGGGCTGGTGCTCGGGTTCGCGATCGCGCTCACGATCATCGTCAACGTCGTGCTGCTGCAGCGCCGCTTCCGCCCCCTTGAGCGGCTCGTCGACCAGATGGAGCGCGCCGACCTCTCGCGCCCGGGGGCCAATCTGCGCGCGGTCGAGGGCCCGGGCGGACCCGAGGAGGTCGAGCGCCTGCACCAGGCGTTCCTGCGGATGCTCGAGCGGCTCGAGTCCGAGCGGCGGCGAACCTCGAGCGCGGCGCTCGATGCCCAGGAGGAGGAGCGGGCGCGGGTCGCGCGCGATCTTCACGACGAGGTAAACCAGTCGTTGACCGCCCTGCTGCTGCGCCTGGAGGCCGCCCGCAAGAAGGCGCCACCCGAACTCGCGGCCGAGCTCGCCGAGACCCGCTTCCTCGCCAACCAGGCGATGCAGGAACTGCTCACGCTCGCCCGCCAGCTGCGCCCGACCGCGCTCGACGATCTCGGGCTGAAGGCCGCGCTCTCGGGCCATCTGAGCGAGCTCGGCGACAAGACGGGGATCGAGACCAGCTTCGAGGCCGACGGCGAGCTCGGCGCGATCCCCCAGGACGTGCAGCTGGTCGTCTACCGGGTCGCCCAGGAGGCGCTCTCGAACGCCGCCCGCCACTCGGGCGCCGAGCACGTCCGGGTGCGGCTGCTGCGCGCCGACGGGGGGATCGAGCTCTCGATCGGGGACGACGGGCACGGCTTCACCTTCGACCAGGCGGCCCGCGGGTTGGGGATCGCCGGCATGCGCGAGCGCGCTTTGCTCGTGGGCGGCGACCTGCAGGTCACCTCGAGGCCGGAGATCGGCACAAGGGTCAGGCTCCTCGTGCCGATAGAGGAGACTGATGGCACCAACGGCGCTCGAGATCGGAGGGCGCGCTGAGACGATGCGGGTCCTGATCGCAGACGACCACGGCATCGTCCGCTCCGGGCTGCGGATGCTGCTCGAGCGCCAGGGCGACATCGAGGTCGTCGCCGAGGCCGCCGACGGCGCGACCGCGCGCGACGTCGCGATCCGCGAGCGCCCCGACCTCGCGATCCTCGACGTGAAGATGCCGAAGCTCACCGGGCTGCAGGCCACCCGCGAGATCCGCGAGCAGGCCCCCGACGTGGCGGTGCTGATCCTGTCGATGTACGACGACGAGCGCTATCTGTTCGAGGCGCTGAAGGCGGGCGCCTCGGGCTACGTGCTCAAGGCGCAGGCCGACGTCGACCTGCTCGAGGCCGTGCGCGCGGTCGAGCGCGGTGAACCGTTCCTCACCCCCGAGGCCCAGCGGGCGCTGATCAAGGACGTGCTCGGCGAGACCAGCGGCCGGACCACGGAGCTCACCCCGCGCGAGGAGGAGGTCGTGAAGCTGGTCGCCGAGGCGCACACCAACAAGGAGATCGCCGGGATCCTCCACCTCTCCGAGAAGACGGTCGAGAACCACCGCTCGAACGCGATGCGCAAGCTCGGCATGCGCGACCGGGTGGAGTTGGTCCGCTACGCGATCAGGCGGGGCCTGATCGAGCCCTAAGCAGCGGCCGAGCGGGCGTTCGGGGCGCCGCTATTGTGCCCCGCCCGTGGACTCCCTGACCGTGCTGATGCCGGTGTTCAACGAGCGCCCGACCGTCGAGCGGGCGATCGAGCGGGTGCTCGAGGCGCGCCTCCCGGTGAGCGACCGCGAGCTGATCGTGATCGACGACGGCTCCACCGACGGCACCGGGGACCTGCTCCGCGACCGCGACTGGACCGACTCGGTGCGACTGCTCAGCCACGAGCGGAACCTCGGCAAGGGCGCGGCGCTGCGCACCGGCCTGGCGCAGGCGAGCGGGTCCGTGACCACGATCATGGACGCCGATCTCGAGTACGACCCGACCGAGATCGCCGACCTGCTGCCGGCGCTCGAGGCGGGCGAGGCGGACGCGGTCTTCGGCGTCCGCGGCTTCGCCGCCCACAACTCGTTCAGCTTCGTCTACGTGCTCGGCAACAAGCTCGTCACCCTGGCCGCGAACCTGCTCTACAACTGCTACCTCGCCGACCTGATGACCTGCCACAAGGCGATCAGGACCGACCTTTTCCGCTCCCTGCCGCTGCGCGAGCCGGGATTCGCGATCGAGCCGGAGATCGCCGCCGCGCTGCTGCGCCGGAACGCACGGATCTACGAGGTCCCGGTCACCTACCGAGCGCGCCGCCGCGAGGAGGGCAAGAAGCTGACGGCGCTCGACGGCTTCCGCGTCCTGCGCACCCTGGCCCGCTGCCGGGTCGACTCGGCCGCGGGAAGGATCGATTGACCGCAGAGGACGCCGGAGGCGAGCTCTGGGACCTCCAGAACCTCGCGGCGGCGCGCCGCTACTGCGACTGGATCTTCGAGCAGTTCGAGGACGCGATCGCCGGCAGCGTGGCCGAGATCGGGGCCGGGATCGGCACCTTCAGCGAGCGGATCCTCTCCCGCGGGGTGGACCGGCTGCTGCTGGTCGAGCCCGAGGCGGCCTGCATGGCGGAGCTGCGCAGCAGGTTCGCCGCCGATCCGCGGGTCGAGCTCGCGGCCGAGGAGGTGCCGGGCTCGCCCACGCTCGAGCGCAGCTCGGGAGCGTTCGATTTCGTCCTCTGCCAGAACGTGCTCGAGCACATCCCCGATCACGCCGGCGCGCTGCGCGCGCTGGCTGCTGCGCTTCGGCCCGGTGGCCGGCTCGGCCTGCTGGTGCCCGCCAACCCGCGGCTGTTCGGGCCCCTCGACCGCGCCTACGGGCACGAGCGCCGCTACGAGCGCGATTCGCTGGCGCAACTGGTCTCCGCCGCGGGGTTCGAGATCGACGAGATCTACCCCTTCAACCTCCCCGGCGTGCCCGCGTGGTGGTTGAAGAGCCGCATCGGCGGGCCCGGTATCGGTGGGCGCTCGCTGCGCCTCTACGAGCCGGTGGTCCGCGCCTGGCGCCCGGTCGAACAGCGCCGCCGGCCCCCTGTGGGCCTGAGCCTGATCGTCCGTGCCCGGGTGTCGGCCTGACCGGGGCCGGAAGGCCTATCCGTCCTCCACTCGCCTGCGGTCCGCCTCGGCGCGCACGATCGAGGTCGCGGCGATCGCCGCGCCCGCGGCGAGCAGGCCGGCGAGTGGGACCATGTAGCGCCCGACGTAGACCCCGCTCAGCGTCGGGGCGGCGAGCAGCGCCAGGCCGCCGACGCCGAACAGCAGCACGCCGACGCGCTCGCGGCGGGCGCCGATCAGCAGCCCGAGCAGGGTGAGCGCGGTGGTGATCACGAGCCCCGTGGCTCCGAAGCGCAGGACCCGCTGAACGTCCCGCAGGAGCTCGAGCCCGGCCCGGTTCTTGCTGACGCTGAAGTCGTCGAAGAAGGTCTCCATGCCGCGCTCGGTGTCGACCTCGGTCCGCGGGTCGAGGTTCGGGTAGGGCGGCAGCGCCGCGGACCAGTTGAGCTGCGGGTCGAGCGCTCCACCGGAGAACGGGATCTGTGCGTGGGCGCTGGGGACGAAGAATGCGCGCAGGTCGAGCCACACCGCCTCCAGGTAGTCGGTCGGCTGGCTGAGGACCACCTGACGCGCGAACGCGCCCACCTGGCGATCCTCCCTGCCGATGAACTCGAACTCGCGCACCGCGGGAGATTCGGGATCGAAGAGGTAGAAGTCGCCGCCCAGCCGCTCGGCGGGCGGGGTCGACTCGCAGAGCGCCTCGGTCCCCTCGGGGGGCGTGAACTCCTCGCAGTCGGCGAACGGCGCGACCCGGTGGTACAGGTGCCAGCCCGACGAGGGCGCAATCCCGAAGCTGTCCCCGTTCGCCACGATGACCGTCACGTAGGGGACCAGGAGGGCGACCGCCACGCCGGCGATCACCGCCGGAGTGCGCCAGTTCGGCAGCCACGGTCGCGGGCGGGAGACGACCAGCGCCGCGATCAGCCCTGCGATCAGGAAGACGCCCACGGCGCGCACGGTGGTCGCCGCGACGGCCAGCCCGGCCGCCGCGAGCGGCCAGCGCCACCACGGCTGCGGCTCGTCGAGCGCCCGCACGCACGCGTACAACGACCCCGAGACCAGGAAGACGAAAGGGCCCTCGGACATGATCGAGTGCTCGAGGTAGATCTGGTCGCCGTTGAGCAGCACGACCGCCGCCGGCACGAGCCCCGGCCAGGGGGAGCCGGTGAGCCGGCGAACGGCGGCGAAGAGAAGCAGCGCCGAGGCGATCCCGAGCAGGTGCTGAAGCAGCACCGGAACGGCGACCTCACGGGTGACGACCCCGACCAGCGCGAGCAGCGCCGAGTAGCCCGGCGGGTGCTGGGGATTGTCGAACGGACCGGTCTCGGCGTAGAAGGCGTAGGGCCAGGCGTCCGACAGCGTCGTCGTCACCGGCCACCAGGAGACGGCGGCGGCGATCCGCAACCAGATGCCCGCGAGGACGAGGACCAGCAGCAGCGCCTCGGCCGTGCTCGTCGGCCGCAGCCTTCCGAACCCTGCGGCGAGCCGCCTTCGCCACGTGCCATCCGCGATCAGCCCGCGCAACGTCGCGGCGACGCCGCTCACGCGGACCTCCCCACGGCGCGGCGCGCCCGCTCGACGCGCAAGAGCTGGACGGCCGCGATCGCGCCCGCGGCGGCCATCGGCCCGGCGAGCGGCACCGTGTAGCGGCCGACGTAGATCCCGGCGATCGCCGGCGAGACGAGCAACGCGACGCTGCCCGCGGCGAGCAGGAAGACGCCGACGCGGCTCCTGCGAGGACCGACGAAGAGCCCGAGCAGCGCGAGGATCGCGCACGCGCTGAGCGCGGTCGCCCCGAAGCGGAAGACACGCTGGTAGTCGTGGAGCGTCTCGAGCGCGGAGGGGACGATCTCGATCTCGAAGTCGTCGAAGAAGGACTCGATGCCGGCCTCGGTGTTGCGCAGCGTGTCGCGCGAGTGCGCGTCAACGAAGACCAGCGGGACGCGCCAGTCGAGCGTCGGGTCGAGGCCGTGCCCGCTGAAGAGCGGGCCGCCGTGCGAGGTGGGAACGAAGAACGCCCGGAAGTCACGCCAGACCAGGCGCAGGTACGAGCCGGGCTGGGACAGGATCGCTTCCCGCGCCCACTGCCCCACCAACTCGTCCTCGTTGCCGATGTGCCCGAACTCGCGCACCACCGGGGACTTGGGGTTGAAGGTGTACCAGCTGCCGCCGAGTCGCCTCTCGGGCGGCTTTTCCTCGCAGAGGCCCTCGGTGCCCTCCGGCGGCGTGAACAGGTCGCAGTCGGCGAAGCTCGCCGCGCGGCTGTACAGGTGCCAGCCCTGGGACGGGCCGAGCTCGAAGCTTCCCCGGGCGGCGGCGTTCGCCCCCGCGTAGGCGATCAGCACCGCCGCCGCCCCGGCGGCGAGGGCGGCAACCGGTCGCCAGCGCGGCAGCCACGGCCGCGGCCGCGAGAAGAGCAGCGCCACCACCGCGACCGGGACCAGGAACGTCCCGGCCGAGCGCACCGTCGCCGTCAGCGCGACGAGGACGCCGGCGGCGAGCGGCCACCCCCACCACGGCTCCTCCCGCTCGAAGGCGCGCACGCAGGCATACAGCGCCGCGGCGAGGACGAAGGTGAACAGGGTCTCGGACATGACCGCCCGCTCGAGCAGCACCTGGTCGCCGCCGAGCAGGACCACCGCGGCCGGGACGAGCGCCGGCCACGGCCCGGCGATCCGCCGGGTGGCCGCGAACAGCAGCAGCGCCGATGCGAGTCCGAGCAGGCCCTGGAGCACCATCGTCACCGTGATCTCTCGGGAGACGACGCCGACCATCGCCAGGAAGGCCGAGTAGCCGGCCGGGTGCTGGGGGTTGTCGAGCGGATTCGAGGCCGCGTAGCCGGCGTACGGGCTCGAGTCGGCGAGCGAGTGCACGGTCGGCGACCAGGCATAGGCCGCGAACCCGCGGACGACGAGGCCCGCGACGACCAGTCCGAGCAGGATCCAGCCGGGAGCCCCCGTCGGCCAGAAGGCCCGGACCGCGTTCAGCGTGCGCTCGGCGGCTCCCCGCACGTCACGCCGCCCGGCAGAGGGCCATCGTCCAGGGCAGCGGGGCGCGGACCTCGACGATCTCGAGCCGGCGGGCGAGGAAGCGCAGGAATCCGCGCCGGGACCAGTGGTTGAGATGACCCGGCGTGTTGCCGAGCTCGCGAATGTAGGCGCCGCGGGCGAGGTTCAGCGCTCGCCACAGCGGCTCGCGGGGAACGCTCGCGAGCAGCCATGGCTGCGCCAGCCCCGCAAGCGCGTCGAGCCCCCGCTCGGGATCCGGTAGGTGCTCGAGCACCTCGCAGCAGAGCACGAGCTCGGCCGCGTCGGCGGGCGCGGACAGCTCCTCGATCGACGCCGCCCGGTAGGCGACATCCAGCCCGGCCTCCGCGGCCCGCCGCCTCGCCTCCTCGACGACCTCGGCCGAGACGTCAGAGCCGCGCACCGCTAGGCCGCGGCCCGCGAGGGCGATCGCGATCTCACCCTCGCCGCACCCGACCTCGTGAACCGCGCGGGCACCGGTCAGCGAGACAAGCTCGCCGACGCGATCGATGAAGCCCCGCACCAGCCGCCTCTCAATCGGATTCGAGGACGCGTACTTGTCGTAGACGTTTCCGGCCGGGCCGCTCATCGCGGCCCGGAGCGCTCGACCTCGAGCTCCTCGAGGCGCTCGACCCGAAGGTCCCGGCGACCCGGCTCGTAGTGCGCCGGCCTGACGCCCGCCTCGAGCTCGAGCCGGCGAACCCGCTCGTAGATCCGCTGTCCGATCGCCCGCTGGCCCGCGAGCGCGTCGCCGACGATCCCGAGGGCGAGCATCTGCACGCCGACCACCGCCAGGACCGCGCCCGCGATCAGCGACTGCACGTGGCCGCTCGTGTCGCCGGTGCGGATGAAGTCGAGCAGGAAGGGCGTCCACGCGGCGAGCGCCCCGAGCAGCAGGACCGCCGCGACCCGCGAGAAGAAGCGCAGCGGCTCGTAGAGCACGTAGGCGCGGAAGACGGCGAGCGCGTTGCGGCGGACGTAGGCGCCGGTGGAGTCGAAGAGCCGTGACTCGCGGAGCTGCGGGTTGGTCGTGATCGGGACGTGCTCGACGGCCACCAGGGTCCGCCGGGCTTGAATCAGGCTCTCGAGGGTGTAGGTGAAGTTCGAGACGACGAGGAGCTGCAGCGCTGCCTCGCGGTTGTAGGCGCGAAACCCCGAGGTCGCGTCGGGGACGTCGGTGCGCGAGGCCCGCCGCACGACCCAGCTGCCGAGCCGCTGGAGCAGCTTCTTCGTGCGCGAGAAGTGCTCGATCTCCTCGATCGAGCGGCTGCCCACCACCATGTCCGCGCGCCCCTCGAGGATCGGCGCCACGAGCCGCGGGATGTCCGTGGCCCGGTACTGGTTGTCGGCGTCGGTGTTGACGATCACGTCCGCGCCGAGCTTCAGCGCGGCGTCGAGGCCGGCCTGGAACGCGGCGGCGAGGCCCTTGTTGTTCGTCAGCCTGACGAGGTGGTCCACGTCGCCCTCCCGCGCGACGTCCGAGGTGCGATCGGTGGAGCCGTCGTCGATCACCAGCCACTCGACCGCGTCGAAGCCGGGCAGCTCGCGCGGCAGCTCGCCCAGCACCCGCGGCAGCGTGCGCTCCTCGTTCAGGCACGGGATCTGGATGACCAATTTCACGGCGCGATCGTACCCAGCCGCCGCCGGCCCCCATCCCCGCGGCGCCAGGCGGAGAGCACGCTGATCGCCGCCCCGGCGGCGAGCAGGGGCGCGACCGGGACCATGTAGCGGGCCGCGTACTGCACGCTCAGCGCCGGCAGCAGCAGGATCGCGAGCCCGCCCACCCCGAACAGCAGCACGGCGACCCGGTTGCGGCGCGGTCCGATCAGCAACCCGAGCAGCGAGAGCGCGGTGGTGATCGCCAGCGCCGTGGCGCCGAACCGGAACACGGTCTGGTAGTCGCGAAGCTGCTCGAGGCCACCCGGGTCGGGATCGACCGAGAAGGGGTTGAAGAAGCCCTCCATGCCGAGCTCGATCTCGCGCTCGGTGGTGGGCACCTCAACGGCCACCGGCAGCAGCGGCCACCGCCAGTCGAGCTGGGGATCGAGGTCCGAGCCGGCACCGCGGCGAAACGGATAGCCGCCGGGGACGTAGAAGCCGCTGATGTCGTCCCAGACGGCGCTCAGGTAGTCGCCGGGCTGGTTGAGGATCGCCGCGCGGGCGAACGAGCCCAGCTTGCCGTCCTGCTCGCCGAGAGCCCCGAACTCCCTGAAGGCGGGCGCGGTCCCGTCGAAGATGTAGTAGTCGAGCCCCGGGCGCTTCTCGGGCGGGGTCGATTCGCACAGCGACTCGGTGTCCTCGGGCGGCTCGAACCGGGCGCAGTCGGCGAACGGGGCAACCCGCCCGTAGAGGTGCCAGCCCTGCGCGGGGGCGAGCTCGAAGCGGCCGTTGACCGCGCTGCTCGCGGTCGCGTAGCCGAGCAGAAGGACGGCCGCTGCCCCGGCGATCGCGGCGGGCGGCCTCCAGTTCGACCGCCAGGGCCCCGGCCGGCAGAGCAGCACCGCGAGCACGACCACCGGAAGGGCGAAGAGCCCGGCCGACCGGATGACGGCCGCGAGGGCGACCAGGGCCCCGCAGGCGAGCGCCCAGCGCCAGCTCGGCTCCGGGGCGTCGATGGAGCGCACCGCCGCGTAGAGGGCCGCGGAGAGGACCAGCAGGAAGAGGCTCTCCGACATCACCGTGTGCTCGAGGAAGACGAGGTCGGCGTTCAGGAGCACCACGGCCGCCGGGGCGAGCGCCGGCCAGGGAGAGCCCGTGAGCCGGCGCACGGCGGCGTAGAGGAGCAGCGCCGACGCGATGCCGCTGAGGTGCTGGAGCAACACGGGAACCGCCACCTCGCGACTGACGACACCGAGCAGGGCGAGTGCCGCCGAGTACCCGGCGGGGTGCTGGGCGCTGTCAAGGGGGTTGTCCTCGGCATAGGACGCATAGAGGATCGAGTCCGGCAGCGTGGTCCCGGCCGGCCACCAGGAGACGGCCGCGAAGCAGCGGACGAGCACGCCGGCGGCGACCATCCCGGCGAGAACCCAGTGGGCGGGCTCCGTCGGCCGGAGGCCGCGAAGCCGCTCGGACACCCGCACGGCGCGAAGGATAGGAGAGGCGGACGTGGCCGGGGGCATCGAATAACCGACCGCTTGAGTAGGATTTGGATCGAGATGCTGTTCTCGACCAAGGCCGAATACGGAGTGCGGTTGATGGTCGAGCTCGGCCGGCGGGCCGGAGACTCCGCCCCGGCCGACGCCGACCCGGTCGCCCTCGCAGCCGTCGCCGAGGCGGAGACGCTGCCGCTCTCCTACCTCGAGCACCTGGTGGCGAAGCTGCGCGACGCCGGGATGGTGACCTCGGTCCGCGGCGCACACGGCGGCTACCGGCTGGCGAAGCCCGCCGGGGAGATCGCGATGCTCGACGTTGTCGAGGCGCTGGAGGGGCCGATCGCCCCGATGGAGTGCTTTCACATCGACCGCGAGGGCCGCGTGCTGTGCTCGCACGAGACCGACGGCGACCGCGCCTGCTCGACCAAGATGCTCTGGACCAGGGTGCAGGGTGGAGTGACCAAGGCGCTCGCCGGGACCACGCTCGCCGAGCTGGTCGAGTTCTCCGCCCGGACCGAGCGCGCTACCGCGCCGGTCGCCTAGACACGAAAGGAAAAGGAGACTTTGGCTGATCTGGAGATCCGCAACCTGCGCGTCACCGCCGAGGACAAGGAGATCCTCAAGGGCGTGGACCTCGCGGTCTCGCGGGGCGAGGTGCACGCGCTGATGGGGCCGAACGGCTCGGGCAAGTCGACGCTCGCGAACGCGATCATGGGGCACCCGGCGTTCGAGGTGACCGACGGCGAGATCAACTTCGACGGCGTGGAGATCACCGGGGCCGATCCCGAGGAGCGCTCACGGGCCGGGCTGTTCATGGCCTTCCAGTACCCGGTGGCGATTCCCGGGGTCACCGTCGCCAAGTACCTGCGCATGGCGATCAACGCGCACCGCGAGACGCGCAGTGAAGACCAGGTGAGCCTGAAGCAGTTCCGCAAGGACACCGAGGCGGCGATGGAGCTGGCGAGGATCCCGAAGGAGTTCTCCAGCCGCTACCTCAACGAGGGGTTCTCGGGCGGCGAGAAGAAGCGGATGGAGATCCTCCAGCTCGCGATGCTGCGCCCGCGAATGGCGATCCTCGACGAGACCGACTCCGGGCTCGACATCGACGCGCTTCGCACCGTGGCCGAGGGCGTCAACCGGGTCGCCGGCCCCGACATGGGCGTCCTGATCATCACCCACTACCAGCGCATCCTGCATCTGGTCGAGCCCGACTTCGTCCACGTCATGTACGACGGGCGGATCGTCAAGGAGGGCGGCCCCGAGCTGGTCACCGAGCTCGAGGAGAAGGGCTACGGCTGGATCGGCGAGGAGGTTCAGGCGGAGGCGGCCGCCTAGCGCGATTGCGATGAAGCCGGTGACCACCACCACGACGGCCGCGGCCGAGGGCGCCTACCCGATCGAGAAGGTTCGCACCGCGTTCCCGACGCTTGCCCGGGAGATCAACGGAAAGCCGGTCGCCTACCTCGACAGCGGCGCCAGCTCGCAGCGCTGCCTGGCCGCGCTGGAGGCGATGGATCGCTACGAGCGCCGCCACCACTCCAACGTCCACCGTGGCGCGCACACGCTCTCGGCCGAGGCGACGGCAGCGTACGAGGGCGCCCGCGCGACCGTCGCGGACCACCTCGGCGCCGCCGACCGGCGCGAGGTCGTCTTCGTCCGCAACGCGACCGAGGCGATCAACCTGGTCGCCCGCGCCTGGGGATCGGCGAACGTCGGCGCCGGCGACCGGATCGTGCTCACCGAGATGGAGCACCACTCCAACATCGTCCCCTGGCAGCAGCTCGCCGACGCGGTCGGGGTGCAGATCGACTGGACCCCGATCGCCGATGACGGCACGCTCGACCTCGAGGCGCTCGGACAGCTGCTCGAGCGCGGCCCGAAGCTGGTCGGCGTCGCCCACGTCTCCAACGTGCTCGGGACCCTGAACCCGATCGCCGAGATCGCGCGGATGGCGCACGACGCCGGGGCGCTGGTGCTCGTCGACGGCGCGCAGGCCGCGCCGAAGCTGCCGATCGACGTGACCGAGCTGGACGTCGACTTCTACGCGGTCACCGCCCACAAGGCGTACGGGCCGACCGGGGTCGGGGCGCTGTGGGCGCGGCTCGAGCTGCTGCGCGGGATGCCGCCGTTCCTGGGCGGCGGCTCGATGATCCGCAAGGTGAGCAAGGACGGCACCACCTGGGCCGACCCGCCGGCCCGGTTCGAGGCAGGGACGCCGGCGATCGCGCAGGCGATCGGGATGGCGGCCGCGCTGCGCTGGCTCGACGCGTTGGGGATGGAGCGGGTCCTCGAGCACGAGCGCGAGACGGCCGACTACGCGCTCGAGCGCCTCGCCGAGGTGCCCGGCGTGCGGGTCTTCGGCCCCGGCCGCTCGCCCGAGCGCCCGGGCCCGGTGTCGATCGAGCTCGAGGGCGTTCACGCGCACGACGTCGCCGAGATCCTCGACCGCCACGGGGTCGCCGTGCGCGCCGGCCACCACTGCGCCCAGCCGCTGATGGACCGCCTCGGCGTCGCCGCGACCGCCCGCGCGAGCTTCGGCGTCTACACCACCCGCGAGGAGATCGACCGGCTGGTCGAGGGACTCGCCGACGCTCGGGGCGTGTTCGAGCTCGACTGACGGCGATGTCGATCCGCCAGCCCCGCACGCGGGCGGTTCACGCCGCGGGGCGAGGCTGATGCCTACTTCTTTACGAGCTTGACCTTCTTGGTCTTGGTGTTCGGCGTGCCTCCGGTCGGGCTGTAGGTCACCTTGGGCTTGACCTTCGTCTTGCCCCGATCGTTCAGCTTCTCCTTCTTGTTGCCCTTGGCCTTGACCTTGAGCTTCACGTCGCCGGCCGCGCCGGCCTGCTTCGCCACCTTCTTCAGGCCCTTGCCCTTGAGCGCCAGCTCACCGGGCCCTGGCACCTTGACGGTCAGCTTCGCCGTTCCCTTCTTCTTGTTGCGCTTCACCTTGCCGAAGCTGAAGCTGTTGTCGACGGCGCCTTCGTCGTAGGTGATCGTCACCAGCGGACCGCCCGTCGTATCGGCGGTGATCGAGGTGTTCGTCGCGTTGGGCACGAAGGCGCTGGAGCCTCCGCCGCCGCCACCGCCGTCGCCGCTTCCGCCGCTTCCTGGCCCGCCGCCTCCGCCGCCGAAGGCGCCACCGCCTCCTCCGCCGCCGCCGCCCGCAGCCACGCCGCCAGCCGTGTCGGCGCCGTCCCCGCCGCTCCCTTGCACCCCGTCCTCACCGGTTTGGCCTCCGGACCCACCGGCGGTCGGCGTCGCCGCGCCCCCGGGGTCACCTCCACCGGTTTCTGTCCCGTCGCCTCCATCGGCGCCCGCAGCGCCACCCGAGCCACCGCCGTCGTCGGAGCCGTTGGCCCCGCCGCCGCCGCCACCGCCGGCGGCGATTATCAGCCGCGAAGCGAGGGAGGCTGCGCCCTGAGCGAGCGGCACCGTGCGAACGTCAGAGGCACCACCGCCACCGCCACCGCCGTGGCCAAAGGTGGCATCGCCGCTGTCGCCCCCGGACGCTCCGCCGTTGAATCCGCCGGCGCCGCCGTTATCGCCCGACGCGCCGCCGCCGTTTCCGCCGACCTCGACGTAGAGCACCTGGCCGGGGACGACCGGCACGTCGGCGGATGCCGTGGCGCCGAAGCCGCCGGCGCCACCTTCGGCACCGGCGCCGCCGCGGCCGCCGATCGCAACGATCTGCACGCTCGTCACCCCAGCGGGGACGGTGAAGGTCTGCTCGGCGCCGGTGAAGACGAAAGTCGCCGTGGCGGCGCGGGACTCGGTGGCGCCTGCCGCGAGGAGGGCCAGAGACAACGCTGCGGACAGCAACGCGACCCTCGACCGCCGGATGACGGCGCCGGCCGACAGCACCACCTGCCCATCTCGTCGAGCTGACCCTGCAACTCCAACCGGAACAGCGCTCACGGCTTCCTCCTCGTGCTCGGGTATGTCCACTGGCCGCCCGACCAGCCTATATGAGCCGGCCCGCCGTTCAAGGGGTCGGGATCCCGGACCGGCCATCCCCGCGCCTGGGTACCCTCGCACGAGTGGACGACCTCTACCGCGAGAACATCCTCGAGCACTACAAACGGCCGCAGAACTTCGGGCGGCCCCAGCGGTTCGACCTCGAATTCGAGGACACCAACCCGTTCTGCGGCGACGAGCAGCACGTCTACATCGAGCTCGGCGACGACGGGCGCGTCGAGCGGGTCTCCTTCGAGGGCAAGGGTTGCGCGATCTCGACCGCGGCGACCTCGATGCTCACCGAGGAGCTGGGCGGGCGCACCCGGGAGGAGCTGATCGGGCTGCCCAAGGACTTCGTCCTCGACCTGCTCGGGATCGAGATCTCGGCGACCCGGATGAAGTGCGCCCTGCTCGGTCTCAAGGTGATCAAGTCCGCCGCGCTCGGCGACGCTGCCGACTGGGAGGACGAGGGGGTTCCGGGTAGCCCCGCGGAGGCGGCCGAGATCTGATGCGCATCAGGGCGGGGGTGCTGGCCGGGCTGCTGCTGTTGCTCGCCGCCGCCGACAGCGCCCAGGCCCGCCCGTCGCGGCAGTTCTACGGCGTCGTTCCCCAGTCGACCCCGGCGCCGATCGACTTCGAGCGGATGGAGGGCGGGCGGGTGGGAACGCTCCGCTACGTCTTCGGGTGGGCGACCATCATGCCGACGGCCGACTTCGCCAACCCCGACTGGCGCGAGCTCGATTACGTCGTCGCCCTCGCGGCCCGGCACGGGATGACCGTGCTGCCGGGGATCTTCGGCACCCCCGAATGGCTGTCGGAGTACGAGGGCTGTCAGAGCAGGTGCTCGGTTACCCCGCCGCAGACCCAGGAGGGGCTACTGGTCTGGCAGGGGCTGTTCGCGGCCCTCGCTGATCGCTACGGGCCGGGCGGCGAGTTCTGGGACCAGCACCCGGAGCTGCCGCGGTTTCCGGTGCGCACCTGGCAGGTCTGGAACGAGCCGAACTCGGCGATGTTCTACGCGCCGCGGCCCGATGTCTTCTCCTACGCCCGGCTGGTGGTCAACGCGACCACCGGCCTGCGCGGTCAGGACCCTGGGGCCCGCGTGATCCTCGGGGGGATGTTCGGCACCCCGGACGCACCCATCGGAAGGTCTCTCACCGCCTGGGACTTCCTCCAGGGCCTGTACGCGGTCGGACTGGATCCCTGGTTCGAGGGCGTGGCCATCCATCCCTACGGCCGGAAGATGGCCCGGGTCAGGAAGCAGATCTCGCGCATCCGAGAGGTGATCAGCAGATACGGCTCCCAACCCGCCAGCCTCTGGATCACCGAGATCGGCTGGACGTCGGGCGGGGACACGCCCCTCAACCGGGGGCACCGGGGACAGGCGGACCGGCTGGAGCAGTCCTTTCGCTACCTCACCCGCGCCCGGCGGCGGCTGAGGCTGAAGCTGATCGCCTGGTTCGCCTGGCGCGACACCCCCCGCACCCAGGCCCGCTGTGGCTGGTGCTCCTGGGCCGGCCTCTTCCGCAGCGAAAGCCTGACCGCAAAGCCCGCCTGGCGCGCCTTCGTCCGGTTCACCGGCGGGCGGTAGGTGCGCAGCCGCAGAGTTTCTCACGCATACCGAGAGAAAGTCCGCGCGGTTAGACCCGCCGACCGAGCCTTGACCACACGGTGGCGACGACCTCCCTCGCCTGGTTCTCGATCTGCCAGTCGCTGAACCGCTGAACGTCGAGGCCGTGACGAGCGAGCCACGCGTCACGCACGCGATCGTCGGTGAATGCCTGCCTCCCGCGGTGAGCGCCATATCCATCCACCTCCACGACCAACCCGCGGTCACGCCACAGGAAATCCACGGTGTAGGGCCCGACCGGAACATTGACCTCGGGTTCGGGGATCCGGTTGCGGCGACACAGAGCGAGGAAGGCGCTCTCCAGGTCGCTGCGACTTCCGTCGGTCGCAACCTCGTCGAGTGGCAGGCCGAGGTACTCCGCCTGCCGTCGGGCACGCCGGACGACGTGGGACTGGGCGGTGCGCTCGAGATCCGAGAGCGTCCGCGCTGGGCGCGTAACCGGGATGTTGTCCCGAATCGTGGTCGCCGATGAATCCAGCCTCACCGAGCGATGAACCCGGATGCCTCGGCGACGCCCGGGGTCGGCCGCGCCAGGAACCGTCACCTCGGGCACTCTCTCCGACTCAGGGAGCATCCCCCAGAGCTCGGCTGCGCTGCGATGGCTGAGCACCCCCCGTGGACCGAGCGCAAGCGTCGCCGCTTTCCAGTTCCCCCGAGGAGTTACGCCTGAATGACCAACCGCGTACACGCCTCGGTGGATGCGGTGGAGGCGCCCTGCGGCAACCCGGCGAGAGATTCCGGCGTGGCTCAGACCCGCGCTGATCAGCTGAGCAACTGAGACAACACCGTGCTGGCGAGCCGCGATCTCAGCAACGAGCTGATCGGGGCCGCGGAGTTTCTCTCGCATAGCGAGAACAACCCCGCGGGTCGCTCCCGCGCCCCCGCCCCTACTCGGCGCTGAGCCTCCCGTCCGGCGCCAGCACCGCGTTCGGGGCGGCTGCGGCCTCGGCCTGGAGCTCGGCGACGCGGGGTAGCTCGACGCCATCGAGGGTGCTGATCGGCAGCCAGCGGCGGCCGCGCAGCACCTGCCCCGCGGCGATCGGCTCCTGGTCGAGGCTGAGCGAGGGGAAGGTGACCGCGCAGAGGCCGTCCTCGCCGGCGGGGTCGGCGGCGGCGGTGAGGCGCCCGACCTGGGCGTCGGTGTAGCTGTGGGCGCCGA
>JBOGZD010000023.1:0-28828 GCA_050697155.1 Solirubrobacterales bacterium | reverse complement strand
GGGTCGGGGAGCCAGATCGCCGGCACCAGGTCGCGCTGGGAGAGCACCGCCAGCACCATCGAGTCGATCTTGTCGGTCTTGCAGGCAAGCGGCGCGAGGCCCTTGACCTTCTGCGCGTCGGCGATCTCGACCTCCCAGCCCGCCTGCTCGAGGGTGTCGTGGACGATCCGCGCCCCGGTCATCGACTCGATCACGGCCAAGACCGGCTCGCCGTGGACCTCGTCGATTCGGCGCGCGAGCGTGCGCAGCGAGTCGACGTCGGGCGCGACGACGAGCTGGTCGAGATGCTCTCCCTCCGCTGAGAGCAGGCAGATGTCGAGCTTCTTGCGGCTGAGATCGAGTCCGGCGTGCAACATTTCGAGCGGGTCCTCCTCGGTGCTCGTTTGCGGTGAACACGGCAAGCGTGCCACCGCTGGGGGACCCTTCTTCATGGCAGTCCGAAGCGGGCAGGCTGGATTCGGTTGTTACCTGCCCGCATCCAGGCGAATGCAGAAGCGAGGTGCGAGGCTGCACGCCGGTCTTCGGCGAGCTACCCCAAGCCCCCCGTCTTCCTCGCCGGCCTATCGCTCCGACGCCGCGATTCGCTTCTCGAGCGCCTTGAGGGCGGTCCCCAGATACCACGGAAACAGGCGCCGACCCCCGAGGTGGTTGACGGCCGTGGCGATCCGGCCCTTGGGACCGGGTTGGTACTCGCGGTTGACGATCAGCTCGACGCGGCTGCCGCCACCGTCGCGGGGCGCGGCCCGGAGCTCAGTCCTGCTGCCATGCTTGAAAACGTTGGACTCCAGAACGGTGGCGGTCACGCGATCGGGCTCGGGCCACTCGTAGCGGCAGCGCTCCCAGAACACGCCCGCGATGAAGGTGCCCTCGGTGACGTCGAGAAAGTCATCGCCGGAGCCGTGCAGTGAAGTGCTTGGGCGTGACATTGGACCAGATCTCCCCACGCCGTTCGGGCGAGGGATCGCGCCAGGTATCGAGCACCAGCTCCGCAGGCGCCGTCGTCTCGCGCTCAACGTGAACGCTCAGCCTGCCGGGCGGGCCGCGGGTCGTGCATCGCTCTAGTGCGCGCTCGATGCCGGCTCGACTGGGTTACGCCGAGCCTCCTCGTAGAGCGGCTCGGGAGCCAGGTCGATGCCGTTCGGCCACGCGATCGTCCCGGATTCCGGATCGACGCGGACCTGCGCGAAGTAGGCCGGATCCCGGAGGGGCTCAAGCACGCCGCGCCACTCGCGTTCGGACAAATCGACGTGGCCCACGGTCCCATCCTCGAAGGTCAGGCGAAGCCGGTGGTCGCCGACGACCTCGACCGCCGTGATGTCGAGAAGCTGCTCCACGAGCGTGATGCTAGGGAAGCGGGTCGACGGGCTCAAGCCGCTGTTCGCCTCGTGCCCGCTCCCAGTTGGCCTCAAGCTCGACGCGGTGCATGCGTGCCCACTCAGCGACCAGCCGCTGAGCACGCCGCGGCAACGAACCCGCAATTACCTTGCCGTCGAGATCGACCGAGGCCGCCTGCCCGGCGTAACGGGCATGGAAGTGCGGCCGGGCGTGGTGGGCCTCGCTCCAGTACATGTAGATCGAGATTCCGTAGAAGAAGCTGATCCGGGGCACTCGCTCACCGTAGGGGTCGGATCGGCGTGCGGCTCGGGCGCGCCGCTTCCGCATCCGAGACAAATCGAGCGCGTCCGGAGAGGGAAACGTGGTGCCCGCGTCGGACGAGGAGGCGCGAAGTCGCGCCGGTCGCGGACAGGCTCGCTCTCGTGAACGAGCGGTGCTCCGCGATGAGCCAGGGCTGTTGGCAATAGCTCGGGACCGCACGCACCGCGTTCTCCTCCTTCGCCACGAATGCGAGCGTGAGACTCAGAGCACCGCTCAGGACGAGACTGAGGCGCCCACAGAGACCGTCGGCGGATGCCCGCATTCGCCAGGAGCAGAAGTGTCCGGCCGAGACTTCCGCTCCCGAAGATTGCGAGCGCCCTCGGCAGAGGCCGCGAGATGACCCCCGTTCGTCCAACTCGGGCGTCTCGGCGCTACGCCCGCTTCTGCGACCAAACGACCATCTCTTCGCCGGCCGGCCCGACGCCCGGTGAGTCCTCCTTTCCCGGGCGGTGGCCCGCGGTGTGACCCGGCGTCGGTGACTCGCCCCGGCACGTCCAGCGCCCCGGCACGTCCAGCGGACCGTCCTCGTCCGGGGTCGTGACGGTCGCCACTGGCCGGTAGCGCGCGCCGCCGACGCTGGCGCCGTGGAGCGGATAGCCGACCACGCTGGGCCGCCACGACTCGCGCCAGGACCCGTGCGGTGGGTGCGACGGGTACGCGCCCCGCACCAGCGGGGCGTCTTCGGCTCCGACGTAGATCGCCGCCCCGGCTCGGGACCGAACCACCTCGGCCGTGCCGGCGTGGTCGACGTCTTGGTGGGTGACGATCACCGCGCGGATCCCGCGTCGCCCACTCCGAGCGCCTCCGCGGTCGCCTCGAGCTGCCCGATCTATCCGGGATAGCCGGAGTCGATCAGCAGGCCCTCGCCTCCGTCCACCACGGGGTAGAAGTTGGCCCAGCGCGTTCCCAGCCTGTGGACGCCGCGCGCGACTTCGAGGCTCGACGTCGCGCTGCTCACCCTCGATCCCCCCCCGTTCCGGCGGCGGCGCACGAACGCCCACGCTCCAACGGCGACCATGCCGTCCATCATCACCACCGTCATCGCGACCATGGCGACCGTGAGCAGGGTGGAGCCATCCGTCATGGCTTTCGCCCGCCGCTGAAGACCCTCACACCGTCGCGCTCGACCACCACGTCGGCGAACCCTGCTTCGCGCAGGAGCCCCTCCAATTCCTCGTCCTCGAACTTGCGAAAGCCGTGCCGCGTCCAGGAGCCGCGCTTCTCCATCTCCTCCTTGGTCGCCGTCGCCACCACGAGCCGGCCCCCAGGCCTGAGGACGCGATGGATCTCGCGCAGGCCAGCGGGCGGATCGGGCCAGAAGTAGATCGTCTGCACAGTGAGCACGCGGTCGAAGCTCCCATCCTCGTAGGGAATCCGGGAGACATCGGCGCGCTTCACCTCCAGCCGCCCCCGCTCGATCTCGCGGCGAAAGCGGCGCTTCGCGTGCTCGACCATCGCGTCGGACACCTCGATCGCGCCGACGAATCCCCGCGTTTGCTCGAGGACCCTCGCGGTCGCGACGCCGCCGCCGAAGCCAACGTCCAGGACGGTGTCGGTCGGGCCGATTGCGAGCCGCTCCACCGCCGCCTCGTTGATCGGGCGGTTGAAGCGGTTGAGGATGTGCGCGAATCCCCGACCGACGATTCCGGACGGCCGGCGGAGCTGACGCGCGATCGCCTCGGCAAGGGTCATGGCTACTCGGCCGGCCCGGCCCGCTCAGCCCCCTCGCGGATCGCGTCGCGGCCGCCCGAAGTTCGACTTGGCGCACCACCGGTTGGCGCGTACAGCGTGATGGCCTCGCTCTTGCCCTTGAGTTGGATCCCGGGCCGCTCCTCCAGCCGGACCGGGTGATCGCGTAGCAACCGCTTCACGTTCTCGGCTAGGAGGACCACATCCCCGGTCTTGCGCGTCGCGGCCTCGACCCTGGCGGCGACGTTGACCGCGTCCCCGATCACGGAGAACTCGAGCCGGCCGCCGCCGCCGACGTTGCCGGCGACGACGGCGCCCGAGTTGAGCCCCACCCCGATCGAGAGCTCGTCGCCAAACTCCTCCTCGACCGCCCGCTCGATCTCAAGCGCCGCGGCCAGGGCCTGGTCGGCGTGATCTGCCTGGCGCCGGGGGGCGCCAAAGACGGCGAGCAGCCCGTCGCCGACGAACTTGTCTATGTGGCCGCCGTGGGCGTGGATGATCGGCACCGCGCGCTCGAACAGTCGGTTGATCGTCGCCACCACCTCGGGGGCAGTCGAGCGCTCGGCGAAGCCGGTGAAGTCGCGGATGTCGATGAACATCATCGTCACCTCGACATCCTCGCCGGCGAGATCCGTGCCCTCCCGCAGGATGTGCTCCGCGACCTCGCGGTCGACGTAGGTGCCGAAGGCCTCGCGGATCCGCTCGCGCTCGGCGAGGCCTTCGACCATGCGATTGAACCCCGCCTGGAGCAGCCCCACCTCGCTGCCGTCGTCGACTGCCACGCGGGCCTTGAGATCACCGTCCTCGACCCGAGCCAGGGCGCCGCGCATGGCGGTGACGGGGCCGGCTACCGAGCTCGAGGCGAAGAGGGTTGCTGCGAGCCCGACGGAGATCGCGAGCACCCCGAGGAGAAGCGCCGCCCCGAGCGCGAGGCGCTCGTCGAGCTCGCCGCCGAGCAGCTCCACGCTCGCGACCGCGACGACGCCGAGTGCGGGCACCCCCGTACCAAGGGTCCAGGCCATCGTCAGCCGGCCGGCCACTCCCGGCCTCACCGGATGCTCGGCCGGCCCGGCTTCAAGC
Source organism: Solirubrobacterales bacterium (assembly GCA_050697155.1). Taxonomy (GTDB): domain Bacteria; phylum Actinomycetota; class Thermoleophilia; order Solirubrobacterales; family 70-9; genus JBOGZD01. Next base: position 24,403 of record JBOGZD010000023.1, on the reverse strand, counting down.
GCCCTAGCCGTGACCGGCCGGAAGACGCGTTCGTGAAGCAGATAGATCAGAGCGCAGGTGGTGGCGCCGCCGAGGATCGCCGTCACTCCGATCGCCACGGCGCCCGCCACCGAGTCGCCGGCGTTGAGGAGTGCGAACAGCACCGCCGCGAGCCCCCAGAAGGGTGCGGAGGTGATGACGCCCTGCACCGGTTGGCGGAGGACGAGCTCGCGCTCGGCATCCGTTGGGGGCCGTTCTGCGCAAAGCCAGCGCTCGACCGGCGCGTAGCGTCGGCGCCGCCAGTGGATTCCCAGCGGGAAGACCCCCGCCAGGTAGACCGCAAGCACTACCGCTTGCGGACCCAGCTCTCCCCCGGTTGGGCGCAGCAGGAAGATGAAGAGCGTGACCACGAGCGCCCCTCCCACGTTGGCGGGGGCACCGGCCAGGATCAGCCGCCGCCACGTGAGGCGCGCGAGCTCCGCCCCCGACTGCTCCCATCGCTCCGGTGTGGCCTTCATGTCCTCCAGTCCCTCCCAGGCCGACTCCGCTAGGTCGCACGCCCCGAGGCCGAGCGGCCCCGGAGCGATGCCACGAGCGTCCAGCCTGCCCCGGCGATGATCGCCGCGTCGCCGAGTCCGAGCAGGACGTGGGCGACGGCCGGATCGACGTCGTTGGCGTGAGCGAGGAAGTGCCAGACCGTGACCGGGAGGTAGACGGCGGACGCCGCGAGGACGACGGCGAACCCGGGATGGCGCTGACCGGGGGTGAGCCTGAGGAACGCCAGCACGGTCATTAGCAGCACGACCAGGAACCCGATCCAGAGCAACCAGTGGGCCTCGAACTGTTGTGAGGTCCCCTCGAACTCCTCGTGCGTCGCATGCCAGCGCTGATCGAGCGCGATCCCGGCGACGAAGAGCGCCGCACCGATCCACAGGGCTCGCAGATACGGTGTCGCCCGCGCGGCCATCGCCCGGCGGCTCACGGCCGCCTCGCAACGCCGAGGATGTGGGCGAGCGCGGGCACCGGCACCCCCGGGCTGAAGGGGAAGCGGTCGTGACCCTCGATCGTGAAGCCGGCCTCCTCGATCGCCCGGGCCGTGTCGCGGCTCATGTGACAGCCGCCGCCCACTCGCGGCCAGAAGGTCGCATCGGCGAGCCGCTGGAGTCGCGACGGAAGCGGCCGCACCGAGACGACGTGCTCGTAGAAGCGAAGCTCGCCACCGGGCCTGATCACGCGCCGAAGCTCGGCCAGGGCGCGCGCCTGGTCCGGTACCGAGCAGAGCACGAGCGACGCGACGCCGGCATCGAAGGAGGCGTCCGGCGCCGGCAGCGCTCCGGCGACGCCGTCGATCACCTCGACCCGCACCGGCGCCTCCCGGGCCGCCCCGACCGCGGCCTCGCGCAGGGTGGGCTCGGGCTCGACCGCGACCACCTCAGCGACCCCCTCGGGATAGAAGGGGAAGTTGAGGCCGTTCCCGGCCCCGACCTCGATCACGCGCCCGGAGAGCCCCGCCAGCAGGCGCCGGCGATGCTCGTCCTCGCCCTTCGCCTTGCGGCTCTCGGTCATCCGCAGGTAGAACCGCGCGAAGATCGGATGGTGGACGGTCTCCGCGGCGGCGGCCGGGGGCGAGCCTGGACTCGCCCCCGCCGCGGCTGCCCGTTGCGGAGTCATCGGTCACGCCCCCTCGGCGGCGACGCCACGCGATGCCACCGAGCGCTCCGGGCTCGAGCCCGCCGGGCGCTGCTCGGCGTCGTTCGGGCGTCGGCTCGCCTTCGCCCACAGCCAGCCAACGGCCCCGATCGCCGCCATCGCAAGCGGGCAGGCCAAGAGCGGGATCAAGAACAGCAGGGACTCCATTTGGTTGCCTCCCTTGTCTCGGAGCCTTGGTTACGACGAGGCGATAGTACTACAGGTACGTCGTAGCTAGTGTGAAGGGCGTCACGGTTGTGAGGCGCGGCGGCCCGCGGGCGGCCGGTCCCGTCCCGGCTCGCCGACCGTCGATCCGTTCAGCGGCCGGTTGGTGCGACGTGCGAGCCAGCGGTAGCCCAGCCAGGCGCCGACCGCCAAGGGCACGGCACAGAGGATCGCCCCGCCGACGTCGAGCAGCGTCACGCTTCCGCCCGCGAGGTCCGCCACCGCCGAGGGGCCGCCGAAGCCCGCCACCGAGACCAGGAAGAGGGTGGTGAGCGCGAGCGCGCCGAGGACTGACACCGCCACCGCGCGCGGCGTCAGCCCGCTCACCGGCGGCTCGGCGCCGGTCTCGAGCTGCTCCAAGCGCGCGTCGAGCAGCGCCGAGCCACCGATCGCGGCCGCGCCGCCGAGCTCGGGCCAGGAGGGGCCGCGCAGGACCTTGTAGAGCGCGCCCGCGAGCGGGCGGCGCCCGCAGGAGTCGAGCGCCCGGCGGTCGGCGGCGAGCTCGCGTCCCGCCACGTAGCGGGTGTGGAGGTGCCCCAGCGCCGGCAAGTAGAAGAAGGTGGCCGGCAGGGCGCGGGCGAGGAGCACCTTGAGGGGATCGAGGTTGCGGACGTGATAGCGCTCGTGGGCGAGCACGGCGTCGAGCTCCTCGGCCGAGGCCGAGTCGTAGAGCCCTCGGCTCAGGGCGACGCGGGGCGTCAGCGCGCCGTAGGCGAACGAGAAACGCTCGCCGCAGTCGACGAGGCGAAGGCGTCCGACGAGGCGGGCGCGCTCGGCGGCCCGGGCGAGGTCGGGCGGCAACGCCAGCTCCATCTCGTGCACGCGTCGTGCGAGTGCGCGCGAGGCGCGGACCTGACGGTAGAGCGATCTCACGCCGATGGCCGCCCCGGCGCCGACGATCACGATGAAGGCGAGCGCCGGCCAGACCGCGGCCCCCTCGCTCGCGAGGGCGCCGACCCCGTCCTCGGCGAGCCGGACGACGACGAGCGCCGCGAGGACACAGCCCACCGCCCCGCAGAGCGCCACCATCCCGGCGATCAGCGAGGCGCCCGCGAGGCCAGCGAAGCTGCGGTTGGCCGTGTCGAGCCTCACGACTCCTCGGCCAGCAGCCGGCGCAGTCGGCGCAGCGCCTTCGGATCGTCGCGCGCCTCCTCGACGAAGTGGGCCACGGCCTCCTCGCCGAAGTCGCGCAGGACGCCGCGCACGGCGAGCGCGGCCGCGTCGGGGGCCGCGGCGCGGTAGATGTAGCCGCGCCCTTCGCGGCGGCGCTCAAGCGCCCCCTTCTCGGCCAGCCGCGAGGCCACCGTCATCACGGTGGTGTAGGCGAGCTGGGGGTCCCGGCCCCGGTTGAGCTGCTCGAGCAGCTCGCGAACGCTGAGCGGACGATCGAGCCTCCAGACCAGCTCCATGAGCTCGGACTCGAGCGGTCCAAGTTGCTCGCTGCGGCGCTCTGCCATGCAGGCCAAGTCTACTACGAGCACGTCGTAGCACCAGCGGCGATCGCCCCCGAGACGAGACCACGGCGGCGAGCCGCCCGAGTCGGACCGGGGCCCCGTCCTACTCGGCGCTCAACGCGCCACGGCAATCGGCGCCGGCCCGCCGGAGCCTTCCCCCGGCGATCGCGATGGCCAGCCCGCCCGCGGCGATCAGCAGCATGCAGCTCTGCGCGAGAACCCGGGTCACGTCGACCGAGGCCGCGCCAGGGAGGGCGAGCAGGACGGCCGCCGCCGCGAGCAGCCCCCCGCCGGCGAGCACGCTCACCACGAGCTCGGTGGGCGAGAGCCGCCACCGCGCCGCGCCGCGATCGCCGCTCAGGTGGTCGACGCGCTCGGGTGCGATCCCCGCCACGGCGACGGTGCCGGCATCGAGGTCGCCGAACTTGAGCAGCGCGCCGGCCAGAGTCCTTCGCTCGCCGAGCGCGCGCACCGCCGCCTCGTCGGCCGCCAGCTCCACCAGGGCGGCGTAGCGCTCGCCGATCCGCCTCAGCGCCGGCAGGAAGAAGAGGGCATCGCCGAGCACCCTGGCGACCAGGAGGCGAAGCGGATCGCGCCGCCGCCGGTGGTGCAGCTCATGAGCGACCACGGCCCTAAGCTCACCCGGCGTGAGCGCCTCGAGCGCCCCCCGGCTCACGTAGACCCGAGGCAGGAGGTAGCCGGCGCAGAGCGCCCGCGGCGCTCGCTCGGCGGTCACCCAGCACGGCACGCCCGCCACCCTCACGATCTCGGTCGTCGGTCGCAGGTCCCGCAGGTAGCGGCGGGTGGCGCGGAGTTGCCTCACGAGGGAGCGCACCGCCAGCCCCACGCTCGCGCTCGCGAGCAGGGTGAGGGCAAGCTCGACGTAGCCCGCGGGACCCAGCGACGGCAGCACGCTGCTGCAGGCCGCGATCAGGGCGCGAAGCGAGCCGGGCTCGAGGCGTAGCCCCTGCAGGGCCGCCACCGTTGCCAGGGCGACGACGCCGACCCCGATGCCCGAGAGCAGGATGCCGAGGCGGTAAAGGCGCGAGGCGCTCCGCACTAGCCCCCGCCCGCCAGCTCGCGAAGCTTGCGCAGTCGCTTGGAGTCGAGACCCGCGACCTGACGCGCGAAGTGCGCGAGCGCGACGTCGCCGTAGTCGGCCACGAGGCCGTCGACCTCGCCGCGGGCGCGGGCGTTCATGTAAGCGTCGAGACTCATCACGGCGCGGTAGAAGTGGGTCTTGCCCCGCAGCTCGCGCTCCAGCAGACCCTTGGTGTGAAGCCGGGACATGATCGTCATCACGGTGGTGTACGCGCGCTTGCGACGGCTGCGGGCGTTGAGCGCGTCGAGCACGTCGCGCACCGCGACCTCACCGTCGCGCCGCCAGACCTCCTCCATCACCTCCGCCTCGAGCTCGTGCAGGGGCGGCGGCGTTGCGTCCGAGCTTGCTCTACTCACGGGCGGAATCCTAGGCCAGAGCTAGCCCTCCTGGCGCGACCCGCTCGCCACCCGCTCGCGCGCGCCGTCCCCGAGGCGCTCGATCTCGGCGCCGAGCCGCGCCTGCTCGGCCTTGAGGTCGGCGAGCGAGCCCTCGCGCGGCCGCTCCTTGCTATTCCCCTCCGCCTTCTCACCTCGCATGCCCTTGGCCATGAACCACATCATCAGCCCCATCCCAATCGGGCAGGCCAGTAGGGCGAGCGGGATCAACGCTTCCATAGATCCTCCTCGGAGTTGTCCGGTGCCATCTACGAACTAGTGTAGTACATAACCCGGCGGATGCCGCTCCGACTACGCTCTCCGAATCCGGTGAGAGCCGCATGACCCGATCTTCACGGCCCCGCAGACGATCGCACCTCGCCGCCGTGGCCGTGATCGCCGCCGCGCTCCTCATCGCCGCCTGCGGGGACGGCGGCGGCGAGGGCGGCGCATCCGAGGCCGAGGGCCCGCTCCACGTCCACGGCCTCGGCGTCAACCCCGAGGACGGTGCGCTCTTCATCGCCACCCACACGGGCCTGTTTCGCTCGCCGGAGGGCGCGAGCGGCGCCGAGCGCGTGGACGAGCAGTTCCAGGACACGATGGGCTTCACGGTCGTCGGGCCCGACCGCTTCCTGGGCTCCGGCCACCCCGCCCCGGGCGAGGACCGCCCGCCCAGCCTCGGCCTGATCGAGTCCACCGACGGGGGCCAGAGCTGGGAGGAGGTCTCGCTCGCGGGCGAGGCCGACTTCCACGTCCTCCGCTTCGCCCACGACCGCGTCTACGCCTACAACGTCCTCAGCGGCGAGCTGATGCTGAGCGACGACGGCGGCGAGAGCTGGACCACGCGCCGCCCGCCGGCGGCGACGATCGACCTCGCGGTCGATCCGGCCGGCCAGGAGCGGATCGTCGCCTCGACCGAGGGCGGGCTGACGCTGAGCGAGGACGATGGGCGCCGCTGGCGGCAGGTTCGTGGCGACGTCGGCCTCCTTGCCTGGCCCGAGCCCGACCGTCTCTACCTGATCAACGCGACCGGGGAAGTTCAGGTGAGCTCAAACGAGGGCCGGACCTGGCGAAGGGTGGGCAACATCGGCGGACAGCCGGGCGCGCTGATCGCGGAAGACGCGGAGGAGCTCTACGCCGCGCTCGGCGACGGGACGGTGCTCGGTTCCACAGATGGCGGCGCCTCGTGGGACGTGCGCTCGTCGCCGTAGCTCCGTCGAGCCTGGCTCGACTCCTACGTTGCGTAGTTATATGCTGGCGCGCCGTATGGCGAGCCGCCGCGAGGAGAAGGAGCGCCTGCGCCGGGCGAGGCTCGAGGCCGAGCGCCGCGAGGCCGGCGCGCAGCGCCGGCGGCTGGTCGCCTCGCGGTGCGCGCAATCGCCAGCCGCTACGAGAGCGGGAGCTTTCCGGTCACGCTTCGCGCCAACGTCAACCCGTTCCAGCTCTGGTACTGGCTCGGCGGAGTGATCGCCGTGGCGGGGGGCCTGATCGCGATCTGGCCGGCGCCGGGGGCGTGGCGCCGCCGGGTCGCCGGCGCCTACGCGGCGCGGCTCGCCCGGGAGCTCACCCGGGCGTGATCGGCGCCGGCCGGCCCGCCGCCTGCATCGGTTGCGGAGCTCTCCTGGGCGCCGTCGCGGCGTCGGAGCTCATCGAGCTCCGCGAGCCGGCGATCGACGCGCGCGAGCTTCGCGGCCATGATCGCGACGTAGGCGAGGACCAGCACGAGGAAGACGAGGTACGCGGCCGCGACGTACGCTCCCGCCTCGTCGAGCGGCAGCGCGGGCATCAGGCTCCGGCCTCCGCCGCGCTCGCAGCGGGGCGCTGACGCCTGCCACGGGCCCTCGTCCCGAAGCGGCGAAGCCGCAGGGAGTTCGTCACCACGCTGACCGAGGAGAAGGCCATCGCGGCGGCGGCGATCACCGGATGCAGGAGCCCGACCGCGGCCAGGGGGATGGCCGCGACGTTGTAGCCGAAGGCCCAGCCCAGGTTCTGAAGGATCACCCGGAAGGTCCGTCGCGAAAGACGAAGCGCGGTGAGCGCGCCCTCGAGGTCGCCGGAGACCAGGGTGATGTCAGAGGATTCGATCGCCACGTCGGTGCCGGTGCCGATCGCGATCCCGAGGTCGGCCTGCACGAGGGCGGGGGCGTCGTTGATCCCGTCCCCGACCATTGCCACCGAGCGGCCCTCCTCCTGCAGGCGGCGAACCTCGCCCACCTTCTCCTCCGGGAGGACCTCGGCCAGCACCCGGTCGATCCCCGCCTGGCCGGCGATCGCCTCCGCGGTGCGCGCGTTGTCGCCGGTGATCATCGCCACCTCGACGCCCAGCTGGTGGAGCTCGCGCACGACGCGGTGTGCGTTCGGCTTCAGCGTGTCGCCGGCCGCGATCACGCCCCGCACCCGTCCCTCCCAGGCGACCAGCACGGCGGTCCCGCCCGCCTCCTCGAGCCCGGCCGCCGCCCGCTCGGCCTCGGCGGGGATCTCAAGGCCTCGCTCACGCAGGAGCTTTCGCCGCCCGACGACGACCGTCGTTCCCTCGACATCCGCCCAGACGCCGTGTCCGGCGCTCGATTCGAAGTTTCTCGCCTCGGGAAGCGGGAGCCCGCGCTCGCGTGCGCTCGCGACGATCGCCTCCGCGACCGGGTGCTCGGACAGGGCCTCGACCGCAGCCGCGCGGCGCAGGACCTCCTCCGCGCGCTCGCCCGCGAGCGGGTCGACCTCGAGCAGCGACATCTCCCCCCGCGTGAGGGTCCCGGTCTTGTCGAAGACCACCGTGTCGATCCGCCGCGAGCGCTCCAGTACCTCGCCCCCCTTGATCAGCACGCCCATGCTTGCGCCGCGACCCGTGCCGACCATGAGCGCGGTCGGGGTGGCGAGGCCGAGGGCGCAGGGGCAGGCGATGATCAGCACCGCGACCGAGGCGAGGAAGCCGGCGGTGGAGTCGCCGGCGAGCAGCCACCAGGCGGCGAAGGTCGCCACCGCGACCGCGATCACCGCCGGGACGAACACCGCGGAGACGCGGTCGGCGAGGCGCTCCACCGGCGCCTTGCCCGCCTGCGCGCGCTCGACGAGCGCAACGATCTGGGCCAGGGCCGTGTCGGCGCCGACCCGGGTCGCGCGCACGGTGAGGGCGCCGCTCGCGTTCACGGTCGCCCCCGCGACCTCGTCGCCCTCGCGCTTGTCGACCGGGACCGACTCGCCGGTGAGCATCGACTCGTCCACCGCCGAGGCGCCGTCGACGACGATCCCGTCGACCGGGACCTTCTCGCCCGGGCGCACACGCACCAGGTCGCCGACGCGGACCCGCTCGACCGGGACCATCGCCTCCTCGCCGTCGACCAGCATCCGTGCCTGCTTCGCCCCGAGCTCGAGCAGCGCCCTGATCGCGCTCGACGCCCGCGAGCGCGCGCGCGCCTCGAGGTAACGGCCGAGGAGGATGAAGGCCATCAGCAGCGCGGCGGTCTCGAAGTAGAGGTCACCGCCCGCGAGGAGCTCGTAGGTCGAGTAGGTGAACGCCGTCAGGGTCCCGAGCGCGATCAGCGTGTCCATGTTCGCGCTCCGGTGCCGGGCGCGCTCCGCGCCGCTGCGCAGGATCGGCCAGCCGCAGAGGAACTGCACCGGCGCCGCCAGCACGAGCGAGAGCCACCGCGCCCACGACTCCTCGGCGAGGGTGAAGGCCAGGACCATCACCGCCAGCGCGAGCGGCCAGCTGAGCGCGACCCGCCAGCGCCAGTCGCGTTGCTCGGCCTCAGCCGGATCCGCGGCCCGCTCCTCGGCGGGCGCGAGCCCGTATCCGATCCCCTCGACCGCAGCCTCGAGCTCCTCGAGCGCCCCCGCGTCCGGGTCGTAGACGACGTGCGCTCGGGTGGTGGCGAAGTTGACCGTCGCCTCGCTCACCCCCGCTTGGCGCGCCAGCACCCTCTGGACCCGGGCGGCGCAGGAGGCGCAGTGCATCCCCTCGACCGCGAGCTCGACCTCGCGACCCCGGCCGGGGGGCCAGCCCGCGGTGCTTGCGCGGGTCGCTGTCGGCGCCGTCGCCATCAGGGGCCGCTCTCCGTCTTGGCCACCTCGTAGCCCTGCTCCTCGATCGCGGCCGTGAGGCGATCGATGTCGGTGCCCTCGGCGTGCGCCACCGTGACCCGCTTGGACCCGAGGTCGACCTCGACCCCGGCCACGCCCTGCTGCGGCGCGAGGGCGCCCTCGATCGCCTCACGGCAGTGTTCGCAGTGGATCTCCGGCACGGCGAACGTCGTCGTCATCGCCCTAGTTGCCATCGGAATCGATACTACAGACCATCGTAGATGCGACTCAGGAGCTGGTCGCCGGAGCCGGGCGCGCGCCGGGGGGCGTCGACGCGGGCGGCCCCGCAGGCTCGGACGGCCCCTCCCGCAAGCGCAGGCGCTTCAGCAGCAGCGCGTTGACGGCGACGATGAAGCTCGACCCCGACATCGAGAGGGCGGCGACCTCGGGGCGAAGCTCGAGGCCCAGCGAGGGCTCGAAGACGCCGGCAGCGATCGGCAGGGCGATCGAGTTGTAGCCGATCGCCCAGCCGAGGTTCTGGCGCATCTTGCGAAGCGTGGCGCGCCCGATCGCGAGTGCCGTCGGCACGTCGAGCGGGTCGGAGCGCATCAGGACCACGTCGGCGGTCTCGATCGCGACGTCGGTCCCCGCCCCGATCGCGATCCCGAGGTCCGCCTGGGCCAGCGCCGGCGCGTCGTTCACCCCGTCGCCGACCATCGCCACCTTGCGGCCGCCCGCCTGAAGCTCGGCGACCTTGGCCGCCTTGTCGCCGGGCAGCACCTCGGCGATCACGGTGTCGATCCCGAGCCCCGCGGCGATCCGCCGGGCGGTGGCCTCGTTGTCGCCGGTCAGCATCACCACCTCCACCTCGGCCTCGTGCAGGGCCTCGACCGCGGCGGCCGAGGTCTCGCGCGGCGCGTCCGCGATCCCGATCAGCCCCGCGGCGCGATCGTCGACGCCGACCAGCACTGCCGTGCGCCCGCCCGCCGCCAGCTCCTCGCGGCGTGCCGCGAGCGCTCCGAGGCGGATTCCCCGCTGCTCCATCAGCCGGCGGTTGCCGATCGCCACAGAGCGCCCGTCGACGGTCGCGACGGCGCCGTGGCCGGGGATGTTCTCGAACTCCCGCGCGTCGAGCGGCGGCGCGCCGTTCGAGTCGGCGTGCCGGACGATCGCCTCGGCCAGCGGGTGCTCGGAGGAGCGCTCGACCGCGGCGGCGAGGCGCAGGAGCTCGCGCTCGTCGATCCCCTCGGCGACCACGTCGGTGACCTCGGGCTCCCCCTTTGTCAGGGTGCCGGTCTTGTCCATGACCACGGTGTCGATCCGGGCCGAGGTCTCAAGGGCGATCGCGTTCTTGAACAGGATGCCCCGCTTGGCGCCGAGCCCTGAGCCGACCATGATCGCGGTCGGGGTTGCCAGCCCGAGGGCGTCCGGACAGGTGATCACGACGACCGTGATCGCGAAGAGGAGCGCCTTCGAGGCGTCCTCGGAGCTGAACAGCATCCAGGCGGCGAACGTGGCCGCGCCCCCGAGCAGGGCGACGAAGACGAGCCAGAAGGCGGCACGATCGGCGAGCTTCTGTCCCGGCGCCTTGGAGTTCTGCGCCTCCTGGACCAGCTTGACGATCTGGGCGAGGGCGGTGTCGGCGCCGACCTTGGTCGCCCGCACACGCAGGGTGCCGTTGGCGTTGATCGTCGCCCCGACGACCTCGGAGCCGGGCTGCTTGTGGACGGGGAGGCTCTCGCCGGTGACCATCGACTCGTCGACCTCGCTCTCCCCCTCGGTGACGACGCCGTCGACCGCGATCTTGGCGCCCGGGCGGACCAACAGCAGATCCCCGACCTCGATCTCCGAGGTCGGGACCTCGACCGTCTCGCCGTCGCGGATCACCAGCGCCTTCGGCGGCGCGAGGTCGAGCAGGGTGCGGATCGCGTCGTTGGCGCCGCCGCGGGCGCGCATCTCGAACCAGTGCCCGAGGAGGACGAACGACGCCAGCACGGTCGCCGCCTCGTAGAAGACCTCGCCGCCCCCGGTCAGGGTGACCGCCAGCGAGTAGAGCCAGCCGGCGCCGACGGCCACGGCGACCAGGACCATCATGTCCAGCGTCCGCGCGCGCAGGGCCCGCACCGCCCCGGCGAAGAAGATCGCGCAGGAGTAGAGGATCACCGGCAGGCTGAGGATCAGCGTGAAGACGTCCTCGCGCAGGTCGAAGGGTGTCGCCACGTCGAAGCCGAAGACGTCGCGGCCGATCGGCGACCAGAGCACGATCGGGACGGAGAACACGGCCGCGACCAAAAAGCGGTTTCGCATGTCGGCGATCATCGCCGCCATCGACGTCTCGGCGTGGCCGTGCTCGTGCGGCGCGTGCTCCGGCGGCCGCGCCTCCTCGATCGCGGCCACGGCGGCCGGGCGGGGCTCGAGCAGCGGATCGCAGACGTGCGCGGGGACCGACTGGCCGGCGCAGTGGTAGTCGCAGTCGGTGACCCAGCGCTGCAGCTCTCCGACCGAGGTCTGGGCCGGGTGGAAGGTCACGGTGGCCGTCTGGGCCGCCGGGTTGGCCTCGACCTCGCTCACCCCGGGCCGGCGCCCGAGCACCACTTCCACCACGGCCTTCTCCGAGGCGCGCAGCATGCCGCTCGCCTCCAGGACGACGGTCGCCTGTTCGTCGCTCCGAGGAGTCACGCCTGCGTCACCATCGCTTCCTTCCTTTCGGCCGCGCTCGCTCACCGGGTCAGACGCGCTCACGCCCCGCATCGTGCGCTGAGCGGCACCGGCGCCGTGCCCGACGGCACCGGATCGAACTTGCACCAGGTCATGCGCCGGGAGCGCAGGTCGACCACGGCACGGAACGGGTAGCGGATCCCGCCCGCCCGCGCGACACACCGAAACGGGCGCCGGCCCTGCCGTGTCCCCGGCGCCGCCGGAGTGCACCGGACGCTCTGCGCGGGGCCGGCCAGCCGGTTCCGGCGCACTCGACCGCGGACGTCGGCGCGGATGGCGCGCTCGAGCGCAAGCCCCGGGACCGCGGCCGCGAGAGCCGCGGAGCGCGGCGCCTGGTCGCGGACGATGACCATGCGGGCGTCGCGGCTGGCCTCAAGCAGGGCCGCCGCGTCGCCTGCGGACGAGCCCCCGCCGTCCTGGATCGCCCTCAGGGCCGCCAGGGAGAGCGCGCCGAAGACCACCAGCGTCAGCGCCCAGCGAAGCCACAGCGGAAGCCCCCGCATCCGGCGCTACTCGACCGTGAGCGGTCCCTCCATGCCGCCCTCGCGATGGCCCGGCACGCTGCAATAGAACGTGTACTCGCCGGGCTCGAGGTCGAGCGTGACGGACTGCTCGCTCTCCGAGATCACCTCGGTGCCGCCGACGTCCTCGCCCTGCGGATCCTCGACGCGGAAGTCGTGGCCGAGCGTGGCGTCGTTGGTGAACTCGAAGGTGACGGTTCCAGCCTCGGCCCGAAGCGCATCCTACTCGAACGCGAGCTGGCCGGTGGGGTCGGCCGACACCCGGACGGTCTCGGCGCCCTTCTCGGCGGGTGCCTCGGCCGGCTGGGCCGGGGTCGGTGCCTCCTCGTCCTGGTCGCCGCCCCCGCAGGCGGTGACCCCGGCCGAGGCGAGAGCCAGCAGCCCCAGGACCAGTGCGAGCCTTCTCATCGGCGATCCTCCTTCGGCGCGGGAACCGTGAGTCTTCGATCCAATACTACACCGAATCGTAGGTCGTCCTCCCGCCCGTCCGCAGACCGCCGGGGCGAGCGTCCCGAGGCCAGCGCCTCGCCTGCGGTGAGCGTGCGGCGCGCGCTCCAGACCAGCATCGCCGCCATCAGGCCGACAGCGAATGGGAACAGGTAGGGCCGGAGCGGGATGAAGGCCGGCAGGAACGCGGCGGCGAAGCTCGGGCCGAGCAGGAGGATGAGGGTGGGGGCGCAGCAGCTGAAGCCGAGCAGGAGGCCGGGAAGCGCGCCAAGGACACCGGCGAAGCGCATTCTCCCGCAGGCCCGCTGGCGAGACCCCGCCCACAGCGCGGCCGCGACGGTCAGCCCCAGGAGCGCGGCGAGCGTCGAGCCGACCAGGAGGTTGCCGGGGCTGAGGAAGAGGGCGAGCTGCGGGATCGGGTACGCGGTGGCGATCGGCTCGAACAGGAACGGGGCGCGCTCGGCGAGGATCCGCTCCGGCCACTCCGAGACCACCTCGACCGAGGGCGTGTCGGCGAAGCGACCGTACTTGCCGCTGGCGGAGATCGCGATGTCCTGGATCGCGAGCAGGTAGAGGAGCAGGTAGGCGAGCGCGACCAGCGCCGCGATCCGCCGGAAGCGGCGCACGCCGAGTGCCGCCCCGAGCTGGCCGGGGAGGGCGCGCAGCGCGCCGCCCAGCGCGTCCACCCCGTCCCCGATCCGGACCACGAAGTCGATCGCCCGCTTCATGCCACCACCTCGGTCTCGGGGAAGAACGCGTACCAGGCGAACCACATCACGTCGAGGAAGTCGGCCGGCCGAAGGCGTCCTCCCGCGAGCGGCCCGGCGACTGCGCGGCCGCTCGGATCCCACAGCGACCCGGTCGAGTCGCGCCGCCCCCCCTCGCGGAAGCGAAGCGTCCTCCCCCGCACGCGCCGCACGAAGATCCGGGCCGTCGCGAGCCGCTCGTCCCAGAGGGCGAGGAGCGGCGTGCGGCCCGCCTCCAGCGGCAGCGCTCCCGCCGCCTGGATCCGGTCCTTGCGGATCGCGACCCGCGCCTCGCCCGCCTTGACCCCGACGACCACCTCCTTCGGCCCGAAGCGATCGCTCTCCTCGAGCACGGGGAAGATGGGCCCGCCGCCTCCGTAGTAGCCGCCGGGCGGCGAGTATGAGCCGTAGGGGTCGGAGCCGTAGGCGCGCGAGTACCCGGTGTCCGTGGAGAGGACGCGGGTGTCCGGGTGCGCGGCGCGCCAGTCCCTCCACCTGCTCCACACCAGCGGAGCCTCGGCGAGCCGCGCCCCCTTCTCGGGGCCGTCGATCGCCCGGGCGAGGAGCTGGGGCCACTCCGAGTCGGTCACCCGGTCGTACATCAGCAGGTTCGAGTTGACCAGGTTCCCAGTCGTGCCGAAGGTGAGCGGCCGCCCGCCCGCCGAGCCGCTGAGCGCGACCACGGAGCCGGTGAGCGGGCAGTAGGTGACCGAAACCGGCTCGCCGACGACCACGTCGTTGACGATCTCGTGCCAGACCAGCGCGAGCTGGGGGTAGGCCCGCGCCTCGCCGCCGGCGAGGAGGCCGAAGACGACCTCCTCGTCGGTGAGGAAGCTCGCCTCCGATGCGGCCACGAAGCGGGGCTCGTCGATCGCGGGGATCCCGTCCTTGCCGGGGCCCCCGGAGACGACGTTCGCCGCGAGGCGGTCGAGGCTCACGCCCTCCCCGGCCTCCACGGCGGTACCCCCGTCGCCGCCCGCGAGCAACCGCCACGCGCCGGCGCCCGACGCCGCCGCGACGACGCCAAGCGCGGCGGCCCCCTTCAGGAACTGGCGTCTGTCGTGGCGTCGCGCGGGGTCCATTGGCCACCCCACGATTTAGACCCGCCCGCTCCCCGCTCGGTTCAGCGGCGCCCGCCGCGACCCGACCGGGATCGGGCTGCTCGGGATGAGCGGGGGCTGAGCCGGCCAGGGCTCACCTCTCGATGAAGCCCGAGTAGTCGTGGTCGATGAAGTGGGCGGTGGTGACGAGCCGCTCCCGAAGCACGCGGGCGGAGCGCGGCTCGATCGCGAGCCGGTACCAGATCGGCGTGCCGCGATCGACGAGCGCCACCCAGACCACCGGCCGGCCGTCGATCCGACCCCCGCCGAGCCAGCGCGCGGTGGCGCCGAAGGCGCCCCAGCGAAAGTTCGCCCGCATCAGGGTGCGGTCGCGCGGGGCCCGGAGTACCGGCCTCGTCGTGTTGACGAGGCCCGGTCCGCTCGAGGTCCGCTCGCGTATGCGCACCATGGCCAGCCCCCGCATCTCCTGCTGCGCCCTAGCGACCAGCTGGCGCGCCTCCTTCGTCCGCGAGGGGTCCCACCGCACCGGCACCCTCGCGCGGCTTCGTCTCCCGCCCTCCGCGACCGCGAGCGTCGCCTCCTCGGCGCCTGCCCGAAGCCGCACCCGCCGGCAGCCCGCGCCGCAGGCCGCCCCGACCTCGGTGCCCGCAACGCTCATCGGCACCTCCGCGGGCGTCCCCTGGATGTCGTAGACCCGCGCCGTGGCGCGGCCGTCGGCCCGCACCCACAGCGCCGCGATCTGCGAGCCGGCCGCCTCGGCGACGGTGAGCTCGCCCGGCTTGGGCTCGGGAACCGGGCAGGGCTCGCAGGCGGCCTCCGGGGCCTCGGCCTCGGTCTCGGCGAGCTGGCGCGGCGGCAGCGGGAAGACGACCAGCGCCGCCGCGGCGAGCACGACCGCGACGCCGATCACGGGCTCGGCGGAGAGCAGCCGCCAGTGCCTGCGCTCCCGAGCCGCCCCGGGATGCGGGTTCGCGGCGATGAGGCGGGGGCGCAGGCGGATCGCGTGGCCGTAGCTCGCCAACGCGATCGCGCCCACGAGGGCGACCTTCACCGCGAGCACGCGCCCGTAGGCGGTCTCCCACAGCGCCGGCACCTCGCCAAGCTGGACCAGGGCGTTCGTGAGGCCGCTGGCCGCGACGAGCACGAAGGCCGGCAGCGCGACGCGTCCGAAGCGGCGCAGCACCGCCCGCATCGCGCCCCGGCGGGTACTCGCACCGACCCGCCGCACCAGGGGCACCCACGCCGCCGCGACTTGGGCGATGCCACCGACCCAGACGGCGCCGGCCACGAGATGGATCCAGTCGGTCGAGACCGCCAGCGCGCGCGGCTCGGCGGAGTTGGCGTGGCCGCTGAAGGCGATGCTGAGCAGCGCGATCGCGATCGCACCCCCGGCGGCGTCGCGGGCCCGACGGGCGAGGGCGACCGCCGCGAGCAAGGAGGCGACGGTGAGCAGGCGCGCGAGCCCCGCCGTATTGGCGAGCAGGTAGTCGCCCACCTGCGCGGGGCCAAGCCCGCCGGCGGCGTCGTAGGTCTCGACCACGGCGACCGCCGCGGCGGCGGCGCTGGCGAGCCAGCCGGCGCGAAGGGTGTTCCGCCACGCCCGTTCGCGCACCGCGACCGGGTCCCGGCCCTCGCCGTCGGCGGCGAGCGCGGCGGGGTAGAGCCACTCCGCCGGGCCCCGCCCCCGCGAGAGCAGCGCCGCCCCCATGATCCCTCCGGCGAAGAAGAGGAGCGCCGCGTAGAGGACGGCCCGGGAGAGGATCCTCAGCCATCCCTCGCGGGCGAGCGGGCTCTGCTCGATGCTCTCGCTCCCGCTCGGCGCCGGGGCGCGAACGCCGAAGCCGAACGCCCCCTCGAGGGGGTGGCCGTCGAGCGTCGAGACCGTGTACCAGTCGACCCGGTAGCCGCCGCGGGGCAGCTCGCTCGCCGGGCGGAGGACCACCTCCTCGCGCCCCTCGACCTCACTCGCGGCGTCGACCTGCTCGCCCGTTTCCGCGTCGACGAGGCGAACCTCGGTCAGGTCCCCGTTGAGCGGCTCGGTGAACTCGAGGCGCAGCTCCTTCGGGGACCCGCCGAGGCTCGCGCCCGCCTCGGGCGCCGACTCCAGGAAGGCCGCGTGTCCCTGGGCGTCTGGGGCGGCGACGCCGAGCGCGACGGCGCTGGCGAACAACGCGAGCCCGGCGAGCCGGAGCGTCACCGTTCGCCGGGCGCCGGAAGCGATCGGAGTGCCCACGGACACAATCTCCGATGCAGTGTAGTAGCGTGCTGCATCGAAGGGTCCGACTCTGAGGTCAGAGTTGACGATGCGAAGCCGCATCCTCTTGGTGGCATTGGTCGTCGTCGCCCTCGGTCTGGCGGGGTGTGGTGGCGACGACGCCGAGGAGGAGGCGATCCCCGCGCGCGGGGCCGAGCAGCCGGCGGGGGGCGCGAAGGCGGTGGAGATGTCGGAGTACGCGTTCGCCCCCTCCGACGTGACCGCCGAGCGTGGCCAGACGATCACGCTCGAGAACGCGGGCGAGATCGTCCACAACTTCACGGTCGAGGAGGGCCCGGACCCCGACACCCCGTCCAAGGAGCTGGCGGCGACGCCGAACGTCCAGCCCGGCGAGAGCGCGGAGCTCGAGGTCGACCTCGAGCCGGGCGAGTACGCGCTCGTCTGCACCGTCCCCAGCCACCGCGACCTGGGCATGACGGGGAGCTTCACCGTCGAGTAGCGCCCCGCTCGCGCCCGACGGGCCGCCGCCTCAGAACGGGATCAGCACAAGGACGAGCACGGCGACGATCCAGTCGTAGACGAGGCAGGCCGAGACGTACCAGGCCGGGACGAGCGTGGTGCCGAGTCGCGGCGGGTGGTGGGCGAGGTCCCAGGCGCCGTGCGCGACGTAGCCGGCGGCCAGCCGGTAGGGAGACGCCCACAGCCCGAGCGGGACGAGGGCCCCGATCGCGACCGCCGCGACGAGCTCGGTGGTGAGCCGGCGCGCGCTTCGCTCGGCGATCGCGAACCCGACGTAGGCGGCGACCGTCCCCGCGAGGATGAGCGCCAGCGCCTCGAGACGCCGGTGGTCGGAGAGCAGCAGCGTTCCCCCCACCGTGGCTGCCGCCAGCGCCACCGACAGCCCGAGGCCCTGCGCTCGCGTGAGGAGCTCGTCGTTCATCGGCAGCCCGAGCCTATCCACCGCGCACGTGGTCCCCAGTGACACGCACGAGCGCCCGAATGGATCAGCTACTATAGTCTGTAGTTGATGGCGCGGACCCGCCTGCCACGATGACCGGTCGGCTCCTCGCGAAACTGATCGCCGCCATCCTCGCCCTGACCGCAGCGATCTCGGTGGCGATGCTCCAGGTCGACTGGACGGGCGTCGCCGCCTCCGAGGAGGCGGACCTGATCGACACGCTGCTCGACGTGATGATCGTCCTCTCCTCGTTCGTCTTCTCGGTCGTGCTGGTGATGCTCGGCTACTGCGTGTGGCGCTTCCGCGCCCGGCCCGGTGACGAGCGCGACGGGGAGCCGATCCTCGGCAACACGCCGCTCGAGGTCGCCTGGACCGCGATCCCCACGCTGATCATCCTGTTCGCGATCGGCTACAGCTGGATCGTCCTCGACAGCCTCGAGGAGCGCGAGCCGGACCGGCTGCGCGTGACCGTCACGGCGCGGCAGTTCACGTGGACGTTTGAGTACCCGGGGACGGGCTTGAACTCGAGCGTGCTCCACGTCCCGGTCGGGCGCCAGGTCGAGTTCCGCCTCCGCACCCTCGATGTGATCCACGGCTTCTGGGTCCCCGAGTGGCGGATCAAGCGCGACGCCGTCGTCCAACCGGGCGCGCCGGGCCAGGACGCGGTCGACGACACCGTCGTCGTCACCCCGGATCACGAGGGCCGCTACACAGTGGTCTGCGCCGAGCTCTGCGGGGTCGGCCACGCGACGATGCGAAACCCGGTCGTGGTCGAGTCCGAGCGCGAGTTCGAGCGCTGGCTCGAGCGGCAGGAAACGAGGCCGCGTGCGGCCCCGGCCTGAGGACCCAGCTAGCCGCCGCTCATCCCCAGCAGCACCGCGACGCGGTCGCCGTCGATGAGCCGGTGGTCGTGAGCGGCCTGGACGCCGTCGACGGCGGTGAGGAGATCGAGCCCGGCCGGCGCCAGCCGGCCGGCTCGCCGCTCGAGCTCGCCCAGCACCTCGCCCACCGTCGCCCCGTCCTCGAGCCCGAGGGTCAGCCGGTCGCCGCCGACCCGCTCGCGCAACCGCGAGTGGTGGAGCTCGACCGTGATCTCCATCAGGACCGACCGGCCCGGCGGCCCGGCGCCAGCGTCATCACCAGCGCGATCGCCACCAGGCCGCCCGCCCCCGCGAGCGCCGGGCCCAGCCCCGCCTCGGCGATCTCGGGCGGCGCCCCGGACCCCGCCCCTGCGCGGCGCTCGTCGTCGCCCCCCGGCGGGTCGACGTCGACCAGGCGGGCGAAGACGACGATCCGCTGGGCGGCGCTGTAGAGCGGGTGGCAGGCGGTGAGCACGACGCGGTCGTGACCGACGTCGCGGACGACGCCGACCTGGGAGGGATCGACGATCCGCTGCTTCTCGAACCGGTAGGTGAAGGTCGCGTACGGCATCTCCACGACCACCTCGTCGCCGCGGCCGATCCCGTCGATGTGGCGGAACGGGGCGAGGTAGGTGGTGCGGTGGCCGGCGATCGCGACCGTGCCACGCTGCCCGGGAAAGGCGGTGTCCGGGTAGTGCCCGGGGCCCTTCTGCAGGCTCGCCGTCTCGGTCCCGTGGACCATGACGATGTTGAGGTCGATCGCCGGGATCTTCACCCGGCCGATCGCCTCCCCCTCGCGCGCCCGGGCGGCGAGGTCGGTCGCCTGGCGGCGGACCTTCTCCCGGTCGACCCTGCCGTCGACCGTCGTAACCGGGCGCCGGGCGAAGCGATCCTCGAGCGCCTCGAGCTGCGCGGCGGCGTCGCGCTGGGCGAGCCAGCCGCGCACGGTCGAGACCGGCTCCGACCAGGCCAGCGTGACCCCGACGTCGAGCAGCACCACCAGCCCGGCGGTGATCAGCGCAGTGGAGGCGATCCGGGCGACCCGGCTCATGAGCCGGCGGCGGGTTGCCCTTCCGCCGGGGCGGGCTCGCCCGCGGGTCGCGCCCGCCGCGCCGTGTACCACAGGGCAAGGGCAGCGGCGGCGAGAAGCGCGAGGCTCGTCCACTGGGCGCTGTTGAGCCCCAATGCGACCTCGTCGCTGTCCGAGCGGTAGAAGAACATCGCGAAGCGCCCGGCGCTGTAGAGGGCGATCACGGTCCAGAACAGCGTCCCCGGGCGGCGGAAGCGGTGGCGAAGCGGCCAGATCACGGCGAACATCGCCAGCCCGAGGACCATCTCGTAGAGGCCGCCGGAGTGATAGGCAAGCTCCGGGTTCGGGGTCAGCGCGGCGGGGTGGGCGTTCTGCACCGCCCAGGGGAGGTCCGAGGCCGGTCCGTAGTGCTCGCCGTTGATCAGGTCGCCGGTCCGCCCGACCAGCAGCCCGAGCGGGAAGCCGGCGGCGGCCGCGTCGAGGTAGCGCATCCCGAGCTCGCGCCAGCGCATGTAGGCGGCTCCCGCGAGCGGGCCGAGGATCACCGCGCCGTAGATTGAGAACCCGAAGGTCCCGAGCCACTCGCTGGGCCGCAGCAGGTTCCCGTGCTCGGCGAGGTAGAAGAGCCGCGCGCCCACCGTCCCGGCCACGGCGACGACGACGATCAGGTCGACCACCCGCTCGCGGTCGAGCCCGCGCTCGCGCGCATATACCGTCGCCAGCCAGCCACCGGCGGCGACGCCGACCGCGATCATCAGGCCGTGCCAGGTGAGGTGCAGCGGCCCCAGGTGGATGTTCGGATCGATGCCGATCCTGATCACCGCGCCGACCACGCTCACAGCTCCTGGAAGAAGTCGAGGCCGAACTGGTCGAGGAAGCTCCGCACCTCGAGGTTGAGGCGGAACAGCTCCCCGGAGGCAACCAGCGCCCCCATCGCCACCAGGACTAGCCCGGCCGCGACCTGGAGCGCGCCGTAGTGGCGCCGGAGGGGGCCCAAGCCGCGCCGGAGGCGGTCGAAGGCCACCGCCGAGGCCAGGAACGGCACCGCGAGGCCCGCCGAGTAGACACCGAGCAGGAGCGCCGCCTGGTCGGTGTTGGCCTGCACAGCCGCCAGGCCGAGGATCGCCGCCAGCGTCGGGCCGATGCACGGCGTCCAGGCGATCGCGAAGGCGGCGCCGACCAGCGCCGGCCCACCGTTCCCGGCCCGCTCGACCAGCGCGCTGGGTCGCCACTCGCGGTTCAGCCGGGCGACGAACACCGAGGCGACGAACAGGAGGCCCATGGCGACGATCAGGGCTCCGGCGACCTTCTGCAGGGTGACCTGGTTGGAGAACAGCAGGCTGCCGATCGCCGTCGCGGTCAGCCCGAGGAGGATGAAGATCATCGAGAAGCTGGCCACGAAGACCAGGCTTCGCCCGACGACGCGGCGATCGATCCCACCGCTCTGCTCACCCGGGGCGGTGCCCACAACGGCAGCGAGGTATCCGGGGACGAGCGGCAGGCAGCAGGGCGAGAGGAAGGAGACGAGGCCGGCGGCGAAGGCCAGCGCCAGGCTGGGGGCCTCAACCATCCTCGGCGGGCGGGCGGGGGGTCGGTTGCGGGAAGATGAGGGACCTCATGGGCCGGCGGAGCGCTGAGCTGGACATACTACAGACAATAGGAGGTCCGCCCCCAATGTCGCCGCCTTGGCCGCTCATCTGGGGGGCTCGGCTCGGCTCGGCTCGGCTCGGCGTCCGGCCGGCTAGGAGAACGAGACCCGCGCCGCCTGGCGCTCTCGGGCGTCC
This sequence comes from Solirubrobacterales bacterium, assembly GCA_050697155.1. GTDB lineage: Bacteria > Actinomycetota > Thermoleophilia > Solirubrobacterales > 70-9 > JBOGZD01. The sequence continues at coordinate 3,223 of JBOGZD010000023.1, read as the reverse complement.
TCGATCCCGAAGAACTCACGCCCGGAGAAGCCGCCGAGCCTGGCGACGATCGAGTTCGGGAACACCTGCATCCTCGTGTTGTAGGACTGGACGTCCGCGTTGTAGCTTCGTCGCGCGGCCTGGATCGCGGCCTCGAGCTCGGAGAGGTTGCGCGAGAGCTGCTGGAAGTTCTCCGTCGCCCGCAGCTCGGGGTAGCCTTCGGCGATCGCCCGCAGCTCGGCGAGCGCCCCGGTGAGCGCGCCCTCGGCTCGGCCCGCCTCGCCTGGGCCCCGCGCCCTGATCGCCTCCGCGCGCGCCTCGGTGACCCGCTCAAAGGTGGCGCGCTCGTGCTGAGCGTAACCCTTCACCGTCTCGACCAGGTTGGGGACCAGGTCGTGGCGGCGCTTCAGCTGCACGTCGATCCCCGACCACGCCTCGTCGCAGCGGTTGCGCATCCCGATCAGCGAGTTGCGGACGAGGACGACGGCGAACGCCAGGACGACGAGGACCGTGACGAGGACGATCGCGGCGATCATCACTCGATGTAGACCGGCGTCCCGGCCAAGACCCGGTCGTAGAGCTCGATCACCTCGGGGATCGCCATCCGGATGCAGCCGTGCGAGGCGGCGGTGCCGAGCGAGCCGGCTTCGTCGGTGCCGTGGATCCCGGCGCCTCCGTTGAACCCCATCCAGCGTGCCTTGAGCGGGTTCTGGGGCCCCGGCGGGACCACCGTGCCGGCCAGTCTCCCGGCCCACTCGGAGTCCGGCACGTACCAGGTCGGGTTGACCTGCTTGCTCTGGATCGCGTAGAGCCCGGCGCTGGTCTCGTAGCCCTGCTGACCGACCGCGATCGTGTAGGTCTCGGCGAGCTTCAGGTCGCGGAAGAAGCGGAGCTTGAACGAGGCGCGGTCGATGGTGATGTAGGTCGGGTAGCGGTCGGCGAGCTCGTCGCGCGTCACGTCGGGCGCGACCCTCTCCGCCTCGGCGCGGATCGTCCGCGGCGCGCCCTCCTCGAGCGCGGCGGCCACGTCCCGCCTCAACTCCCCGGCCCGAAGCGCGATCCCCGGGCGCTCGGGAACGCGGGTGAGCGTGGTCCCGGTCGGCTCGATGCTCGCGTCCATGGGCTCGCGGTTGACGCCGGCCGCGACCCGCGCCACGAACTCGTCGATCGCCTCCTGCGAGTAAGCGACGTCCGGCTCGATCACGCGCTCGACCTCCCCGCCGGTGGCATACCGCCACAGCCGCGCCGGCAGCCCGGCCTCCCGGCCGGCGGCGAGCGCCTCCGAGACCATGCCGTCGATGTCGGCGCGGACGTCGAGCTCCTCGGCGGCGAGCAGGAACTCCCGCCCACCGAATGTGACCCGGACGGGACGCTCGAGCGGCGCGACCAGCTCCCGACGCAGCACGCGGCGCGCCTCGCGCTCGTGGAGGCCGCCGACCTCGGCCCCGCCGACGCGGACGCCGTCCGCGATCTGATCGGCCCTGCCGGCGTCCCAGGCGTAGGCGCTCACCGCGGTTGCCAGCAGCAGGCCGACGGTGACCGCGATCGCGATCCGCATCGGGCGTCGCATCACCCAAAAAGTCTAGGCCAACCGCTACGCACCGTCGTAGATCGTCGCGGACTGCAACATCGGCTGCGCCTGCGCTCGTTCGGCCAGCGATCCGGGACCGCGCCCCGGGGCCCCCTCGCCAGCGGGGCCGCCGGCCGTCGCCTACTACACTCGCTAGGAGACCTGCGGCGCTCCTGCGCCGATCCCCATGCCGAAGCCGACCCAGAGCCTCGCCCGCCTTGGCCGCGCGTTCGCGCTGGCGGTGCTCGCGGCCGCCGCGCTGCCCGCGTTCGCGGCCGCCCACGCCGGCTTCGTCGAGTCCGAGCCGGTGCCGGGGACCGAGCTCCAAGCGGGACCGGGGCAGATCACGCTCACCTTCACCGAGCCGCTCAACCGAGGGCTCACCGAGGCGACCCTCGTCGACGCCCAGACCGGCGAGCGCATCCCGGCCGAGCTCTCGTTCCCCGCCGAGAGGGAGCTGCGGCTGGTCCCCGGTTCCCGGCTCGTGCGCGACCCCTACCGGGTCGAGTGGCGGACTGTCTCGACCGTCGACGGCCACGCCCTCGAGGGCTCGTTCGGATTCGGCGTCGGGGTCCCGGCGGCGGAGGCCGAGGGCTCGGTCGAGCAGAGCCCGCTTGCCCGCGGCGGCTGGGTGAGGATCGCGGCGCGGCTCCTGCTCTACGCCTCGCTGTTCTTCTTCGCGGGCGGGGTCTTCGCCTCCGCCCTGCTCTCGCGCCGCGGCGGCCCCGGCCGCTGGCTCTTCCCGGCGGCGGTGTCCGCCCACCTGGCACCGAGCGCGGATAGCTCCGACGCGCTCGCCGAGCGCGCCTGGCAGCGCACCCTCGACGCCGGCTGGCTCGCCGCCGGCGCCGCCGTCGGAGCCGTCGCGGTCGAGGCCCTGGACGCCGCCGGCGGCCTCAGCGTCGGCGCCATGCACGACTTCCTGCTCACCAACAGCGCCGGGCTGGCGCGCCTCGGGACCGTCCTCTTCCTCCTCCTCGCGGCGGCACTTGCCGCGCGGTTTCGGATCGCCGCCTCCGGCGCCCTCGTCGTCGCCTTCCTCACCATCGCCGTCTCCGGCCACGCCTACTCCGCCGAGCTCCGCGGCCCGGCCGTGCTCACCGACTGGCTGCACCTCCTCGCCGGCGCGGTGTGGATCGGAGGGATCGCCCAGGTGGCTTTGGCCTGGGTTCCCCTGGTGAGCCGCGTGGACGCCGAAGGGCGGCGCGCGGCGATGCGCTCGGTGCTGGGCCGGTTCGGCCGCCTCGCCCTGCCCGCCTTCCTGGTGGTCGCGGGCACGGGGCTCCTGAACGCGCTGATCCAGCTCGGTGAGGTACCCGCCCTCTGGGAGACGGCGTACGGGAGAGTGCTGGCGGCCAAGATCACCCTCGTCGGCCTGATCGCGATCGCCAGCTACGCGCACGCCCTGCGCCTGCGCCCGCGGTTGCTGGCAGACAACCCGCCCCCGCCCGAGCGCCTGGAGCGCCGGCACTGGCGCCTGCTCGGAAGCGAGCCGCTGCTCGCGATCGGGGTCGTCGCCGCAGCGGCCGCCCTCGTCGCCTTCCCGCTCCCCCCGCGGCAGCTCGGCGAGGCCGACGAGTCCGCGGCGGCCGACAGCTCGCCCTGCCCGGTGACCGAGACCCGGCCGGACGAGCTCGCGATCGCCGACCACGCCGGCTCGCGGATCGTCGCGTT
>JBOGZD010000022.1:0-30398 GCA_050697155.1 Solirubrobacterales bacterium | reverse complement strand
AGGCGTCGGCGCCCGGATCGCCTGCTCGGTGATCGAATTGGAGAGGTGATGAGAGCATGCGGACCGCGATGAGGGACGGCGTGCCATATCAGATCACCGGCTTCAGATCGAGGATCGGCGTTCCATCCACCGCCTCCAGATTCCGCACCTGGATCCGCGGGCCGTCGACCGCGAGGACCTCCACCGGGTGCAGGCCGATCGGGTTCGGGCGGTCGGCCGATCGGGTGCTGAAGACGCCGCGCAGCGGGTTGTTGGGATCGTCGCGGGGGTGCACCCGCAGCACGGCCCGGTCGGCGCGATCGAGCCAGGTCAGGACGATCACGCGGTCGCCGGGCCGGATGTCTCCGAGCCCGTCGAGCACTGACGACTCGAAGACGAGCCACGCGTCGGACCCTCCCTCGTCGCCCTGCTTGGGCGCCGTCGTCGGGTCGGTCAGCGGCGACTCGACACTGCCGATCGGCGTCAGCTCGAAAGCGTCGGTCATGGCGAGCCTCGATGACCCAGGCCGATCAGAGTCCCTCGAGGAAGGCGCCGATTCGCGCGGTGACGGTGCGCAGCGCGTCCAGCGACCCCGAGACGTCGCCGGGGAGCTCGAGGCTGTGGTCGGCCCCCTCGATCTCCTCGGTCTCGAGCGCCGGGTTCTGGGGCGAGGCATCGGGCCGCCAGCTGCCGTCCGCGGTGCCGCCGACCAGCAGCGTCGGACGACTCGCCTGCGCCAGCCCGCCGATGACGGCAGCCTCGCCGAGCAGCGGGGTGAGCCACACGGCCGCGAGACCCCGGTCGGCAACGAGGCCGGCGGCCGCGCTCGCCAGCGACTTGCCGACCACGACCGGGTCGGCGCCGGGCGCCGCGGCGAGCGCGCGCTCGGTACGGTCGAGCGCCCAATCGCCGGGCTGCCCGCCCGCCGGGAGCAGGTCGAGCACCTCGAGCGCGCTCCAACCGCGCTCGGCCCCGGCCGCGCGGGCGAACCAGAGGAGGGGCGCGCGGGTCGGATAGCGGGCGCCCGGCAGCAGCACCAGGCAGCGGTCGCGGTCGCCCTCGTGCAGGAGGGCGCGACAGGGGCCGAGGTCGAGCTCCTTCACAGCGCCAATACCCTAGGGCGAGCGATCCGGCGAGGCTCAGGCGGTGGCCGGGACCCGGACGACGAGCAGGAGGATGTCGTCGCGCGGCTCGCCGGTGCCAGGCTCGAGCGTCGCCTCCTGCACTCCCCTCACGATTCCCGCTGCGCTGCGGCCGGCGCACGAGCGCAGCGCCGCGTGCAGCTCGTTGGGGCTGACGAACCTCCGCGGCGCATAGGCATCCGTGAGCCCGTCGGTGTAGAGCACCAGGGCATCGCCCGGGCCCAGCTCGGCGCTCTCGTCGGCGAAGCTCGGATCGAGCTCGATCCCGAGCATTGGTGCCGGGGCCCCAAGCTGCTCGACCTCGCCGTCGGCGCGCAGCACCAGCGGGAATGGGTGGCCGCCGGTCGCCAGCATCACCCGTGCGCCGCGGGCCCCGTTCGGCTCCAGCCGCGAGTAGGCGACAGTGCACGACTGCTCCGGAGACTGGCGCAGGATCGCTCGGTTGAGCTCGCTCAGGATCTCGCTCGGTCGCGGCTCGTGCACAGCTGCGGCGCGCAGCGTGTAACGAGCGAGCGCCGTGGTCGCCGCGGCGGTCGCGCCCTTGCCGAGGACATCGCCGACGACCACCGCCCAGCCGCGACCCTCGGTCGCGAACACGTCGTAGAAGTCACCGCCGACGAGGTGGCGCTCGCCGGCGGGCCTGAAGTCCAGCGCGACCTCGATCCCCGGGATCTCGGGGAGGTGCGAGGGGAGGAGGCTTCGCTGAAGCGTGTCGGCGATCTCCTCGAGCCTCGACTCGATCCGCTGGCGCTCTGTGATCACGGCGGCGAGCACCATCATCGTCAACGTCAACGTGCCGATGAAAGCCTGCGCGAGCAGCAATCGGTCGTCCGGAGAGTTTCCGGAGAAGGGACCGATGTCGGCCTCGGTCAGCGGGATCGCGATCCCGGCGATCAGGAGCGCGGCGCCGAGCGCGCCGGGCTGCCACAGGCGCAAGGTGACGATGACGAGCAGCGGAATGAGCAGGAAGGCGAGCGGCACGCCACGGGTGAAGACGAGCGCCGCGACTCCGCCGACGAGGAGCGCCAGCCCGGCCGCCTCGAGCGCGCCGGCGGGCTGGCGCCGGAACGGCCAGTGAGTGGCCGCGACCAACAGGGCCGGGGCGACCAGCAGGTCGCCGCCCATGTCCCCCAGCCACCATGTGCGCCAGGTCGTGCCGATATCGGCGGCGGCGATCTCGTCCCCCGCGAGCAGGCTGGCGACGCCGATGCTGGCGCTCACCATCGTGCTCACGATCCCGCCGAGCACCACCAGCGCGGCCACGTCGCGAACCCGCTCGAGCGAGGGCCGGAATTCGGCGAACCGGCGCAGCAGGTAGCCGCCGGTGAGCGCCTCGAGCGTGTTGCCGAGCGTGATCCCCAGGGTGGTGTAAAGGGGCACGTCGGTCCAGGCGTTGGCGGTAAAGGCCCCCAGCGCCACCCCCGGCCAGACCCGCGGCCCCCAGAGGACGACGGCGGCGAGCGAGATGCCCGTGGGCGCCCAGACCGCCGTGACGCTCGGCGTGGTGAACGCGAGGCTGAGCCCGAGCTTCGCCGCTCCGTAGTACACCGCCGCGATCGCGACGATCCGCCCCACGTACACCATGTCCTATCGACCATACTCCCGCCATCGCCGGCTACACGATCAGGAACCTGAATGAGGTCGAGGACATGGCGCCGAGGTTCGGCCATTCGGACGACATCGAGGCACGCTTCTGCCGGCAGGCGCTCGAGCTCGAGAGGTCCGGGCTCAGCTTCCAGCGGATCAAGCCCAACCGGCGCTCGCCCTTCGGCCACCGCCACCAGGCGCAGGAGGAGATCTACGTGCTCGTCGGCGGCAGCGCCCGGGTGAAGCTCGACGACGACGTCCACGAGCTGCGGCCGATGGACGCGGTGCGGGTCTCGCCGCAGACCGCGCGCGCGTTCGAGGCCGGCCCCGACGGTGCCGAGCTGATCATCTTCGGCTCCGGCGAGGGCGGGGTCTCCGACGCCGAGATGCTCCCGCACTGGTGGAGCGACTAGTTCGCGGCCGGGGGCGTAACCTCGGTGGCGCGCCGGGGCTAGCGTTTGGATGAAGGCGGTACCGGAGGCGATGCGCACGGACGCGCTCGACATCGTGGTCAGGCTCCTGTTCGAGCTCGGCGACGAGGCCGAGGGCGAGGACGATCCGTTCTGGGACCGAATCTGCGAGGCGGTGTGCCGGCGGACGTCGCTCGAGCGGGCGGTGCTGCTGATCTACGACCTCGACCGGCGCTTGGTGCTGCCCGTCGGCAGCCACGGCGTCGATCCCGGGATCCTCGCCCACATGTACGGGACGCTCGAGGAGACGCCGATCGCGCAGCGAGCGCTGGCCGAGGACACGGTGATCGTGGTCGATGAGCTCCCCGGGCACGTGCCCGATCGCTACGCGCGGCTGCCGAGCGTCAGCGGGATCTCCTGCACGCCGGTCGCCGCCGGGGGGCGCTGGCTCGGGGTGATCTTCGCCGACCGCGGCGGCAAGCCGCTCGAGCTGGGCGAGGACGAGCGGCGGACGATGCAGGTGCTGGGACGGACCGCGGCGCTTGCGACGACGGTGCGCCAGGCGACCGCCCAGCGCGAGCGCGGGCGCCTACTGCTGGAGCGGATCGAGCTCGCCCGCGAGGTGCACGAGCGGGTGATGCAGCGCCTGTTCGGCGTCTCGATGGCGCTCGGCGCGGACCGCGACCTCGGCTCCGACGACGCCGACCGCTGCGCGGCCGAGGTCGAGGCCGCGCTGGGCGAGCTGCGTGACGCGCTCGCGCGCTCGCTCGAGCCGACCGCGGGGCCCTCGCGGACCACGCTTCGGGCCGAGCTCCAGCGGCTCGGGCGCCAGTACAAGGCGCTGCCGCTTCAGGTGACCTGGGAGGACGGCGCCGAGGTCCCGGCGGGACTCGAGCCGCTCGCCGTCTCGGTGCTCACCGAGGCGCTTCGCAACGCCGAGAAGCACGCCCGGCCGAGCCACGTCTGGGTCTCGGTCGGACGCACCGAGGGCGCCTTCGCGCTCGAGGTCCGAAACGACGGCCTCGGGCGGGCCGAGCCCCAGCCCGGCTCCGGGCTCGGCCTCCGGCTGGCCTCGTACGAGTCGCTGCAGCGCGGCGGAATGCTCGAGTTCGGCCGCGAGGGCGACGAGTGGCGGATCCGGCTGGTGCTTCCGGCGGGAGACGTCGCGAGCGTCGTCGCCGGCCCCCCGTCGGAGGCGGAGCGGTGAGCGCGCGGCCGCCGGGCGAGGCAGCGGCCGCCGGGCGCCCTTTGCGGGTGTTGATCGTCGACGACCACGCTGTCGTCCAGTGGGGCTTTCGGGTCCTGCTCTCGCGCCAGCGCTGGGTGGAGCGCTGCCTGGTCGCCTCCGACCCCGACGAGGCGGTGGCGCTCGCCGAGCGCCACGCCCCGAACGTCGCCCTCGTTGACCTCTTCCTCGGCGAGCGCTCCGGAGCGGAGCTCTGCGAGGCGATTCGCGCCGTATCCCCGGACACTCGCGTGCTGCTGATCTCCGGCGTGGGCTGGATCTCCCCGCAGGCCGCGAAGGCCGCCGGGGCATCGGGATTCGTCTCCAAGGACTGGAGCGCCGACGAGGTCGCGATGGCGGTGGCGATGGTGGGCAAGGGGATGACGGTCTTCAGGGGCCAGGAGGAGGCGCCGGCCGCGCCGCTGAGCGAGCGCGAGCGCGAGGTGCTGACGCTGATCGCCTCCGGCGCGACCAACCGCGAGATCGCCGCCCGCCTCTTTCTCTCCCCGCATACGGTCAAGGAGCACGCCAGCGCGCTCTACCGCAAGCTCGGGGTAAAGAACCGCGCCGAGGCGGCGCGTCGCGCGGAGCGGCTGGGGCTGACGCGGTAGGGGGGTGCACTGTCCTGCCCCGCGGTCGCCATGCGACCTCAAAGCAGGACAGTGGACTCGGATCGGGGCACCGGACCCCCACCCGTCGCCGGTTCACCCCCCACCTGGGGGGTTGGGGCGCGACAGGGGTTCACCTTCGGCGCATCGCCATGTAGGTGTGACCGATGGCGAACGGCGAGGGCAAGCTGGCGGTCATGTTCCCCGGCCAGGGGGTGGGGGACGAGCGCTCGCGCGAGCTGGTTCGCGAGCTGCGACCGGACCTGCTGACCCTGGCGGAGGGGCTGGTCGGCGACGACCCGTTCGCGCGGCTTGCCGACGGCACCAGGTTCGCCCAGCCCGCCGTCTACTGCGCTGCCCTCGCCGGCTACGAGCGCCTCGGCCGCCCGCGGGCGGAGCTCTTCGCCGGGCACTCGCTGGGCGAGGTCGCGGCGCTGGTGGCCGCGGGCGCGATCAGCGAGACGGACGGCCTGCGGATAGTCGTCGAACGCGGCCGCCTGATGCAGGAGGCCGCCGAGGAGGGCGAGCCGGGGGGCATGCTCGCGCTCGGGGTCGATCGCGCCACGGCGCACGCATTCGCCGGCCGCCACCGGCTCGCGGTCGCAAACGAGAACTCGCCACGCCAGCTCGTTCTCTCGGGCGGCGAGGACGAGCTCGACCAGGCGCTCGCCGAGGCCCGCGAGAGCGGGCTGCGGGCGAAGCGGCTCGCGGTCGCGGGGCCGTTCCACTCCCCGGCCATGGGGATCGCGGTGGGACCGTTCCGGGAGCTGCTCGCCCGGATCGAGTTTCGCCGGCCCGCCGCAAAGGTGATCTCCGGCGTCACCGCCGCTCCGGTCGGTGCCGACGCGCGCGGGTCGCTCGCCGCCGCGCTGACCAGCCCGGTGCGCTGGGTCGAGGTGCTCGAGCGCCTTCATGCCGAGGGCGTCCGGCGGTTCGTCGACGTCGGCCCCGGGCGGGTGCTGGCCGGGCTCGTCAAGCAGACGCTCGAGGGGGTCGCGACCGCGACCGTGCCGCCGCTCGAGGCCGCCCATGTCTAGCGCGTCCGGCCTCGCCCGGACCGCGGGGCGCGAGCGAGCCGGCGCGGCGAGCGACGGCCGCCTCGCCTTGCTGCGCGGCCGCGAAGGCGTCCGGGATCCGGTCCGCCGCGCCGAGATCGTCGGGCTCGGCGCCGCGGTGCCGCGGCGGGCGGTCGCCAACGCCGAGGTCGCCGCCCGGCTCGGAGTCGACGCCGAGTGGATCGCCACCCGCACCGGCGTGCGCGAACGCCGGATCGCCGCTCCCGGCGAGACCCTGACCGAGCTCTCCGTCGCCGCCGCGGCCGAGGCAATCGAGCGTGCGGCGCTCGACCCCGAGCGCCTCGACGTCGTCCTCGTCGCCACCATCACCGCCGACGACCTCGTCCCCAACGCGGCGCCGCTGGTCGCTGCGCGGCTCGGCGCGACCCGGGCCGCCGCGATCGACGTCGGCGCCGCGTGCACCGGCTTTCTCTCCGGCCTCGCGGTAGCGGCCGCACAGGTCGAGGCCGGTCGCGGTGACTCGGCCCTGGTCGTCGGCGCCGACTTGATGAGCAGGATCACCGACCGCGACGACCGCTCGACCGCGGGGTTGTTCGGCGACGGCGCCGGTGCCGTCGTCGTCGGCGCCGGCGGCGGAGGTGCGATCGGCCCGGTCGTCTTCGGCACCGACGGCGAGGGCGCCGCCCACGTTGCCGCCTCGCACGCCGAGCGCAAGCTGCGCATGGACGGCAGGCCGACGTTCCGCGCGGCCGTGGCGCACCTGAGCGAGGTCACGCTCGAGGCCGCGGCCCGCGCCGGCGTCGCCCTGGCGGAGATCGACCTCTTCGTCTACCACCAGGCCAACCAGCGGATCCTCACCGCGGTCGGCGAGCAGCTCGGGCTCCCCGCGGACAGGGTGGTCGACTGCATCGCGCGCTACGGCAACACCTCGGCGGCGAGTGTCCCGATCGCGCTCGCCGAGGCGGCGGCCGACGGCCGCCTGCGGCCGGGGACGCGGGTCTTCCTCGGCGCCTTCGGCGCCGGCTTTACCTGGGCGGGAACGCTGCTTCGCTGGGGTGAGCCGAGGTGAGCGGCAACGGACGCACGGGGAGTGCGCCGCAGCCGCCCGATGGATGCGCCCTGGTCACCGGCGCCTCGCGCGGGATCGGGGCCGCCGTCGCCCGACGGCTCTCCGGCCAGGGCTGGCCGATCGCGGTCAACTACCGAAGCGATCGCGACGGCGCTGAGCGAGTCGCGGCCGAGATCGACTCGGGCGGCGGCCGCGCGCTCGCGATCCGCGCCGACGTCGCCCACCCGGCCGCCGCCGAGGCGCTCGTCACCGCGGCCGAGGACGCGCTCGGGCCGGTGCTGGTGCTGGTCAACAACGCCGGCCTCACCGCCGATGCGCTCTCGCTGCGGCTCTGCGACGACGACTGGGACCGGGTCCTGGAGACCAACCTGAGCGGCGCCTTCCGGATCACCCGCCGGGCGCTCGGCGGCATGATCCGCAAGCGCTTCGGCCGGATCGTCAACGTCTCCTCGGTCGTCGGCCACCGTGCCAACCCCGGGCAGGCCAACTACGCGGCCTCGAAGGCGGGCCTGGTCGCGTTCACGAAGACGGTCGCGGTCGAGGTCGCCCGGCGTGGGGTGACCGTGAACGCGATCGCGCCCGGGCTGATCGAGACCGAGCTGACCGCCGGGGTCACCAACGGCCTCGCCGACGCGATCCCCGCCCGCCGGGCCGGCAGCCCCGAGGAGGTCGCCGCCTGCATCGGATTCCTCGCCTCGCCCGAGGCTTCGTACGTGACCGGGGCGACCCTGACCGTGGACGGCGGGATGACCGCCTGAGCAGGGATCGAGCAACGAGCAACGAGCAACCAGCAACCAGCAACGAGCAACGAGCAACCAGCAACGAGCAACCAGCAACCAGCAACGAGAGGAGCCCATCAGTGCCACAGACGAAGAGCAAGGAAGAGATCGAGCAGCGCGTCACCGACGCCCTGGTCGAGTTCGGCGAGGAGCGCGAGAACGTCAGCCTCGGCGCCCGGTTGGAGGAGCTCGAGGTCGACTCGCTCGACCTGGTCGAGCTGGCCCAGATCACGGAGGACGAGTACGGGGTCGAGATCACCGACGCCGACATGGACGGCCTGGTGACGGTCGGCGACGTTGTCGAGCTGATCGCCTCACGCGCTTGAGTCGATGAGCCGCGACGTCGTCATCACCGGGCTCGGCGCCGTATCCCCGCTGGGGGTCGGCGCGCGAGTGCTGTTCGACCGCTGGACTGCGGGCGAGTCGGGGATCGACGACGGCCTCGGGCGCTGCGATGCGTTCGAGCCCACCGACCACCTCACCCGGCGCGAGGCGCGCCGGGCCGACCGCTTCACCCAGCTTGCCCTGGTCGCCGCCGACGAGGCGGTCGCCGAGGCCGGCTGGGCCGAGGGCGCGCCCTACCCGGACCACGAGGTCGGCTGCGTTATCGGGACCGGGATCGGCGGCCTGGCGACGATCGAGGAGGGCCACACGACCCTGCGCGAGCGCGGGGCCGAGGCGATCTCCCCGCTGTGCGTGCCGCAGATGATGGCGAACGCCGCGGCCGGGACGATCGCGATCCGCCACGCGCTGCGGGGCGAGTGCTACGGGACCGTCTCGGCCTGCGCGGCGGGCGCCCACGCGATCGGCGCCGGCAAGCGGATCGTCGAGCACGGGGCCGCCAACGCCTGCGTGGTCGGCGGCACCGAGGCCGCGATCACCCCGCTGGCGATTGCGGCGTTCGGCGAGATGGGCGCGACCTCGGTCGAGGGCATCTCCCGCCCCTTCGACCGCCGCCGCGACGGCTTCGTCATGGGCGAGGGCGCCGCGGTGATGGTGCTCGAGGAGGCCGGGGCGGCTGCCGAGCGCGGCGCGACCGTGCTCGGCCGGCTGACCGGCTACGGGGCGACCGCCGACGCCCACCACCTCACCGCCCCCGAGCCCGACGGCGACGGCGCCGCGCGCGCGATCGCCGCCGCCCTTCGCGACGCCGGAGTAGAGCCGGGCGCGATCGACTACGTGAACGCGCACGGGACCTCGACTCCGCTCAACGATCGCTCCGAGACGGAGGCGCTGAAGACCGCGCTCTCAGAGCGCGCGGCGCGGATCCCGGTCTCCTCGCTCAAGTCGTCGATCGGCCATCTGCTCGGGGCCGCGGGGGCGGTGGAGGCGGTGGCGACGGTGCTCGCCCTCTCCGAGGGCGTGGCGCCGCCGACGCTCAACCTCGAGCAGCCCGACGAGGACCTCGACCTCGACTACGTCCCGCTGGCGTCGCGCCCGCTGGAGCGCAACGGCCATCCGCCGGTGGCGATCTCGAACTCGTTCGGGTTCGGCGGCCACAACGCGGTGCTCTGCCTGGAGGCGGTTGGGTGAGCGTGGCGGTCGCCGAACGCGCGCCCGGTGCTGCCGAGCGGCCCGGTCCGCGTGCCAGCCTCGAGGCGCTCTGCGACCCGGGGTCGTTCCGCGCGCTTCGCACCGGCGTGGCCTCGACCCGCGCTGGAACCCGCGCCAAGCCGGGCGACGGCGTGCTCGCCGGCGCCGGTTCGGTCGGTGGGCGGCCGGTGTTCTGCTACGCGGAGGACCCGAGCTTCCTCGGCGGATCGCTCGGCGAGGCGCACGCGGAGACGATCGTCAGGGTGATGCGGCTCGCCGCCCGCGCCCGCGCCCCGGTGGTCGGCTTCGTCGAGTCCGGCGGGGCGCGGCTGCAGGAGGGACACGCGGCGCTCGCCGGCTACGGGCGCATCTTTCGCCAGAGCGTCGAGCTGTCGGCGCTGGTCCCGCAGCTCTCGATCGTCACCGGCGTCTCCGCCGGCGGCGGCTCGTACTCGCCGGCGCTCACCGATTTCGTCGTCATGACCGAGCGGGCACGGATGTTCCTCACCGGGCCCCGGGTGGTGCGCGAGGCGCTCGGCGAGGACGTCTCGATGGAGCGCCTCGGCGGGCCCGCGGTGCACGAGCGAAACGGGGTCTGCCAGCTCGTCGCCGCCGACGACGCCGATGCGGCGCGGCTCGCCGCGGAGCTGCTCGGTCACCTGCCGCAGGCGATCGGCGAGCGGCCGCCGGCCGCCGAGGCTCGGGGTCCGCTGCCGCCGGCAAGCGGCTCGCTCGCGGGGCTGGTCCCGGCCGATGGCAGGCGCGTCTACGACGTCCGTGACGTCGTCGCGACACTCGTCGACGCCGGCGGGCTGCTCGAGCTCGCGCCGCGCTGGGCGCCGAACATGGTCACCGGCCTCGCCAGGATCGAGGGGCGCGCGGTTGGCGTGGTCGCCAACCAGCCACGGCGGCTGGGCGGGGTGATCGACGCGGCCGCGGCCGAGAAGGCGGCCCTGTTCGTCGCCGCCTGCGACCGCTTCCGGCTGCCGCTCGTGGTCCTGGTCGACACCCCGGGGTTCATGCCCGGAACCCGCCAGGAGGAGGCCGGGGTGATCCGCCACGGCGCCTCCTTGCTGCACGCGTTCGCCGCCGCCGACGTGCCGCGCCTGACCGTGGTGCTGCGCAAGGCCTACGGCGGCGCGGTGATCACCATGAACTCCAAGGACCTCGGCGCCGACGTGGTCCTCGCCTGGCCCGGGACCGAGATCGGGATCATGGCCGCCGGGCAGGCGGTCGGGATCGTCGAGCGCCGGCGGCTGGCGGAGTCCGAAGACGAGCGCCTGGTGGCGGAGCTCGCGGCCGCCTACGCCGCCGAGCACCTGACCGCGGAGGCGGCGGCCGCGAGCGGCTTCGTCGATGAGGTGATCGATCCCGAGGAGACCCGCGAGTACCTCGGCTGGGCCCTGGCGAACCTGGAGCGGCCTTGAGCTCGGAGCGGACTTGGATGGTTGTGACGCGAAGCGCGATCCAGAGATGACCGCCCGGGACCCCTACGCGGTGATCGCCAGGGCGCTTCGCTCCCGGGAGGCCGGCGAGCGGCGCGAGCGGATGCGCTCCTACGCGGCGCTCGGCGACAGCTTCACCGCCGGCACCGGTTGCGCGCCGGGCCGCTGCTGGGCGGACCGGCTCGCCGCCCGGCTCGCCCGTCGCGACGCGGAGTTCGTCTACCGCAACCTCGCCTGGGAGGGGGCGATGAGCGCCGACGTCGTCGAGCAGCTCGGCCCCGCGCTGCAGCTCGAGCCCGACCTGGTCACGGTGGTCTTCGGTGCCAACGACGTGCTGCGCTCGGTGCGCCCCGACGTGCCGCGTTACGCCCGGCGGCTCTCGGGGGTCTTCCGCCGCCTCGGCGAGGCGGTCCCCGGGGCCCGGGTCGTGACCGCGACCTCCCCCGAGGCCTGGCACTTCCTCGATCTCCGCCCGCGCACCCGCGCGCGGGTCGAGCGCGGGATCGTCGCGCTGAACCGGGCGACCCGGGAGGTGGCGGCGCTGCACGGCGTTCCCCTCCTCGACGTCGCCCGTCATCCCGGCCTCGCCGACGCGGCGAACTTCAGCTCCGACGGGCTTCATCCCTCGCCGCTGGGACACGCCCACGCAGCGGCCGGGTTCGAGCGCCTGCTCGGAATCGAGCCGGGCGCGAGGACCGCAGAACGGGAGGACCACCGATGAGCTCGGCAATCTTCGAGCGCGACTTCGACCGGCTCGCGCCCGGATCGAGTCTGGAGACCAGCGGCCGCACGATCACCGAGGCCGACGTGACCTCGTTCGCGGCCCTGACCGGCGACTGGCACCCCCAGCACGCGGATGCTGCCTGGGCCGCCGAGAGCCCATTCGGCGAGCGGATCGCCCACGGGATGCTGGTCGTCTCCTACGCCATCGGGCTGCTGCCCATCGACCCCGATCGGGTGGTGGCGCTGCGCGCGGTCCGCGACGTGGTCTTCAAGCGCCCGGTGCCGATCGGGACCACGATCCGGGTCGAGGCGGAGGTCGCCGGCCTCCGTCCGCTCGGCGACGAGCAGGGACTGGTGACGCTCGCGTTGCGAGTCCGCGACTCCGCCGGCGCGTTGCTGGCGCGACTCGCGGTGGAGGCCCTGTGGCGCCGCGGTCCGGTCGGCGAAGACGGACGGCCAGCCTCGGCGGCGGGCGCCAACGGCGCCGCCGCCGCCGCGGAAGGTCGCCGGACGGGCGCCGAGGACGAGCTCAGCCCGCTGCGCGACGGCCGGGTGCTGCTGTGATGCTCGCCGGCAAGCGGCTGCTGGTCACGGGGGTGATCACCCGCAAGAGCATTGCCTTCGCGGTCGCCCGCGAGGCGCAGCTCGCAGGCGCCGAGCTGGTGCTGACCGGGTTCGGCCGCTCGCGCCGGCTGACCGAGCGCGCGGCGCAGCGGCTGCCCCAGCCGCCCGAGGTGCTCGAGCTCGACGTCAACCAGGAGCAAGACCTCGAGGCGGTCGCCGCCGCGGTCGAGCGTCGCTGGGGCTCCCTGGACGGCGCCCTGCACGCGATCGCCTTCGCCCC
Organism: Solirubrobacterales bacterium; assembly: GCA_050697155.1. Taxonomy (GTDB): domain Bacteria; phylum Actinomycetota; class Thermoleophilia; order Solirubrobacterales; family 70-9; genus JBOGZD01. The sequence goes on along the minus strand of JBOGZD010000022.1, from coordinate 18,038 downwards.
CGAGGACGCGCTCGGCGGGCGCTTCCTCCAGACCTCTGCGGAGAGCGCCATGGAGGCATTTCGGACCAGCGCCTACTCGCTCCAGGCCCTCGCCCGGCACCTCGCCCCGCTGCTCGAGCGCGCTGACGGCGGCAGCCTGGTCGGGCTCGACTTCGACGCCGGCGTCGCCTGGCCCGCCTACGACTGGATGGGGGTCTCAAAGGCCGCGCTGGAGGCCACCGCGCGCTACCTGGCCCGCGACCTCGGCCCGCGCCGCGTGCGCGTCAACCTGCTCTCGGCCGGGCCGATCGGCACCGCCGCGGCGAGCGGGATCCCCGGGTTCGCCGAGCTCTCCGAACGCTGGCGGCAGGGCGCCCCGCTCGGCTGGGACCCGGCCGACCCGACCCCGGTCGCGCGCGCGGTCTGCTTCCTGCTCTCGGACTGGGCGACCGGAATCAGCGGCGAGATCCTGCACGTCGACGGGGGCTTCCACGCCATCGGGGCGCCCGGTTTCGCAAGCGCCGATCGAGCCGGCGTCGAGGCGAGCGTCGAGCGCCCGCCCGCGCCCTCACCGGTCGGCTGACCGACGTTGGTGGGTCAGATGAAGACCGGTATGCGGGTGGAATCTGACCGCGATCCCGGGGGGAACCGGTCAGCCGCCGACGTAGTCGACGTGCCACCACTCGCTCGGCGCGTGGACCTTCGCCCACCCGTACCTCCACCCGATCTCGTCGATCACGGTGCGCATCTCGGGGGTCTCGAGATCGACCGCCAGGCCGAACTCGTGGGTGGAGGTTCCGGGCGGGTTGGCCGGGGCGCCGGTACCGGCGAGGAAGGCGTCATACAGGGCCGCCTGCTGCTCGTAGGTGCGATACGCCGACAGCGGGCCGCCGGGATAGATGTCGACCCCGTACACGCTCAGCGCCTCCTCGCGCATCGCGTTCCAGGCGTCGGCCGCCGCTGGATCCTAATGCAGCTCGCCGTACGGGGAGGGAACGTGGCCCATCCCAGGCGCCGATGCGATCGCCGCCGCCGACGGGTCGCCGTCCGCCGCCGGAGCCGCCGCGGGCGACGCGACAACCGGAGGTGACCCGACAGCTGGCGCGCCCGACGCCAGCGCGGCGGCGCCCTCGTCGACGGTCGGGACGGTGATCGAAGTCCCGGCAATCAGCTGGGCGTCCTCGGGCAGCCCGTTGTAGACCGCGACCGTGCGGGTGGTCAGGTTGTTCGCGGCCGAGATCGACCACAGTGTCTCGCCGGGCTGTACGACGTGCGGCAGCGCCGCGTGCGCCGGCGCGCCCAGCAGCATGGCGCTGCCGAGTGAGCAGGCAAGCGACCCCCCCAACGCCCTTCGCAGCATCGGAATCTCCTTTCCGGCAAGGCCGGCATCGAGTGCCCCCGCGGCGTTGTTCGCGGGCGCCTGTCGGCCCCCTGCGCCTCCGCCGGACTGCAATGCCTCGCCCAGGGAAGCGGATCTTCGGGGGGACGGCCGACCGCGCGCTGAGCCCTATGCCCTTTCGCGCAGGCGCTTGGCCAGGGCGTTCATTCCGCGCTCCTCGGCGGCCGCAGACGCGCCGGACCAGTCCGTGGGTGCGTCGCGGGGTCGCTTGACCCCGGCGTCGCGCAAAGTGGCGATGTCCTTGAAGGCGAGCAGTTCGTCGCTTGAGTCGTGCAGCGCGCCGCGAATGCGGGCGCTGCTCTCGCCGAGGGCGTTGTCGATCGCCGCCTCGAGGGAGCCGTGGCGGCGCAGCAGATCTGCGGCGGTCTTCTCGCCCACGCCCTTTGCGCCCGGGATGCCGTCCGACGGGTCGCCGCGCAGGGCGATGAAGTCGGGGACCAGCTCCGGGTCGATGCCGTAGCGCTTGCGCACCTCGTCCGGCGTCACCTGCTCGGCGCCTCTCTGCCCCGTGCGGACATACAGCACCGTCACGCGCTCGCTCGCGCACTGGAACATGTCACGGTCGCCGGTGAAGAGCAGCGCGTGACCGTCGGCCTCCGCCTCTGCCCGGGCGTAGGAGCCGAGCACGTCGTCGGCCTCGAGCGAGGGGTGGTGGGTGACCGTCCAGCCGAAGGCGCCGAAGAAGTCGTCGCAGTCCGCGAACTGGGGCGCGAGCTCGTCGGGGACGTCCGGACGGTCCGAGTGGTAGGGCGGATACAGCTCGACGCGGTAGTCGGCGGCGTCGGGGCCGAAGCAGAGAACGACGGCACGCGGGTCGTGCTTCTCGACCTCTCGAAGGATCAGGTTCGCGGTTCCGAGCAGAGCGTTGACGGGCTGGCCGTCGCTGCCCTTGATCGACTTCGGCAGCGCGTAGAACGCGCGAAAGAGCAGCGACGGGGCGTCGACGGCGAGCAGGGGTGCTGGGTCGGACACTGGCTTGGCTCCGACTGTAGTGCGGAGCGGCGGGCGGGCGCGGGACACCCCCCTGCGGATGCTGGTTCTGGCCGTGGCGGGTCAACGGCCGAGGGACTGGCCTCGGCGGAGCATCCTCCGGGGGATGTCCCGCGCCCGCCTGGCGATTCGGCGGAGCATCCTCCGGGGATGTCCCGCGCCGGGGGATGTCCCGCGCCCGCCGTCCTCTACGCGGTAGCCGCCGCTGCGACCAGCGCCAGCACCTGGTCGCCGTGGCGGTCGAGGAAGGTGGGGCCGATCCCGCGGATCGCGGCGAGCGCCTCGCGGTTGGTGGGTCGGGTGGCGGCGATCGCCTCCAGGGTGCGGTTGTGGGCGACGGTGTAGGCGGGCTTGCCGGCGGCGGCGTCGATGCGCCAGGCGCGCAGCGCCTCGACCAGGCCGCGGTCGGCCTCCGAGAGCTCGGGCGTCGGCACGACGGCGGGGCGCGGGCGCCGGTCGGCGATCCGGATCTCGTCCGGGTCCGGCAGCCAGGGCTCGGGGTCGCAGACGTCGCAGCAGCGCCCCGTCGGAACCGGGTCGGCGCGGTCGCCGAAGTGGCTCAGGAGCATCCGGCGGCGGCAGCGGTCGGAGAAGCTGAACGCCTCCACCGCCCGGTAGGCGCGCCAGCCGCGGTCGCGGGCGACCCGGCACTCGGCCGCCGCGCGGGCGCGGGAGAGCGCGGTGCCGAGCTGGATCCGAAGCCGCCCGCCGGGCGCCGGCTCGACCGCGCAGGCGCCGGCGCGCTCTGCAAGCGCCAGACGCACCCGCTGCTCGTCCTCGCGCGGCGGGTCGATCACCAGCGCCCCGTCGGGGTCGGCCTGGCGACGCAGCCCCGCCAGGTAGGCGGCGACGTGCTCCGGCTCGACGGCGCGGCGCTCGTTGAAGCGGATCAGGCGGCCGAGGTCGGAGCGCATCGCCAGCAGCACCGCCCGCGCCGGGAGGCCGTCGCGCCCGCCCCGCCCCGCCTCCTGGTAATAGGCCTCGACGCTGGTCGGGATCGCCCAGTGCCAGACCGAGCGCACGTCGGCCTTGTCGATCCCCATCCCGAAGGCGTTGGTCGCGACGACGACCTCCGCCTCGCCGGCCATGAACCGATGCTGGGCCGACGCGCGCTGGTCCGGCTTCATTCCCGCGTGGTATCCGGCCGCCGCGAGCCCCGCGCCGCGCAGCGCCTCCGCCACCGCCTCGGTGTCGCGACGGGTGCCGCAGTAGACGATCGCCGGGCGATTGGCGGGATCGGCGAGCGCCGCCGTGAGCAGGCCGAGCTTGCGCGCCCGCGCCCCCTTGCCCTCGAGCCGGACGGTGTCGAATGAGAGGTTCGGCCGGTCGAAGCCCGAGCGCACGACCAGCGGGTCGCGCAGCCCGAGCCTGCCGACGATCTCAGCCGCGACCGATTCGGTCGCGGTCGCGGTGCAGGCCATCACCGCGGGCCTGCCGAGGCGCTCGATCGCGCGCGGCAGGCGCAGGTAGTCGGGGCGAAAGTCGTGTCCCCACTCCGACAGGCAGTGCGCCTCGTCGATCGCGAACAGGTCGATATGCCGCCGCTGGATCGCCTCCAGGAACGCGGTCGAGGCAAAGCGCTCCGGCGAGCAGTAGGCGATTCGCGCCTCGCCGCCGGCGATCCGCTCGAGCGCCCGGCGAGCCTCGTGCTCGCGGAGTCCAGAAGCGACCATCACCGCCGGGTGCCCCGCCGGCGTCGAGGCGCCGCCATTGGTCCGCCATCAGCGCGATCAGCGGGCTGACGACGATCGTCAGCCCGTCCGACGCGAGGCCGGGAAGCTGATAGCAGAGGCTCTTGCCGCCGCCGGTGGGCATGACCACGAGGGAATCCCGGTCGTCGAGCGCGGCCTGCACCGCCTCGCGCTGGCCGGGGCGAAAGGCGGCGTGGCCGAGATGCGCGAGCAGGGCCTCGGGATCGGTCACAGTGAGGCCAAGCTACCGCCCCCGCCAGCGCGAAACATCACGCGATCGTCACCGGAGCGTGCCCCCGACGTTCTCGAAGTCGCTAAACGGATCGACGTGGACCGGGCCGGGAGCGGCGCATTCGCTCGGCCCGAGCAGCGATCCGTTGCGAGTTTCGGGTACGCGGTTTCAGGTATTGGGCGGTGGGTAGCGAGCTAGGCGTCGAGTGGGGCTGGGATCACCGCTCGGCCGATTTGCGTCGACACGGAGGAGGACCGGATGAGCAAGGGGCTCGCGGGCAGGCTGTCGAAGGTCGTCGTCGCCACAGGGTTGATCGGCCTGACCGGGTTCGCGACCTCGGCGAGCGCCGCTCCCGCCAAGCTCCAGATGTACGAGGCGTCGGCGAACGCCGCCCAGCTCGGCGAGTTGGTCGCCGCGGGTTACGACATCGCCGCGGTCGAGGAGGGCGCGAGGCGGGTGACGGTCGACCTCGTGCTCAGCGCCCGCCAGCGCAACGAGCTTCGCAAGCAGGGTCTGGAGGTGGCCAAGCTCCGCGACCGCAACGGCCGCACGGTCACCCAGCGGGCGGCAAGGCAGGCCAGGAACGGGTTCAACGTCTACCGCGACTTCGACTCCGAGGGTGGGATCCGCGACGAGCTCTACCGCTTCGCCCGCCAGAACCGCGCGCTCGCCCGCCTGCACGTGCTCGGCGAGAGCCACGAGGGACGCGAGATCATCGCGATCCAGCTCACCCAGGGACGCAAGGGCCAGATGGGCTCCGGCAAGCCCGCGGTGCTCTACCAGGGGACGGCACACGCCCGCGAGTGGATCTCGACCGAGGTCAGCAGGCGGCTGATGCACTGGTACGCGGACCGCTGGCCGCGGGACCCGGAGATCAGGCGGCTGCTGAAGGAGACCGAGCTCTGGTTCATCCCGGTCGTCAACCCGGACGGGTACCAGTACACGTTCGACACCGAGCGCCTGTGGCGCAAGAACCTGCGCGACAACGACGGCGACGGTCAGATCACCGGCCTCGACGGGGTCGACCTGAACCGCAACTTCCCCGAGCACTGGAACTACGACGACGAGGGCTCCTCCTCGCAGCTCTCGAGCGAGACCTACCGCGGCCCGGAGCCCGCCTCGGAGCCCGAGACGCAGGCCAACATCGCGATCTTCGACCAGATCGACTTCGAGTTCGCGATCAGCTACCACTCCTTCGGCCAGCTGCTGCTCTACCCGCAGGGCTGGCAGGTGCAGACCCCGTCGGCCGACGACCCGATCTACGTCGCGCTCACCGGAACCGACGACGAGCCCGCCGTCGAGGGCTTTGACCCGGACGTCTCGGCCGAGCTCTACATCACCAACGGCGAGTTCACCGACTGGGCGCACGGCGAGCGCGACGTGCTCGCCTGGACGCCCGAGCTGTCGGAGGGATGTGACGGCTGCGGCTTCGTCTTCCCCGACGACGAGCAGCTGGTCCAGGAGGAGTTCGAGAAGAACATCGAGTTCGCGCTCAACGTCGCCAAGTCGGCCGACGACCCCGACGACCCCGCCTCGCACTTCGGCCTCGAGACGGAGCCCTTCTACCTCGATATCTCGGAGATCGATCCCTTCAAGGCCAACAACCCGCTCTCCGACCTGACCTTCGACGTCTCGCACTCGGGCGGGGCGGCGCAGCCGGTCGAGGTGCTGGCCCAGCGCGCGCTCGGGGAGGTCACGCTGCACTACTCGATCAACGGCGGCGCCGAGCAGACGGCCGGGACGGCCGAGTCGCCGGAGGGAGAGGCCTTCGGCGGCAACAACGCCTACGACGCCCACTACCACTACCTGCGCGGCGAGGTGACCGGGGCGAACGTCGGCGACAGCGTCGAGGTCTGGTTCGAGGGCGGCGGCGCCGAGAGCGACCGGTTCACCTACGAGGTGGTCGAGGACGCGGGCGCCGAGGCGCTGATCCTCGCCGCCGAGGACCGCACCGGGGAGGCCAACTCGCCGGCCTACGCGAGCACCGACCCGAATGCTCCCAACTATCTCTCCTATTACCAGGACGCGCTGACGGCGAGCGGCGTCTCGCACGACGTGTACGACGTCGACGCCCGCGGGCGCGCGGCCGCGGATCACCTCGGGGTGCTCTCCCACTACGAGACCGTGATCTGGTACAGCGGCAACGATCTGATCACCCGCGAGCCGGGCTGGGGCCCCGGGAACGCGTCGCGGCTCGCCAACGACCTGATGCTCGAGGCCCGCTCGTATCTGAACGAGGGCGGCAGCCTGCTCTACACGGGCCAGTGGGCGGGTGGCCTTGAGAACGGCGTCGGCGGCACCCAGCTCTACGACCCGGTCGCCAACGAGCGCTGCGTCGGCCCGCTGCCCGACCTGGAGATCCTGCTCGACCGCTGCCTGACGATCTCCGACAAGAACGACTTCCTCCAGTACTACCTGGGGGCGTTCCTCTACAACTCCGACGCCGGCACCGATCCCGAGACCGGCGAGCCCTTCCCGGTCCAGGGCGTCTCGGACCCCTACTCGGCGTTCGGCTGGGACCTCAACGGAGCCGACAGCGCCGACAACCAGGCGCACACGGCGTCCTTCCTGACGACGTCGAGCCTGCTGCCGCCGGACGAGTACCCGCAGTTTGCGAGCGGCGCGCCGGCGATCTGGGATCGCGGCGGGACCGGGGCAGCGCCGTTCGAGCCCTTCGACGGCGATCGCTACATGTACTCCCAACGCGCCGACATCAGCTTCAAGCGGCTCGCGCGGACGATCGACCTCACCGGGGTGAGCGCCGGCGACGCGCCGAGCCTCACCTTCCAGGCCTCGTACGACACCGAGCCCGCCTGGGACTTCCTCTTCGTCGAGGCGCACACCGTCGGCGAGGACGACTGGACGACGCTGTCGGACGAAAACGGACACACCAGCGACGACACGGGCGCGAGCTGTCCGGCGGGCTGGCACGAGCTGCACCCGTTCCTCCGCCACTACCAGACGCTCGTCCCGCCCGACCCGAGCGACCCGGAGTCGGAGCCGTCGTGCACGCCGACCGGGAGCGAGGGCAGCCCGCCCGGCGAGTGGCACGCAAGCTCCGGTCGCTCGGACGGCTGGGAGGAGTGGGAGGTCGACCTCTCCGAGTACGCGGGCGAGGAGGTCGAGATCTCGATCTCCTACGCCAGCGATTGGCAAGTCCAGGGCGTGGGCGCCTTCGTCGACCAGGTCGAGGTCTCGACCGGCGAGGGCACGACCTCGTTCGAGGACGACGGCGACCCGATGGACGGCTGGACGGTCCCGGGCGCGCCCGAGGGGTCCGATCCGAACCCGAACGACTGGGAGCGGACCGGCTCGGTCGGCTTCGAGGAGGGCGCGGTGACCTCGACCGAGGACACGCTCTACTTCGGCTTCGGCTTCGAGGGCATCGCCGGCGCCGCCGCGCGCAACGAGGCGATGGACCGGAGCATGGGCTACCTGCTGGGCTCGCCGTAACGAATTCGAAACCCGCGCGTCCTAGCCTGCGTGGGGTCGATGTTGCGACCGTTGCTGGCCATAGGCGCGATCTGCGCGGCGCTCGTCCTCGTGGCGTGCGGGGACGACGACGAGCCCGCCCCCGATGAGCCCACCACGCCGGTGGTCGGCAGCGAGGATGCCGAGTCGGCGGTCGAGGACGCGACCGCTTCCGGCTCGGAGGACGGCGGCGGTCAGGGTGGCGGGGGCTCGTCGAAGCCCGGGATCGAGATCACCACCGCCGACTCGCAGTTCGGAGACGTCCTCTTCGACTCCGACCGGCGGGCGATCTACTACTTCGACAAGGAGTCCGGCCCGACCAGCGAGTGCTACGGCGACTGCGCCGTCGCCTGGCCGCCCGTGCTGACCAAGGGCGAGCCGCAGGCCGGCGGGGGAGCCGAGGCGAAGCTGCTCGGGACGACCGAGCGCGACGACGGGTCGACCCAGGTCACCTACGACGGCCGCCCCCTCTATTACTACGTCGACGACCCCCAAGGGCAGATCCTCTGCCACAACGTCGAGGAGTTCGGCGGGCTCTGGCTCGCCGTCGAGCCCGGCGGCGCGCCGGTGAGCTGAGCGACCCCGGGACCGGTCGGCCGCGTCAGGGCTGCTCGAGCAGCTCGTCCGCCTCCGACCAGTGGCCCGGCGGTACCCGCAGGGCGATGTCCCCCCGGCCGTGGTCGTCAAGCGGCCAGTCGGCTGTCAGCACGGCGTCTACCGCCTGGTCGGTGAGCGTCTGGCGAAAGGCCCGGGCGGTATCGAGCTCGTCGAAGTCGCGGACGACCTCCCAGTCGTCGAAGCGGGGATCGCCAACGTGCAGCTCGCCGAGCCCGTCCGTGTGCGATTCGCCGCCGGCTGCGCTCCAGAGCCGGCCGAGCCGGTCGCGAATGCCCATACCGCCACGCTAGCCAAACCGCGCCGCCGGCCCGCCCGCGGGCCACCCATAGCGGGGCCCGGCGGTGGCCGGCGGAAGCTAGTGCACCCGGCCGCAAGTACCGACCGTTTCGGCGGCACCCGGCCGCGTGCGCTAGTCGCCGAGCTCGATCCGGTCGATCGTCTGGGGCTCGACCGGACGGTCGCCGCCACCGGTCGGCGTCGACTCGATCGCGTCGACGGCGTCCATCCCGTCGCTCACGCGGCCGAAGACCGTGTGCTTGCCGTCGAGCCACGGAGCGGCATCGGTGGTGACGATGAAGAACTGCGAGCCGTTCGTGTTCGGCCCGGCGTTCGCCATCGCCAGTGCCCCGCGGACGATCTTGTGCTCGTTGATCTCGTCCTCGAACTCGTAGCCCGGGCCGCCGGTGCCGGTCCCCTCGGGACAGCCGCCCTGGATCATGAAGTCGCTGATCACACGGTGGAAGATGAGCCCGTCGTAGAACCCGTCGGCGGCGAGCTTGCGGAAGTTCTCGACCGTCTTCGGCGCGTCTTCATCGAACAGCTCGAGCTCGATCGCCCCGGCGTTGGTGTGCATCGTCGCGCTGGACACCGCGGGCCACTCTAGCGGGGCTACGGGGGAGAACCGGTCCGAGTTCTGCATTCACCGTCATATGCGCGGCGAACGCAGAACTCGAGCAGGGGTGGTTGCCCGCCTGGCCGCCGTGCTCGCTCGAACCGGCGCGGCTTGGTCGGCCGGCCAATAGCCTTCGCGGCCGGGATGGGAGTTAGGTGGTCGCTAGGCGCGCTGCTGGCGGTCGCCTGCCTGGCGGTACCCGGTGTCGCCCTTGCGGCGTTCCCCGGCGCACCGGGGGAAAGCCCGCGGGCGAACACCCCGAACGACCCGGACTTCGACCGCTGTGAGTCAGACGACGAGACGACGCCGGACGAGCGCGAGTGTACGAGCTACTTCGGCGAGGACTTTCGCCTCTTCGGCTTCAGCCCGGACTCGGCCGAGCAGGTGCCGAATCCGCTTGGCCTGCTGCCTCGTTCGCTGACCGCGACCATGTACGCGAACTGCGCCCAGCTCGACCAGCCCGGTCGCGACGCGAACCTCGCCGCCGGGGATCCCGAGTGCGCCCAGATCGCCGGCATCCGCGCCGACAGCGCGTGGAAATACTCGACCGGCGACCCCGAGACGGTAGTCGCGATCCTCGACACCGGGATCCGCTGGCAGGACCGCGAGCTGGTCGACAAGGTGCACCTGAACGCCGACGAGCTCCCGCAGCCCCTCGCCGACCGCGCCACGCCCCTGGCCCGCGATACGCCCTGCTCGGAGTTCGTTGCCGCCGATGACGCCAACGGCGACGGCGCCTTCAACGTCGCCGACTTCGCCTGCGACTCGCGAGTCGCGCTCGCCGCCGGCGACAGCGAGTCCGACGACATCCTCGACGGCTCCGACCTGATCGCGACCTTCTCGGACGGCAACGACGACGACTCGAACGGCTACGTCGACGACATCGCCGGCTGGGATTTCTTCGACGACGACAACGACCCATTCGACGCGTCGAGCTGCTGCAGCGCCAACGGCCATGGCACCGGCCGCGCCAAGGAGGCGGTCGCCGAGACCGACAACGGCGTCGGCGGCCCCGGCGTCTGTCCCGAGTGCCAGTTCATGCCGCTGCGGATCTGGGACTCGTTCGTCGTCCCCACCGACGCGAACGCCGCCGGCGTGCTCTACGGGGTCGACAACGGCGCCAGCGTCGCCGAGATCGCCAACGGCGGGCTGACCAACACCCGCTTCGCGCGCGAGGTCTACCGCTACGCCGACGAGCAGGGGATGGCGCTGATGTCGGTCTCCTCCGACATCAACAGCGCCAACCACAACTACCCGACCAACTACGACGAGGCGATCTACGTCGCCGGCTCCCTGCCCGACACCGCGCCGCTCGAGACCTGCTCGGGACCGGGCGGGCTGCCCGGACTCGGCGACGTGCTGCCGGTGCCGGGCGAGTTCGAGGACGGCTGCGAGGAGTTGCGCGGCCTGCTGGACGAGTTCCTCGGCATCGACCTGGTCGCCCAGCCGATTACCACGAGCTTCTTTCGCAACGCCAACCTGACCCAGTACGGCGGCAAGGCCGACATCGGGCTGATGGGGGCGACCGGGTCGGAGAACACCGGCCAGGCGGCGGGGGCGGCGGCGCTGTTGGCCTCGTTCGGGCGCGAGACCTTCGGCGACGGCGACCCGCTGTCCGGCAACGAGATCCGCCAGCTGCTGACCATGACCGCCGAGGACGTGCTGCCCAAGAACACCGGGGTGGTCGGACTGCCCGACAAGGCGAGCCCCGGGTGGGACCCGCACTTCGGCTACGGCCGCGTCAACCTCGCCGCGGCGATGGAGCGGATCGCCGACGACCGGGTCCCGCCCGAGGCCCAGCTCTACGCCCCCGATTGGTTCGCGCCGATCAACGTCGACCGGCTGCCCCGCGGCGGGGTCGCCGTCCACGGGCGGGTGGCGGCACCGCACGGCGCCGGCGTCGGCTCCTGGGAGCTGGAGTACGCCTGTGGCCAGGACGCGCCCGACACCGAGTTCGCGCCGGTGCCGGGAGGGAGCGGCGCCGGCCCCGCCGACGGCGTGCTCGGCACCCTGTCCCAGTCGCTGCTCACCGGCCTGGCCGAGAACTGCAACGGCGAAGTCGTCAACGACGCCGGCCGCCCCGCCGGGACGCTCGACAACCCCTGGCCCGCGGACCCCTACCCGGATCCCGACCCCGAGCGGCACGCGTTCCAGATCCGCCTCACCGTGCACGAGCTGGGCGACCCGGCCAACAGCGGCCGCTACCGCAAGACCCTGTTCGCCTACTCCGACGACGGCAACCTCCCCGGCTGGCCGCGGCCGCTGGGCAGCGGCGCGGACGCCGGCGCGTTGCAGACCGCTTCGGGGGGCGAGGTCTCGCCCCGCCTCTACGACCTCGACGGCGACAACGAGCTCGACATCCTCCAGCCGACGTCGAGCGGCGAGCTCCACGCCTTGCACGCCGACGGCACCCCGGTCGAGAGCTTCAACGGCGGCGAGCCGGTCAGCACCGACCCCTACGCGATCGCCGCGGCCCATCCGCCGCCGGCGTCCCTGCCGACCCCGGGCGAGACGCTGCGGGTCCCGGCGATCGGCGACATCGACGGCGACCTCGAGGCGGAGATCGTCGCCACCGGGGGCGAGCACGTCTACGTCTGGTCGCTGGAGGGCGTGCGCGAGCAGAAGATCCGGCTCGACCCCGCCCTCTCCGACCCCTGTGTCACCGGTGTCCCGAAGCCGTGCTTCGACGCCGCCGACCGGGCGATCACCTCCGAGAACCACATCAAGCGCGGCTTCTTCGGCTCGCCGGCGCTCGCCGACCTCGACGGGGACGGGGTGCTCGACATCGTCGCCGCGGCGCTCGACCAGCACCTGTACGCGTTCACAGGCGAGGGCGACGACCTGCCCGGCTTCCCGGTAAAGCTCGCGAGCGAGGGCGCGGCCGGCGCCGAGATCGTCACCTCGCCCGCGATCGCCGACCTCGACGGCGACGACGACCCCGAGGTGATCGTCGCCACCAACGAGGTGGTCCCCGGCGACCCGCAGTTCCCGACCTCGCTGTTCGAGCTCACCAGCGCCCTGCTCGGCTCGATCGCCGGGTCGAACCCGGTCTACGCGGTCGAGGGCGACGGCACGCCGGTCGACGGCTGGCCGGTGGAGGTCGGGGTCGCGCTCGGGGACGTGCTGCCGATGGTCGTCCCGGGTCACGACGCCGCGGTGCTCGACTCCGACGGCGACGGCGACGACGAGGTCTCGGTCACCGCGGCGACCTCGCTGATGCCGGGAGGGGTGCGCCTCGTCGACGGCGACGGCTCGACGATCGTCTCCTACACCAACGGCGTCGCCAACACCCTCGACCAGGGCCCGGTCGTCAACATCGCCGACTACCAGGCGGTCGGCGACCTCGCCGGGCTCGGCGACCCGTCGGTGGTCAAGGGCGGGACGACGCTCAACTTCGCGGCCAACCTCCTCGCCCCGAACCAGAACCTCCCCTTCAGCCACGTCGAGCAGGCTTGGGATGCGCAGACCGGCCTCGCCCTGCCCGGCTACCCGCTCGCGACCGACGACTTCCAGCTGCTCTCGCAGGCCTCGATCGCGCGGGTCGCCGGCGACGGGCCCGGGCGCCAGGCGCTGGTCGGCACCGGGCTCTACAACCTGCACGCCTACACCGCGACCGGCGGCGAGGCGCCCGGCTGGCCGAAGTTCACCGGCGGCTGGCAGCAGGCGACGCCGGCGGTCGGCGACGCCGACGGCAACGGCGAGCTCGAGGTGACCACGCTCACCCGCGAGGGGTGGTCGTTCCTCTGGGAGACCGGCGTCGATGCCTGCGACGGGTCGAACGACGAGTGGTGGACCTTCCACCACGACGAGCACTCGACCGCCGCCTACGGCCACGACGCCCGCCCGCCGGGGACCGCGTCGGCGCTGAGCGCGGAGCGGCTCACGGACGGCGGCGCCGGCTTCGCCTGGACCGCCCCCGGCGACGACTGGCTCTGCGGGCAGGCCGACCGCTACCGGCTGATCGTCGACGACGCGCCGATCGACGATCCGGGCGACGGGACGGTCGCGGTCGAGGCCGGCGCCGCAGCCTCCGCGGGCGAGACCGAGCAGGCGAGCCTCGACGCCGGAGAGCTCGGCGGCGCCACCCACTTCGGCGTCCTCTATCGCGACGAGGCCGGCAACTGGGGGCTGGTCCGCAGCGCCCCGATCCCCGCGGGCGGGGGCGATCCCGGACCAGGCCCCGGCCCCGGCGGGCCCGGCGGCCCGGCGGGGGGAGGAGGTCCCGGTGGCGCCCCCGGCGGCGGGCAGGGCAGGTGCTCGAACCGGGTGCTCGGCAGTCGCGGGCCGGACCGACTGGTGGGGACCCCCGGCTCCGACCTGATCAAGGGCAGGGGCGGGCGCGATCGGATCAGCGGGCGTGCCGGCGACGATTGCCTCAGCGGCGGGGCCGGCGCCGATGTGATCAGGGGCGGAAGCGGCGACGACGTCCTCCGCGGCGGCCGCGGTCGCGACCTGCTGCGGGGCGGCCCCGGCGACGACGTCATCCACGCGGCGCGCGGCGGGCGCGACCGGGTCGTCTGCGGCCCCGGCGACGACATCGCGTTCGCGAACCCGAGCAAGGATCGGGTGAGCAGGAGCTGCGAGCGGGTGCGGCGCCGATGACCGCCCCCGCGATCACGATCCTCCTGCTGGCGGTCTCGATCCTGGCGCCGCCGGCGTTCGCCGAGTTCCCCTACTCGCGCCCGGGCAGCGACACCGGCGACTTCAAGGACCTCTACCTCGACCCGGGCTCGGCGCCCGGCGACCTCGCCGAGAAGGAGGTCTGGATGTACTCGGCGACGCCCGAGCCCGGCAACCTGGACGTCAACCTCAACCCGGCCGAGCTCAACGGCGTCCGCGGCGGCCACATCGTCGACGCCGACGGCTCCGTCGACGCCGCCTGGCAGGTGACCACGGGGCGCCCCGACGTGGCGATCGCAGTGCTCGACTCGGGGATCAAGTGGGATGACGCCGGGGCGATGCAGAACCTGCGCTTCAAGACCCACCTCAACCGCGGCGAGCTGCCGCAGCCGCAGAACGACCTCGCGACGCCCAACGAGCCCGGCGAGGACTGCTCGGCCGCCGGCCCATATCAGGGCCCCGGTTACGACCTCAACGGCGACGGCGTCTTCAACCTGCTCGACTACTCCTGCGACTCGCGCACCCCGCCCGACCCGGCGCTCAACGTGGCGCCGGCGATGTTCGAGCCCCAGGACCTGCTGATCGCCTTCAGCAACGGCTCCGACGACGACGGCAACGGCTACGTCGACGACATCGTCGGCTGGGACTTCCTCGACGACGACAACGACCCCTACGACGACGTCCAGTACGGCCACGGCACCGGCGAGGCCCTGGACTCCGTCGCCGAGGCGGAGAACGGCCAGGACGGGGTCGGCACCTGCCCCAACTGCATGGCGATGCACATGCGGGTCGGCGACAGCTTCATCGCCGACGTCAACCGGTTCGCCGCCGCGACCACCTACGCGGTCGACAACGGCGCCCTGGTGATCCAGGAGGCGCTGGGCACCGTCAACAACACCACCCTCGCCCGCGAGGCGGTCGGCTACGCCTACCGCCACGGGGTGGCGGTGATCGCGTCGGCCGCCGACGAGGCCGCCCAGCACAACAACTGGCCCTCGAGCCTGCCGCACGTGATCCTGGTCAACTCGGTGACCAAGTACACGGAGTTCGCCGACCTGCCGGACCCGCTGCCCTCGGCGCTCACCGAGCAGCCGCGCAGCTACCTGAAGTTCAACGGCTGCACCAACTTCAACTCCAAGGTCACCGTCGCGATTCCATCGGTGAGCTGCTCCTCGGACGCCACCGGCCGCGGGGCGGGGATCGCCGGCCTGATCTACTCGGCGGCGCTCGACGCGCTCGACCGCGGCAAGCTCGAGCCGCATCCCGACTGCACGCTCGCGGTCGGCGGCGCCTGCCCGATCACCGCCAACGAAGTCCGTCAGCTGATGGCGTCGGGGACGGTCGGCGGCCAGTCGGTGGCCGACGACGTCAATTTCTCGCAGTCGCCCGAGCCTTCCTGCTCGAGCCCGGTGCCGCAGCTGCCCACCTGCACTGACCCGTTCCTCGGGCGGGGCGTGGAAACGACCCTGCCGGTGCCGCTGATCCCGGTCGTCTCGCTGATCCCGACCAGCAAGCGCTACCCCGCGCGCGCGGGCCACGACCAGTTCTACGGCTACGGGCGCGCCAACGTGAGCCGCTCCGTGAACGAGCTCGTGCCACGGCCGTTCGCCGACGCCGAGGCGGACTCGCGGATCCCGCCCGAGGTCGAGATCACGGCGCCGGATTGGTTCGACCAGGTCGATCCCGAGGCCGCGAGCGTCGCGATCGAGGGCGAGGTCTTCGCCCGCGGGGCTCCCTACCGCTGCACGGTGCTGGTCGCGCCCGGCCACTACCCCAACAACGCCCAGACCCCGGCGGGGGACTTCGCCCCGGTTCCCTCCTCGCAATGCGACGGCAGGGAGCGCACCGACTCGTTCGCCGGCGTGCTTGCCGACCTCGACGTCGCCGCGCTCCGCGACCGCTTCCCGGCCACGGTCGGCGACTTCGACGGCCGCGAGCCTGCGCTCGGCATCCAGACCGCGAGCGGGCGCCCGAACACCGCCCCGTACGGGTTCGTGGTCAAGGTCGTCGCCACGACCACCGGCTCGCCGGCGCTCAGCGGCGAGGACCGCCGAGCGATGTACCTGCACCGGGACGCCGACATGCTCGAGGGCTTCCCCCGCAAGCTCGACTCCGACGGCGAGTCGTCTCCGGCGCTGGTCGATCTCGACGGCGACAATCGCGCCGAGCTCGTGGTCGCCACCGCCGACGGCTTCGTCCACGCCTACCGCCGCGACCCCGAGACGGGGGAGGTCTCCGAGCTTCCCGGCTGGCCGGTGCGCGGCGACGTGCCCGGGTTCGTCGCCTCGCACGCCGGCGCTCCCGCCTACGCCTCCGGCGACGTCTCCGACGAGCTCGGCGGCGCGTTCATCACGGCGGTCGCCGCCGCCGACGCCGACCACGACGGCGCGCCCGAGGTATACGCCGCCGACCTCGAGGGCAAGGTCTACGGCTGGAACGCCGCCGGCGAGCGGGTGTTCGAGGTCGAGGCCGAACCCGACTTCTCCGGCAAGCCGCTGGCCCCGTTCGAGAACGTGCGGATCGGCAAGCGCAACCGCACCCAGCACGGCTTCGCCGGCTCGCCGGTGCTCGCCGACCTCGACCGCGACGACGGCGGGCAGCTGGAGGTGATCGCGGCCGGCATGGACCGCCACGTCTATGCCTGGAACCACGACGGCACCCCGGTCGACGGCTTCCCGGTGCTGGTCGTCGACGAGAGCAAGGTCGAGTCGGTCGACCCCCAGACGCATGCGGTGACCTTCGGGCCCCAGGCGGAGCCGTCGCTGATGCAGGGCGCCATCGTCGACACCCCCGCGGTCGGCGACATCGCCGGCGACGCGCGGCCGGAGATCATCGTCGGCACCAACGAGGAGTACGCGGTCGACGAGGGCAACGAGGGGCCGTTCAACGTCGCCGCCTCGTCGGCGCCCTCGCTGACTCTGCTGGAGCCGCTCGGGCTGCTCGACTTCGCCAACGGCCGCGCCTACGCCATCTCTCCCGACGGCGACCCCGACGCCCCCGCGACCGGCGCGAGCCCGTTCCTCGCCGGCTGGCCGGTGCCGATCGCGATCGCGCTCGCCGAGCTGCTGCCGATCGTCGGCGAGGGGATCAACGGCTCGCCCGTGATCGCGGACCTCGACTGCTCTTCCGGCGGCCCGGGGGCGAAGGTGGGCACGATGCCCGCCGCCGGGCTCGCCTACCTGTTGAACGCCGACGGCTCGTCGTGCTTCGGCGCCGAGAACGGGCGCCACCGCACCTTCTCCACCGACCTCTCGGCCGGCGTCGGCCAGCTCGACCGCCCGGTGCTGCCGGCGGTCGGGCTCCCGGCGTTCGGCGACCTCGGCGGCCCGCAGCCCTCGTTCATCGCCCCCGGGGCCGGGATCATCCGCGCCATCGACCTGGCGCTCAACGAGTACCAGGCCGGCGGCCAGGACTTCGTGGTCGCCTGGGACACGGCCACCGGGCTGATGAGCCCGGGCTGGCCGTCGCCGGTCAACGACCTCCAGTTCCTCACCGGGCCCGCGGTCGGCGACGTCGGCGGGCTGCCGGGCGAGGAGGTGGTGGCCGGGACCGCGAGCATGGACCTGACGGCGCTCAACGGCCTCGGCCTGCCGACCTCGATCGGGTGGCCGAAGCTGACCACGGACTGGACGATCGCCACCCCGTTGCTCGGCAGCTTCGGCACCCTCGACACCGCGCCCGAGGCGCGCCGGGTGGTCGTCGGGCTGACCCGCTCGGGCTACGTCAACGTCTACGGGACGGAGGTATCGCCCTGCGCCCCGGCCTCATCGCCGCGCTTTCACCACGACAACGCCAACTCCGGCGACTACCGCCGCGACGCGGCGCTCCCGGGCGTGCCCTACGACGGCGCCGTCGACGGGACCACGGTGGAGTTCAAGGCCCCCGGCGACGACCTGCTCTGCGGCGCCGCCGACGCCTACGAGGTCGTCACGGCCAGGTCGCCGGTCGACGAGGCGAGCTTCGCCTCGGCGACCCCGCTCGCCGGCGCACCCGACCCGGGCGCGCCGGGGAGCACCCAGGTCTACGAGCTCCCGCCCGAGGCACTGCGCTACGTCGCCATCCGCGCCGTCGACGAGCAGGGCAACGTCGGCCGCCCGCTGCTGGTCGACCGCGGGCCGGGCGCGTCCCCGCCGCCCGGCGGCGGTC
>JBOGZD010000021.1:0-30861 GCA_050697155.1 Solirubrobacterales bacterium | reverse complement strand
AAGTTGTGGCCTCGCCGCGAGTGGCAGCTCGCGGCGTATGCACCCGCCGCGCTTCCGGGCGGGTGCCGACTGTCGTTTCTACTCGCTCAGCCGGACGGCAGCGTCCGGCGGGCCATACGGTCTAGCCCTGGAGGAGCCCGGTCCGGAGCCGGACCTCGAGCGGGCTGCCGAAGCTCTCTCGGCGCTGGGTGGCCCCGTCGCGGCGAAATCCGAGCGCTTCGTAGAAGCGCAGGTTGCGCTCGCTCTCGCCCAGCGTCCAGACCGTGGCCTCGGCGTGGCCCGCGGCGGCGAGGCCGTCGAGCGCCGCCTCGACCAACTGCCTTCCGACGCCGCGCCGCCAGTGGTCCGGGTCGACGTAGAGCGCCCAGACCTCGCCGGCCGCGGATGCGACGTCGCTGTCGCGGCAGGCGCCGAGCACGACGAAGCCGGTGATCCGCCCGCCCACCTCGGCCACCAGGGTGCTCGAAGGGTGCTCGCCTGGAGCCTCGAGGCGCGCCGCGATCCCGGCCGGGTCCCAGGCGCGCACCGGGTCGATCCGCTCCGGAACGATCCCACGGTAGCCCTCGCGCCAGGAGCGGACCGCGACGGCGGCGATCGCAGCCGCGTCGGCCGCGGTCGCCGGCCTCACCATCGTGGGCGCCGACGGTTCGGCGACCAAAGGCGGGTCAGCCGCCTCCGGGCACCGGGACCCCGAGCTTCTCGAGCTCGCGTCCCATCGCCTCGACCAGCGCGGTCAGGCCCGAGAGCGGCCGGATCATCACCGTGAGATCGCGGACCAGGCCCGCATCGTCGAAGCGCAGCAGGTCGATCCCATCGAGCTCGCGATCCCCGACCCGGGCCTCGAAGTGCAGCACCTCGCCCTCCTCGCCCTCGAGGCCCTCGAGGTAGCGGAAGTCCTCGAACACGTTCGAGACAGCCTCGAGCACCACGAGCGTCGTCTCACGCCCCTCGTACGGGCGAAAGACCGCGGGGCTGCGAAAGACGACCCCGGGCGCCAGGGCCTCGGTCAGCGCGTCGCGATCCCACGACTCGACCGCCGCCCTGAACGCGTCGCTGAGCATGCCACCGACCCTACCGGTCCGCGGTCGCCGCGGAGCGGTCAGCCCAGGACCGCTGCCCGTGGTGCCTGCACGCGGCCGGTCTCCTCGAGCCCGTCGATCGCCGCGTCTATGCAGTCGGCGAGGTGATCGACGTCGGGGAGCGAGTCGCGGTCCGCGTAAAGGCCGAAGCACGCGCTGTCGGCGACGGTGGTGAAGCCGATCGAGAGCGTGTGGCGATCCGCGAGCGGGACGACGGGATAGGCCTGGCGCAGGCGGCAGCCGCGCATGTAGCTCTCGCCCCGCGGGCCGGGGATGTTCGAGACGACGAGGTTGAACGTGCGGGGACTCGCGACCACCCAGGAGACGAGCCGCTGCAGCGGGCCGGGGACGAGGCCGAGCAGCCCAACGACGTCGTCGCCTCCCTCCGCGACGCGCCGGCTCTTGCGATCGTCGGTGTCGCCGTGGATCTCATGCATCCGCCGGAGCGGGTCCGGCTCGTCGCACGGCAGGTCGATGAACATGAACGAGATCCTGTTGCCGTTGCCGTCGCCGTCCCGATCCGAGCGGACGCTGACCGGGACCATCGCCTTGACCGCCACCGGGCGCTCGCCGTGGTCGGCCATGAACCGTCGCATGCCGTCGGTCGCCACCGCGAGCACCACGTCGTTGAGCTTCACCCCGTGCGAGCGCTTGATCCGCAGCAGATCCTCGATCGGCCGGCTCAGGATGGAAAGGTGCCGGCGCGGCGAAATCGGCCGGTTGAGCGTGTCGATGAACCGCGCCGGGCGCGCGGAGTCGGCAAGGGCGCCGAGCGCCCGCCGGCCGCGGTCAACGATCTCGCCGGCGCGGCTCGGCGAGGCGAGGGCGCGCGCGGGGATCGCGGCGAGGCGCAGCTCGTCGCGAACCAGGTCGAGCGCCCCGCGGACCAGCAGCTCGAGGCCCCCCGGCGCCGGCCTCGGGCGCCAGTCGCCGGGCTCGACGGGGGCCGGCTCCGGCGTCGGGTCGAGCAGCAGCGAGCCGAGCTCGACCGCGGCGATCCCGTCCACCATGCAGTGATGGGCCTTGCCGACCAGGGCGACGCGACCGTCCTCGAGCCGTGGCGCGATGCACATCTGCCACAGCGGCCGATCGCGCGGCAGCGGCTCCGACATCGCCGCGTCGACGACGTCCACCAACCGTGACGACTCGGCGCGGATCACGTGGCGGGACAGGTCGAAGTCGGGATCGTCGACCCAGACCGGCGCGTTGAGGCCGAACGGCACCTTCCGAAGCATCTGCCGGTAACGCGGCGCCCGCCCCAGGCGCGCCTCGATGTGGTCGCGCAGCTGCTCGAAGGTAGGCGCTGGCCGGTCCTCGGGCGGATCGAGCACGGCCGCCCAGCCGACGTGCATGTGCGCGGTCGGTGACTCGACGCCGAGGAACGAGGCGTCTAGCGGGGACAGTCGCGAGGTGCTCATCGGGACAGCTCTCCTCTCCGGCGGCCAGCCGGGTCGCGATCGAGGCCTCCCCGCGTACCTGTCCACGACGCAGGCGCGTAAAACGTCTTCCCGGCCACGAATTTCGCGCAATTTCGGCGCTTTTCAGCCCGAGCTGGGCATCGCGTCGCGCTGACTATGCCGCGCCGCGCTCACCCGACCAGTCGACGGGGCCGGCGCGCAGGACGTGGGCGCCGAGCTGGCGGCCCAACAGCTCCTGGACGGCGCGGGAGGCCTCGATCAGGCGGTTCAGGTCGATCCCGGTCTCGACCCCCATTTCGTGCAGCATCGAGACCACGTCCTCGGTCGAGACGTTGCCGGTCGACCCCGGCGGCACCGGGCAGCCGCCCAGCTCGCCGAACGAGGACTCGAACGAGTCGATTCCCTGCTCGAGGGCGGCGAGCAGGTTTGCGAGCCCCTGGCCGCGGGTGTTGTGGAAGTGGGCGGTGAGCTCGATCCCGCGCAGCCGCTCGAGGGCGGCGGCGAAGAAGTCGCGCACCTGCCTGGGGTTCGCCATCCCGGTGGTGTCCCCGAAGGCGACCTCCTCGCAGCCGGCCGCGGCCAGCGCCGCGGCGATCTCGAAGACGCGCTCGCGCGGCACCTCGCCCTCATACGGGCAGCCGAAGGCGACCGAGATCACGCCCTCGCAGCGAAGGCCCTCCTCCCGCGCGGTCGAGATCACGCGCTCGAGGCCTGCGAGCGATTCGGCGATCGAGCGGTTGACGTTCTTGCGGTTGTGCGTCTCCGAGGCCGAGAGGAAGAGGTTGACCTCGTCGAAGCGATCGCGGTGGGCGAGCGCCCGCTCGAGCCCTCGCTCGTTCGGGACCAGGACCGAGTACGCGACCCCGTCGACCCGCTCGATCGCGCTCAGCACCCGCTCGGCGTCGGCGAGCTGCGGAATCACCTCCGCGCGCACGAAGGAGGTCACCTCGAGCCGCGGCAGCCCGCTGCGGGCGAGCATCCCGATCAGCCGCACCTTCTCGTCGGTCGGGATCACCTCGGGCTCGTTCTGAAACCCGTCCCGAGGCCCAACCTCGCGGATGCGGACGGCCTGCGGCAGCGCGCTCACGGAGCTAAGACTAGGTGTCCGCGCCCGCCTCCTTGCCGAGCTGGCCGATCGAGATCACCCGGCGCTCGTGGGTTCCGATGCCGATCGTGCGCTCGCCCTCCGCCACCTCGACCTCGAACCGCAGCTTGCGCCCCTCGACGACCTCGCGCAGGGTCGAGCGCACCGTGCAGCGGGCGGCCTCGGCCGCGGCGGCGACGTGCTTGACGCACACCTCGAAGCCGACCGTGGCCTGCCCCTCGGGCAGGTGCTGGAGCGAGAGCACCGCCGACGTTCGCTCCATCACCGCGATCATCCCCGGGGTCGAGAGCACCTTGACCCCGATCGTTCCGCCGACGTCGGTGAGCAGGCGGTCGGCGACCTCGAACTCGTCGACGCGCTCGATGCCCGGCTCGAGCGTCGGCTCGACCGGCCGGTCGAGGTCCGGCACCATGTCGCGCAGCGGCATCGGTCGGCTCTCGCTCTCGGGCATTCAGACCATCCCCAGCCCGCCGGAGACGCCGAGCGTCTCGCCGGTGACATAGGAGGCGTCGTCGGAGGCGAGGAACGCAGCCGCGGCCGCCACTTCCTCGGGTGTGCCGAGCCGGCGCAGCTGGGTCGCCGACTTCATCGTCTCGATCAGCTTCTCGCCCAGCTCGCCTGCCGCGAGCGCCCCCATCAGCAGGGGCGTCTCGATCGGCCCCGGGGCGATCGAGTTGGCGGTGATCCCATAGCGCGCGTTCTCCCGGGCGATCACCTTCATGAACGCGATCACCCCGCCCTTCGCCGCCGAGTAGACCGCCGAGCCCTTCGAGCCCACCCGGCCGGCCTCGGACGAGATCGAGACGATCCGCCCGTAGCCGCCCTCCTGCATCCCGGGCAGCACCGCGTGGGTGCAGGCGAGCACGCCGACGAGGTTGACGCCCAGCACCCGCTCCCACTGGGCCGGGTCGGTCTCGGTGAAGAACCCGAACTCGTCGGTGCCCGCGTTGTTGACCAGGATCGCGAACGGGCCGTGCTCGGCCGCGATCGCGGCCGCCGATTCGAGACTGGTGACGTCCAGGTGAGCGGACTCGGCCCCGACCTCGCCGGCGACCTCGGCGGCGCCGCCCGCGTTCAGGTCTCCGATCACGACCGCCGCCCCCTCGGCCGCCAGCCGCGCCGCGATCGCCGCTCCGATCCCGCTGGCGCCGCCGGTGACCAGGGCCTTGCGCCCCTCGAGCCTCATCAGCGCGGGGAGCATATGCAGGTGCGGCCCATATGCTGCCGCTCCTAATGGCAGGCGGCGAGGCGATCCCGATCATCGGCGGCACCGGGGCGCTGGGCTACGGGCTCGCGCTTCGCTGGGCCCGCGCGGGGCGGGCGGTGGTGATCGGCTCGCGAAGCGAGGAGCGCGCCGCGGGGGCCGCCCGCAAGCTGACCGAGGCGGTTCCCGACGCCGAGGCGGAGGGGCTGCCCAATCCCGAGGCGGCTCGCCAGGGCCCGGTCGTCTTTCTCACCGTCCCGTTCCGGGCCCAGTCGGAGAACCTCAACAACCTCCGCGAGGCGCTGGAGCCCGGCCAGCTGCTGGTCGACTGCACCGTCCCGCTGGCGGCGGCGGTGAGCGGCAAGGCGACCCGTTCGCTCGGCGTCTGGCAGGGATCGGCCGCCCAGCAGGCACAGGAGATGGTCCCCGACGGCGTCACCGTGGTCGGCGCACTGCACACCGTCAGCGCCCCGGTGCTGGGCGACCTCGCGGCCGACCTCGACGAGGACGTCCTGCTGTGCGGCGACCGCAAGGCGGACAAGGCCCGGGTCGCGCGGCTGATCGAGGAGATCCCGGGACTGCGCACGGTCAACGCCGGGGCGCTTGAGATGGCCCGGATCGTCGAGCAGCTGACGCCGATGCTGATCTCGATCAACGCCCGCTACAAGACCCACGCCGGCCTGCGGATCACCAACCTGCCCGAGGGCGACCACTGGCAGTGAGGCAGTGAGGCAGTGAGGCGGAGTCCGACAGGACGAAGCCGGAACAAGGCGCCTCAACAGCGGCGCGGCTCGGCTACGCCTCGCATGCGGCCGCTGTTGAGGCCGCTTTCGTGATTGCCCTCCTCGCCGGCGGCACCGGCGGCGGCAAGATGGCCGCCGGGCTCCAGGAAGTGGTCGGGGAGGAGCTCGCGGTGATCGCCAACACCGCCGACGACACCGAGGTCCACGGCCTCCACGTCTCACCCGACCCCGACCTGGTCACCTATTGGCTCTCGGGCGAGATCGACGAGCAGCGCGGCTGGGGGATCCGCGGCGACGGCTTCGTCGTCTCCGAGCGGCTGGAGCGCCTCGGCGCCGCCGGGTGGTTCTCGCTCTCGGACCGTGACCTGGCCACCTGCCTCTACCGCACCCACTTCCTTGCCGAGGGCGGGACGCACACCGATGCGCAGGCGCAGATCGCGCGCGCGGTCGGAGCCCGGGCCCGGGTCCTGCCGATGACCGAGCAGCGGGTGCGCACCCGCGTCCGCACCGCGGCGGGCTGGCGAGCCCTGCAGGAGTTCCTGATCCTCGATCGGGGGCAGGGACCGATCGAGGAGGTCGAGGTCCAGGGGCTTGCCGAGGCCCGCCCCACGGCAGCGGTGCTGGCGGCGATCGGTGAGGCGGAGGCGATCGTGATCGGCCCGTCGAACCCGGTGATCTCGATCGGGCCGATCCTCTCCCTGCCCGGGATGCGCGAGGCGGTCGCGGCCGCCGGCGCGCCCGTGGTCGCGGTGAGCCCGCTGGTGGGCGGGCGGTCGGTCAAGGGGCCGACCGAGGCGTTCCTGCGCGCGGTCGGGCGACCGGTTAGCGCCGCGGGGGTCGCCTCCCTTTACGAGGGCGTCATCGACGCGATCGTCGTCGACGCAGGCGACCCCGAGCCCGAGGTCGACGGCGTCGGGGTGCGCTCGGTGCCGACGATGATGTCGGACTCCGCCGCCCGGGTCGCGCTCGCTCGGGAGGTGCTGAGGCTCGCCCGGAACCTGCGGCGCTCCTAGATGAGTTGCTCCATGGGCATCTAGGTGGAGGCGACGGCGATCATCCCGGTGAAGCGTTTCGGCGCCGCGAAGCAGCGCCTGCTGGACACGCTCGACCGCCCGGCCAGGGCCGCGATCGTCAAGGCGATGCTGGGTGACGTGCTGGACGCGGTCTCCGGGGCCGAGCGGATCGAGCGCACGATCGTGGTCACCGGCGAGGGCCGCGCCGAGCGCGTCGCCCTCGGCCACGCTCGCCGCGACGGCGCTGAGCTCGAGGTGATGGAGGACCCCGATGACCGCGGCCACTCCGAGGCCGCCACGCTGGGAATCATCCGCGCGCTCGCACTCGGCGCCCGGGCGGCCGCGCTGCTGCCCGGCGACTGTCCGCTGCTGGATCCCGCGGAGCTCGACGCCGCGCTCGGGAGGCTCGAGCCGGGCCGGGTCGCGGTCGTCCCCGACCGCCACGGCAGCGGCACCAACGCGCTGCTGATGGCGCCGGCCGACGCGATCGGCCCGGCCTTCGGCGAAGGGAGCCGCGAGCGCCACCTCGATCGCGCCCGGCGGGCCGGCCACGACGCCGTCCTCGAGCCGCTCGAGTCGCTGGCGCTCGACGTCGATACGCCCGACGACCTGGGCGCGCTGGCCGAGGTCCTACGCGCCGAGCCGGAGTGTGCCCCGCTGACGGAGGCCGAGCTCGAGCGGCTCGGGCTGCTCGAGGGCGGCCGGCGGTGAGCGCCCGCGGCTCGATCGAGACGGATGGCGCCGTCCGCCGGATCGAGCTCGCAGGCGTCGCGGGCATGCCGGAGATCACCGAGGGGGACAACGTCGGCGCGCTTCTCGCCGCCGCGGCGATTGGGCTCTCGGATGACAGCGTCGTCGTCGTTTCGCAGAAGATCGTCTCCAAGGCCGAGGGCAGGGTGCGCGATCTCGCCGAGGTCGAGCCCGGCGAGCGCGCGCGGGAGCTCGCGGCCCAGCTCGGCAAGGACCCGCGCGTGGTCGAGCTGGTGCTCGCCGAGTCGCGGCGGCTTGTCCGCGCCGAGCGCGGGGTGCTGATCGTCGAGACGCGCGCGGGCTGGATCTGCGCCAACGCGGGCATCGACGCCTCGAACGTCCCCGGCGAGGATGCCGTCACGCTGCTGCCACTGGACCCGGACGCCTCGGCGAGGCGCCTGCGGGAGGAGATCCGCGAGGCCGTCGGCGCCCGGCCCGCGGTCGTGATCGCCGACAGCTTCGGCCGCCCGTGGCGCCTCGGCCAGACGGACGTCGCGATCGGCTGCGCGGGACTGATCGCCCTCGATGACTGGCGCGGCCGCCGCGACGCCCAGGGTCGCGAGCTAACCGCGACGGCGATCGCGATCGCCGACCAACTCGCCGCCGCAGCCGACCTGGCCCGGGACAAGGCGGCAAGGGTCCCAGCCATAGTCGTGCGCGGCTGCGCAGCTTGGGTCACCAAGGAAGACGGCCCGGGCGCCGCCGCCGCCCTCCAGCGCCCCGCGACTGACGACCTGTTCCGCTAGCGAGTTCGACGTTAGCCGCGAATACGACGGCAAACGCAGAACTCGCCGCGGCTCAGGGCCGGAGCACCGCCGCGCCGTGCAGACGCCCGGAGCGCAGGTCGGCCAGCGCCTCGTTCGCCTCCTCTAGCGGGTACTCGGTGACGGTCGTGCGCACCGGGACCTTCGGCGCGAGGGCGAGGAACTCGTCGCCGTCGCGGCGGGTGAGGTTGGCGACCGTGCGCACCGCGCGCTCGCCCCACAGCAGCTCGTATGGGAACGCCGGGATCTCGGTCATGTGGATCCCGCTGCAGACCACCACCCCGCCCGGGGCCAGCGCTCCCAGGGCGACCGGGACCAGCTCGCCGACCGGAGCGAAGACGATCGCGGCGTCGAGCTCCTCCGGGCGCTCGTCCGACCCTCCCGCCCATTCGACGCCGAGCTCGCGGGCGAACGCCTGCCCCTTGGAGTCGCCCGGGCGGGTGAAGGCGAACACCCGCCGGCCCTGGTGGCGGGCGACCTGGCAGACGATGTGCGCCGAGCCGCCGAAGCCATAGAGCCCGAGCCGCTCCGCCTCGCCGCACATCCGCAGCGCCCGATAGCCGATCAGCCCGGCACATAGCAGTGGCGCCGCCTGCGGATCGGGATAGGCCGCCGGGATCGGCAGGCAGTAGCGCTCGTCTGCGACCGCGAGCTCGGCGTAGCCGCCGTCGAGCTGATAGCCGGTAAAGCGGGCCCGCTCGCAGAGGTTCTCGCGTCCGGACCGGCAGTAGCGGCACTCTCCGCACGTCCATCCCAGCCACGGCACCCCGATCCGGTCCCCGCCGGCAAACCGCTCCGCCCCCGCCCCCAGCCCGACCACCTCGCCGACGATCTGGTGGCCCGGCACGAGCGGCAGCTTCGGCTCGGCGAGGTCGCCGTCGACCACGTGCAGGTCGGTGCGGCAGACGCCGCAGGCGCTGACCCGAACCGCAACCTGGCCCGGACCCGGCTCCGGCTCCGGCGGCGCAGCCGCGGCCAGCGGCGACCCGGGTCGCTCGAGCAACATCGCGCGCACGGTCAGATCATCGCGCGACTGCGAGAACGGCGAGGGCCTTGCAGGGTCTCGCTGCGGGTGGAATACTCGCGCCGATGCGCCTCCGGTCGCGGCCCACCCCCAAGGACACGAAGCTCAAGCGGCTGGCGAAGGTGCCGCTGTTCGGCGCCTGCAGCAAGCGCGACCTGGAGCGGATCGCATCGCTGGCCGACGAGATCGACGTCCCCGCGGGCAGGGTCCTGATCCGCCAGGGGGACCCGGGCCGCGAGTGCTTCGTGATCATGAGCGGCAAGGCGAAGGTCTCGATCCGCGGCAAGCGCACCAGGATGCTGGGCCCCGGCGACTGCTTCGGCGAGCTGGCGCTGCTCGACCGCGCGCCGCGCTCGGCGACCGTCACCGCCGAGAGCGACAGCCACCTGCTCGTGCTCGGCTCACGCGACTTCTCCGCCCTGATCGATTCAGTCCCGGCGGTGGGCCGAAAGGTCCTCGCCGCGATCGCGGAGCGCCTGCGCGAAGCCGAGCGGGCACAGCCGCATCACTGACCGCAGACCACCGGGCCCGGACCGGCGGGCGGGCCGGCTCCTCAGTACGTCTCGACGATCTCGTAGAGGGTCGTGCGTTGGGCCGGGGTTCGGCCCGCCGCTCGTGCCGCGGCGATCAGGTCCTCCGGCTCCAGGCGGACCCCGTGCTGCGAGCCCGCCATCCGCGAGATGTTCTCCTCCATCAACGTGCCGCCCAGGTCGTTGACCCCCCAGCGCAGGCTCTCGGTTGCCGCGTCGAGGCCCATCTTCACCCAGCTCGCCTGGAGGTTTGGGACCGCCTTGCCAAGCGCCAGCCTGAAGGCGGCGGTGTGCTTGAGGTTGTCATCGCGGGAGATCTCGGCGATCCCGTGGGTACGCCCGAGCAGGGTCTGAAACGGGATGAACGAGAGCGGCACGAACTCGGTGATCCCGCCGGTGCGCTCCTGCAGCGCCCGGACGATCCGCAGGTGGCGGGCGAGCTCCCACGGCTCCTCGATATGTCCGAACATCACCGTCGAGGTCGAGCGCAGACCCGACCGGTGACAGGCCTCGATGATCTCCACCCAGCGCGCCACCGGCAGCTTGTTGGGCGAGATCCGCTGGCGCACGCCGTCGTCGAGCACCTCCGCAGCCGTGCCCGGAGTCGAGCCGAGCCCGCACTCGCGCAGGTAGTCGAAGACCCCCTCGGGTGACCGCCCCGAGCGCTCGCACATGAAGTGGATCTCCATCGGCGAGTAGGCGTGGAGGTGGAGATCCGGGCCAGCCTCCTTCGCCAGCCGCAGCCAGCGCCCGTAGTGGTCGAGCGTGTAGTCGGGGTGGATCCCACCCTGCATGCAGATCTCCGTCGCCCCGAAGTCGATCGCCTCCGCGATCCGCGCCTGGAATTCGTCCTCGGCGACGTGGTAGGCGTCGGGTGAGCGCCTGCCCTGCCCGAAGCCGCAGAACGCGCAACCGACCACGCAGACGTTGGTGAAGTTGATGTTCCGGTTGACGACGAAGGTCGCCAGCTCGCCGGCGAGCTCCGCGCGCAGCCCGTCGGCCGCCACGCGCATCGCCTCGATCACCTCCGGCCGGGTCTCTGCGAACAGCGCCGTCAGCTCGTCCTCGGAGAGCTCCTCGCCACGTGCGCCCTTCTCGATCGCCGCCGGCGCGAGCTCGGGATCGATCTCGCGCTCCTGGCGACGTCCCGATCCGCGGCGGGGGATGAAGCTCCAGTACTTGAGCTTGACCACGTCGAGAACGCTCTGGGCGATCCACTCGGGGTCGAGGTACTGCGGATACGCGCAGAGGCGCTCGGTGAGGGCGTAGCCCCGCGGGGCGAGGCGCTTTCGGACCTGATGCGGGCTCGGGAACGCGTGCTCGGGCGAGATGTGGTCGCCGTTTGCCGACAGGCCGCCGAGGTCGGTGGCCCCCTCGTCGACCAGCTCGTCCCACCAGTCGGAGAGGTTGGGCGGGATCTGGATTCCGACCTCGGGCATCAGCCGCCGCGTCTCCCGCACCAGCCGCCTCATGTCGTCGAGCGTGATCGGGGTGGCCCAGGTTGGAAGGGCCGCCGAGTCGCCAGTCGCCAGCGACCAGTCGCCAGGCCCCGGACCTGAATCCTGGCGACTGGCGGCCGGCGACTGGCGACTCCCCTCACCCCACCGCATTCGCGCAGCGTCCTCAGCGATCTCGGCCACCTCGCGCCCGTAGTAGCTGGGGTGGGGAACGTAGTTCTGAAGGATCACCTCCTGGATGTGGCCGTGGCGCTTGTTGACTTCGGCGAGCGCCTCAAGCGAGGCGATCCGCTCCTCCTCGGTCTCGCCGATCCCGACCAGGATCCCGCTGGTGAACGGGATCCGCAGCTCGCCCGCGGCCTCGATCGTCTCCAGCCGCCGCGCCGGGTGCTTGGTCGGCGAGCCCGCGTGGACGGTATCCATCAGCCGCTCGGAGATCGACTCGAGCATCAGCCCCTGCGAGGCGGTCACGTCGCGCAGCCGCGCCAGCTCGTCGCGCTCGAGCACGCCGAGGTTGGTGTGCGGGAGCAGCCCGCGCTCGAGCGCCCGCTCGCACGCCCAGGCGACGTAGGAGACGAAGTCGGGATGGCCGTAGGAGCGCAGCCGCCGGGCGACCTCCGGGTTTACCTCCGGCGCCTCGCCGGTGAGGACGAGGAGCTCCTTGGCGTTTCGGCGAACGGCCTCTTCGAGCCGCCGCTCGACCTCATCGGGCGAGTAGAGGTGGGCCCGGTGGGTGGCGAATGCGCAGTACTTGCAGTAGCAGCGGCAGGTGCGCGAGAGCGAGAGCGTGTAATTGCGCGAGAAGGTGACCCGCCGCACGCGCCCACGCTACCGAACCCGTGACCGCTCGGCGCGCGGGTCCTGTCACCGGAACAATCCCCGACCATCCGCGCGCACAGCGCGCGGATGGTCGGGGCCCTTTCCGGTGCCACCCGCGCGAGGAGCGCTTGCGCGTTTCGGGCCGCTACTCGTTGCGGGCGCGGGTCTCGGCGTCCTTGACCGCCTGGCCGACGGCGCGGGCGCCGGACGTCGGCGGCTCCGGGCCCTCGGCGAACTGGGGGCCGGCGATCACGAATCGGTACACCGCCGCGGCGGCGACGGCGCCGACGATCGGGCCGATCACGTAGGGCCAGATGTCGCGGAAGTCCCCGAAGGCGTCGCCGATCAGCGCCGGGCCGAACCAGCGGGCGGGGTTGACCGCGCCGCCGGTCAGCGGGCCGAAGATGAAGATGACCAAGCCGAGCGTGGTGCCGATCGCGAACGGCGCCCACTCCTGGCGCGCACGCGGGTTGAACGCCACCGCGCACACCGCGAGCACGAGCAGGAAGGTGCCCAGCGCCTCGATGATCGCGCCCTGGGTCGCGTTGCCGACCAGCGGGCTGATCGTCGCCGCGCCGTAGTCGGTCGCCCTGCCCTCGTCGAGCAGCAGCCCCTTGACCAGCAGGGCGCCGAGGACGCCGCCGGAGAGCTGGGCGAGGATGTAGACGACGGCGTCGACCCGCTCGATCCGCCGCAGCGCGACGGCGGCGAGGGTGATCGCGGGGTTGAAGTGACCGCCGCTGACCGCGCCGAACGCGAGGATGAGCAGGAAGAGGACGAACGCGTGCAGGAGGCCGACGACGGCGAAGTCGGAGCCGGTCTGCGACTGGGGGCTGGTCGACACGTAAAGCGAGACGACGCAGCCGATGGCGAAGACCAGCAGCAGCGTTCCGATCAGCTCAGCGATGTAGGCGGCGAGCCCTCGATCCTGCACTTCGATTCCTCCTCGGTGGGTGAGCGCGGGCAGTCTATACACGGCCGGCGGATCGGACGCCGGCGCCGTTCAGGCTCCGGCGTGCTCCCGGTGCAGGCGCCTGCCGTCGGCGATCACCTCGAGCGCCTCCTCACGCGTGCGCCAGCCGTCGACCTCGACCCGCTTGCCCTCGAGCTCCTTGTAGACCGAGAAGAAATGGGTGATCTCGCGCTGGAGCTGGTCCGGGATGTCCTCGAGCGTCTCGGCGTGGTTCCACCCGGGGTCGTGGGTGGGCACGCAGACGATCTTGTCGTCCTCGCCCTTCTCGTCGCGCATCTTGAACAGGGCGATCGGCTTCACCGCGATCACGCAGCCGGGGAAGGTCGGCTCCGAGACGCACACCATCGCGTCCAGGGGGTCGCCGTCGCGGCCGCGGTGGTCGATCAGGTAGCCGTAGTCGGTCGGATAGACCATCGACGAGGAGAGGAAGCGGTCGAGGATCACCCGCCCGATCCCCTCGTCGTACTCGTACTTGTTGCGGCTGCCCTTGGGGATCTCTATGAACGCGAGCAGCTCGTCCGGCGAGATCGGGTGCTCGGCCACCGGTCAAGGCTATCCCGGATCTCACCGAGAGGGCGAGCGCGAAACACCGGCACACGGGTGCACTAGCGTTCAGCCGGCATGCGAAGGGTCGCAGCGTCGCTGGCGGCCGCCGTCTTCGCCCTGGCCCTCGGGGCGTGCGGGGACGACGGTGCTGAACCGGGCGCCTCGCGGGAGGCGACCCTCGTGCTCGACTTCCAGCCGAACGCCGTCCACGCCGGCCTCTACGCGGCACTCGAGCGCGGCTACTTCGAGGACGAGGGTGTCGCGCTGGAGATCCGCGAGCCGTCCGCGTCCACGGATGGCCCGAGGCTGCTCGCCGCCGGGCGCACCGAGCTCGCGATCCTCGACATTCACGACCTCGGCATCGCCCGGGAGCGCGGACTCGATGTGGTCGGCGTCGCCGCGATCGTCCGGCGCCCGCTTGCGGCGGTGATCGCCGGCGACCGCGAGGCGGTCCGTGAGCCCGCCGACCTGGAGGGCGGCACGGTCGGGGTCACCGGCCTGCCATCCGACGACGCGGTGCTCGACTCCGTCCTCGAGGCGGGCGGCGTCGACCCGGCGCGCGTCGATCGCGTCACGATCGGCTTCGACTCCGTCGCCGCTCTGTCGGCGGGACGCGTCGACGCCGCGACCGCGTTCTGGAACGCCGAGGGAGTGGCGCTGCGGCGGCTCGGGGTGCAGACCCGCGAGTTCCGGGTCGACGACTACGGCGCCCCGGCGTATCCGGAGCTCGTCCTCGCGACCTCGCCCGACACGTTGGGGGAAGATCCGGGGCTCGTAGAGGGGGTCGTCGCAGCGCTCGGGCGGGGCCAGAGCGCGGTTGTCGACGCGCCCGACGACACGCTCGCCGATCTCGTTGCCGCTGTGGACGGCCTCGAGCGGGACGAGCAACGCGCCCAGCTCGACGCGCTGCTCGACGCCGGTGCGATCGGCCCGGACGTGAGCCTCGACCGGCGGGCGCTCGAGCGCTGGGGCCGCTGGGACGTCCGCCACGGGATCGTCGCCGACCCGCCGAGGATCGCCGACGCGTTCCCTCGCCTGCGGCCCGGCTGACCTGCCGCCACTGGGCCGAGTTGACAACCGTATAGGTAGGCACGTGAGTATCCGGTTTGCTCAGGCTGCGCCGAGGAGGCGCCTGGCGGGGTCCGGTGCTCGAGCGCCCCGGCCACGGCGTTGTGCGCAGCGGGTCGGGCGGCGAGGGAAGCGCCACGGAGCCGGCTCCCGCCCCCGCCGAGATGGCTTGAACCGTACATATTCACCGGCTCGAGCCATCTCGGCCCCCGGCGCTTGGCACCCGAGCTCGTTGCGGGCGCGCTCGTGCGAGGACCTGACGTAACCGGATACGCACGAGGTAGGCAAGTCGGCCCAGTGGTCGCTCGGCTTTCCGGGGCCGCCTGCTCGCAGTCCGCTCAGAGCGAGCGGCGGGCGCGGAACTCGCGGCGCACCGACTCGGGGCGGCCCCACATCTGGACCACCTCGGCGCGGCCCTCGTGCACGTCGCGGACGATCAGCTCGCCGGTGATCCCCTCGCCGTCGAGCAGCGCCAGGGTTCCCTTGACCGTCTCGGCCGCGGCGGCATGGCCGAAGCTGTGCGCGACGTTGATCCGCCAGTGCCAGTCGGCCTTCGAGTACGGCATCGCGTTTACCTGCGTCAGCAGCACCGAGGCGTCGACGTAGTGCTGCTCGTCGTGGATCCGCAGGTCGCAGACGATGTCGGTCCAGTCGCCGGGCAGCGAGTCGAGGATCGACTGGAAGTCGTCGGCGAGCGCCATGCTCGAAGCGTAGACCGCCGGCGCGGTTGGGCGGATTACGCCGGGGTGGCCGGCGAGACCGGCCCGGCGCGGGTCAGCGGCTGACCAGCATCCGGCGCGCGAGGCGCTCGCCGATCGCGTGCGAGGCGTCGCCCACGGTCACCTGCACCGCCCCCCCGAAGGGCTCGTGCTCGTCGACCCGCAGCTCGGCGCCGGGGCGGATGCCGCGCTGGTCGAGGTAACGCAGCATCTCGGGGTCCGAGTCGGACACCCGGCTGAAGGTCCCCCGCCGCCCCACCTCGAGCTCGGTCAGCGGCACAGCGCCCTCGTCGGCCGCCAGCTCGAGCCCGCGGTCGGGGATCGGGTCGCCGTGGGGGTCGTGGCTGGGGTCGCCGAGCGCGGTGGCGATCCGCTCCTCGAGCTCCTCGGAGATGTAGTGCTCGAGCACCTCGGCCTCGTCGTGGACGCGGTCCCACGGCATCCCCAGCGCCTCGGCGAGGTAGGCCTCGATCAGCCGGTGATGGCGGATCAGCTCCAGCGCCAGCTTCTCCCCCGCCGGCGTCAGCGAGGTTCCGCGGTAGGACTCGTACTCGACCAGGCCGAGGTCCGCCATCCGCTTCAGCATTGCGGTCACCGTCCCCGGCGACACCCCGAGGCGCGCGGCCAGCGACCCGGTCGCCACCGGCGCTCCGTCGCGCCGGGCGAGCATGTAGATCGCCTTCGCGTAGTCCTCGATCGCCTCCGAGCGCTCGGGGAGGCGGTGGGCGTGGTGGGCGGGCTCGGCGGCCATCTTCGTCCTAGACCGCGATCAGCAGGCTGGTCAGGTAGAGGACGAGTGCGCCCGCGGCGATCGCGATCGAGTTGGCCGCGTCGAGCGCCCGGCCGGCCGCGTCGCGCAGCGCCGGGGCGATCTGGACGATCACCTGCACGATCGCACCGACGCCGACGCCGATCAGGAACGCCGAGAGCTCGGCGTTGTCGATCGAGGCGCCGACCAGCGCGCCGAGGATCGCCGGGGCGCCGGCGATCAGCCCGAGCCCGAGCAGCCTCGATAGCGACAGGCGCTCACGGGTGAGCGGCGCGACGATCGCGATGCCCTCGGTGGTGTTGTGGATCGCGAAGCCGATCACCAGGAACGCCCCCAGGGCGAGCTCGCCGACCGCGTAGGCGGAGCCGATCGCAAGCCCCTCGCCGAGGTTGTGCAGCCCGATCCCGATCGCGATCATCAGCGCGAGCTGAATGCCCCGTCCGCCGGCGCTCGCCACCCGCTCGCGGCGCGCCACCAGGTGGCGGTCGAGCCCCGTCAGCGCGAGGAATGCGAACCCGGCGCCGAGGAAGACCAGCTCGACGCCTCCGAATGCGCCCCCCGAGCCGCCCGCCAGGTCGAGAGCCTCGAGCGCCCCGTCGACGGCGAGGAATCCGAGCAGCCCGACCGTGAGCGCCAGCACGACCCGCACCCAGCGCTCCCGGAAGCGCCGCATCGCGGGCAGCAGCAGCATCCCGAGGACCACCGGGATGATCCCGACATAGGTCCCGAGCAGGGCCATCAAACCGAAGAAGCCGGCGTCCGCCTTCGGCGTCTCGACCGCCGCCTCGATCTCGTGCTCGATCACCACCCCGGTCGAGGTCACCAGCGAGACCACGTAGGGCTGGCCCTCCTGCCAGGGGTAGGCGAGCGTGACCGTCTCCGAACCGAGCCTGCCGATCCGCGTCTCGTCGGCCTGGAAGTCGACGAACGCGTCGTTGACGAAGGCCTGGCCGAGCTCGACCGCGTCGGGGCCGGTGTTGCGCAGGTCGAGCTCGATCCGGTTCGGCTCGAGCACGGTGCGCTCGACCGCGAGCTCCTCGACCGGCGGGCCCGTTCGCTCGGGCAGCGCGTCGCCGCCCGCGACCGCGAGCGCGACCAGCGCCGCCGCGATCAACGCCAGCGCCCCGGCGCCGAGCGCCCAGCCCGGCAGCCGGTCGAGCGCCGAGGCGGCGCCGACCCGCTCCGCGGCCTCGCTGCGCGCCTCCATCAATGCTCCCCGGGGGCGGTGAGCATCAGCTCACCTCGAAGAAGCCCATCCAGCCGAGCTCGGCGAACTCGGTCTTGTGGGCGTGGAACATGAAGGGCCCGGGGTGCGGGAAGGTCAGCTCCAGGATCCCGCGCTGGGCCTGGCCCTGGACCACGGTGTCGGTGAACTCGGTCGGCTCGAGCGAGGTGCCGGTCGGGTAGTAGTGAAAGAAGTTCCCGTGGATGTGGACCGAGTTGATCGGGTCGAACTCGAGGGCGTTTACGAGGTAGATCCGCACCGGCTCGTTGCGACGCACCTGGATCGGCTCGTTCATGTAGTGGAACGGGATCCCGTTGACCGCGTAGAGCTGGTTGCCCTCGGCGTCGAAGGTGGTGTTGTAGCCGTGCTGGACCATCACCATCTCGTCCGCGCCCGGGCGACCTCGCTTGGGGTCGACGATGAAGGTCCCGTACATGCCGCGAGCGATGTGCTCGGCGAGCGGCGCGACGTGGCAGTGGTAGAGGTGCAGGCCGAAGGGCTCCGCGTCGAACTCGTACGTGGTCGACTTGCCGGGCTCGATGATCCCCGCGCCGACCCCGGGGATCCCGTCCATCTCGGAGGGGTGTAGGCCGTGGAAGTGCATCGTGTGCGGGTGCTCGGAGCCGTTGGCGAACCGGATCCGCAGCCGCTCGCCCTCCCGGCAGCGAAGCGTGGGGCCGGGAATGCGGCCGTTGTAGGTCCAGGCGGGGAACTTGACCCCGGGCGCGACCTCGAACTCCCTGTCCGAGCCGACGATCTCCCACTCGCGCAGCACCCGGCCGCTGGCGAGCCGCCGGACGCGCCCGTGGTCGAAATCGCGCAGGATCTCGGTCGGGTTGAAGCCGTTGGCCCGATGATCGACCGTCTCCCCGCCGCGGAAGGTCGGCCCGCCGGTGCCGGCGCCGTTGACGTGGCCCGGGACGCCGCCGTGGCCGACCGCGTGCTCCGCCGCGCGGGCCGCCTCCGGGTGCCCGCCGCCCCCGAGCGCCGCGTGCAGCCCCGAGTGCGGGATCGTCTCGTGCAGCAGCGCCAGGGTCGGCGCGGCGACCGCCCCGCCCGCGAGCAGCTTGCGGCGGCTGAGCTGGCCGCGGCGGGGGCGCTCCTGCGCCGACTCTCGCTCTGGCCCTTGCTCTTTTCGTTCTGCCACATCGAAAAGTTTGACAGATCAAAAAGACGGATGGGGCACAATCGGTGCGGTGGAGACGACGACCGGGATCGAGCTCGACGGCCAGTACCGCGCGCTGCGCGAGGGCGCCGGGCTGGTCGGGCGCAGCGGGCGCCGGATCCTGCGCGTCTCGGGCACCGAGGCCGGCGACTACCTGGAGGGCCAGCTCACCAACGACGTCGAGGGGATCTCGGCGGGCGAGGGCTGCTACGCGGCGCTGCTCGACCGCAAGGGGCGCATGCAGGGCGATCTGGTGGTGCTGCGGGTGGCCGAGGGCGAGTACCTGCTGGTGACCGAGGAGGTCGCCGGCGACGCCGTCCTTCGCCACCTCGACATGTACCGGATCGGTCGCGATGCGAGCGTGGAGGAGATCACGGCGGAGCGCGCGATCGTCTCGCTGATCGGCCCGGGAGCGGCGGAGGTCGCCGGCGGCGGCCCGCTCGGCCCCGAGCACCGCCACCGCCAGCTTGAGCTCGGCGAGGCCGCCTGCACCGCGGTCGCCACCGACCTCGGGCTCGACCTGATCTGCCCGGCCTCGGCGCTTGGCGACGTCCGCGCGGCACTGGTCGACGCCGGCGCCTCGGAGGTCGACGAGGCGGCGGCCGAGATCGTCCGGGTCGAGAGCGGCCGGCCGCGGTTCGGCAAGGAGATGACCACCGCCACGATCCCGCAGGAGGCCGGGATCAACGAGCGCGCGGTGAGCTTCACCAAGGGCTGCTACATCGGCCAGGAGACGGTCGCGCGCCTGCACTACAAGGGCAAGCCGAACCGCTCGCTGCGGGGACTGCGGCTCGACGCCCCGGCCGCCGACGGCGACCCGGTGCGGCTCGCCGAGCGCGAGCTGGGGACGGTCGGCACCGCGGTGATCTCCCCCGCCCACGGGCCGCTGGCGCTGGCGATCCTGCGCCGCGAGGCCGAGCCGGGCGCCCGGGTCGAGGTCGGCGACGGAAGCTCGGCCGAGGTCGTCGACGTGCCGTTCTGATCGCCACCGTCCTGCCCTGTGGTCGTGACACGACCTCTATGCAGGACAGGGGAGGCGGTCAACTGCCGTCCTAGGGGGGCGCGTGGGTTAGGGTTGCGGCCACCATGCACGTGAGCAGGAGGAGGAGGCTCGTCGTGCCGGTGGGCGCGGTGGCGATGCTCGCCGCCGGCGCCGCGGGGTGCGGCTCGGACGACTTCGAGAACGATCCCCGCCCGGCCACGCCGGTCGAGGTCACCGCCCGCGTCGACGAGCGCGAGGTCGCCGTTCAGCCCTCGCAGGTCGGCGCC
Organism: Solirubrobacterales bacterium; assembly: GCA_050697155.1. Lineage (GTDB taxonomy): Bacteria > Actinomycetota > Thermoleophilia > Solirubrobacterales > 70-9 > JBOGZD01. The sequence goes on along the minus strand of JBOGZD010000021.1, from coordinate 11,221 downwards.
GGCCTGGTCACGGTCACGATCTCGAACCAGTCCCGAGACCCGGTGATCCTCACCCTCGACGGCCCGACCGTCGCCGCCGCGGACCAGATTCCCCCCGGCGGGGTCGGCAACATGAAGGCAGACCTCGACGAGGGCGAGTACGAGGTCACCGCAGGCGAGGCCTCCGACGCACGCGAGGGTCAGCTGGCGGTGGGCCCCGACCGCCCCACCTCCCAGAACGAGCTGCTGAAGCCCTAACTGCTCCTACTCGACCTCGGGCACCTCGGCCTGCGCGGCGGCCGCGACCAGGGACTCGATCCGCGACAGGCAGCGCTCGACGTCGGCGACCATCTCGTCGAACTCCTCGCGGGCCGCGCCGGCGCTGTTGGTGACGCTGGTCAGCGACTTGCGGACCCTGTTCGCTCGCTTCAGCCTCGCCGTCGCCTCCTCGGCTGCGTCGCGAACGCCGGCGGCGTCGACCTCGAGCCCCGCCGCGCCGGCGGCGAGCACCCGGGCGCGGACGTAGCGGTAGACGAGGCGGAGCGCGAGCGGATCGGGCTGATCGCGGTCGAGCACCGCGATGATCTTGTTGCCCTGGTACTCGGTGAGCTCCTCGAGCCCGCTGGGCAGCTTGTCCTCCCCGGCGACGACGAGCACCGAGTAGCAGGCGTCGCGCTCGCCCATGCAGGCGTTCAGCTCCGCCCAGGCGTCGTTCTTCGACAGGCGCTTGTTCTTGGCCTCGTAGACGACCGTCGCCACGGGCGTGCCGAGCGCGCCGCCGATCTCGACCACGGTGTCGCCCTTCTTGCCCCCGGCCTCCGAGGACTCGTCGCCGACGTGGTGCGCGGCGTCGCCGTGCCCGACGGCGATCTCCTCGATGATCGCGTGCGCCAGCTCCTCGAAGCTGCGGCCCTTGGCGGTGCCCCGGTCCGCCTCCTCGGCGACGCGCTCGTCGGCATCGGTGCGCTCCTTGAGCTCGACCAGCTCGCGGCGGAGTTCGCCGATCACCTTGCGGTTCTCCTCGCCTTCGCGGTGCTGGCTGGTCCGAAGCTCTCGATAGACCTTGACCATCGCGTCCTTGAAGTCGAACAGCGGATTCGACCCCTCCTGCGCCGAGAACAGCTTCAGCAGCCCCTCGCGCTGCTCGGCGAGGGCGCCTCGAAGCAGCTCGTCGATCTGCTTCTGCACCGACCCGTCCCGCCCGCCGTCGAAGCTCTGTGCGATCCGCTCGGCGAGCTGCTGGTCACCGCTCTCGAGCGACTTGCCGAGCCGCTCGCGCAGCTCCCCGGCATGGCGCTCGAACTCGGCCCGCACGTAGTCGACCTCGGCCACGGTGCCCTCGCGCTCGAGCACCCGCACTCCGATCTCGATCGAGTCGCGAACCGTGTGCGCCGGCGCCTGGCCCGACTCGGCACGCTCGCGGACGAGCTTCGCGGCTCTGGCGTCGGCGACCTCGAGCCGCTCGATCACGAGCCGATCGTCGATCGCGCGTACCGAGGCGTCGCCTGCGGCGCCGCCTTCGTCGATCGGGAGCTGTGGCCTCTCTGACGCTTCCACGGGGACTCACGAAGGTAGTCGGGCTCCCGGACGCAAACCTGACGCCGAATCGGACCCTCGCCTCGCCCATACCGTCGGTAGGATGCGCCGCGCTCATGGCCCGGCCGCTGACGCTCCTGCTCGCCCTGGTCGCTTTCGGCACGCCGATCGGCGCCTGCGGCGGAGGCGATGACCCGCCGGAGAGCACGCCCGAGTTCGACGCCGCCTACGCGCCGATCAACGACCAGATTCTCGAGCTAACGGCCGACTCCGTCGCCGGGATCGGCGAGCCGGGAGCTCCGGTGACCGGCCAGACCGCCGCGGCGGCCGGCGAGCTTGCCGACCGGGTGGAGGAGATCGGGCGCGAGGTCTCGCGGCTCGAGCCGCCCGAGGACCTCGCCGACGCGACGGCGGCGCTCGAGGAAACGCTCGCCGACACCGCGGAGGGCTTCGACGCGCTCGCGGAGGCCGCCGAGGACGGAGACCAGAAGGCCGCCACCGCGGCGATCGAGCAGCTCGGGCCGGCCGGCCAGGAGCTCAACGGTGCCCAGGACTTCCTCGCCGACGTGACGGGCGCGCCGACCGGCGAGGAGCAGTAGGTTGCAGCGAGTGGAGGCAGACCGTTGGCTGTAGACGTCTCCGAGGTCTCGAAGCTCGACGTCGAGCCGGGCACGTTGCCCGAGACGATGGCGGCGTGGGTGATCCGGCCCGAGCGCGAGGGCGAGCCCAAGGACGCCTTCCAGATCGAGGAGATCGAGGTCCCGGAGCCGGGTGCGTTCGAGGTCATCGTCCGGGTGATGGCCGCCGGGGTCAACTTCAACAACGTCTGGGCGGCGCTCGGCAAGCCGGTGTCGGTCTTCAACTACGGCGACCATCCCGAGTACGGGCACCACATCGGCGGCTCGGACGCCTCCGGGATCGTGTGGAAGGTCGGCGAGGGGGTCACCCGATGGGAGCCCGGCGACGAGGTCGTGATCCACTGCAACCAGGCCTCCTACGAGGACGTCGAGGTACACGGGCTCGACCCGATGGCGGCCCCGAGTCAGGAGATCTGGGGCTATGAGACCACCTGGGGCTCCTTCGCCCAGTTCACCAAGGTCCAGGCCCAGCAGCTGCTGCCCAAGCCCCGCAACCTCTCCTGGGTCGAGTCCTCGGCCTACGGGCTCACCTACTTCACCGCCTACCGGATGCTGATCGACCGCTGCAAGGTCCAGGCCGGTCACAACGTGCTGATCTGGGGCGCGGCCGGAGGCCTGGGCGTCTTCGCGACCCAGCTCTGCGCTGCGGCGGGGGCGAACGCGGTCGGCGTCGTCTCGTCCGACGAGAAGGGCGCGCTGGTGAAGGAGCTGGGCGCGGTCGACTACGTCAACCGCAACGAGTTCGGCGAGATGATGCGCACAGACGCGAACCACCCGGCCGTCGACGCCGGGGCCGAGAAGGAGCGCTTTGCTGCCTCACGCGCGTTCGCCAAGCAGGTCAAGCAGATCCTCGGCGATGCGCCCGACATCGTCTTCGAGCACGTCGGCCAGGCGACCTTCCCGACCTCGGTCTTCACCGTGAAGCCGTTCGGCAAGGTGGTGATCTGCGGGGCGACTTCCGGCTACACCCTCGACTTCGACGTCCGTTACCTGTGGATGAAGCAGAAGGAGATCCTCGGCTCGCACTTCGCCAACGCGTATGAGTGCATGCGCGCCAACCAGCTCATGGCCGAGGGCAAGATCCGGCCGGTGCTGTGGCAGGCGATGGACTTCGACGGCGTCCCTCATGCTCACCAGCTCCTGCACGAGAACAAGCACGCGGGCAAGATCTCGATCATGGTCGGCGCCGAGGCGAAGGACGAGGGCCAGCACGAGCCCGGCGAGGGAGCGATCTGGGCCGAGGTCGGGGCCTAGGCGCCGGGCGCGAGCGAACGCGATGGAGGTCAACTACATCGACTGGCACGTGAACCCGTTCCGCGCCGACCGCTGGCTCGAGATCTGGCGCCCGGCGCTCGACCGCGCGCTCGCGTTCGGCGCCACCGCCTCCTACATCACCCGCAGCGAGGAGGACCCGCTGCACTTCCGCCAGGTCTCGGTGTGGAGAGACCGCGCGGACTTCGAGCGCTACTGGGCCTCGGACGAGCTCTCGTCGCTGCGCGAGGAGGCGCTCGACTACTACCACAAGCCGGTCTATCCCGTCTGGCACGCGCTGACCGCCGACGCGGCGGTCCAGGCCTCGAACGGCGCCGGTTAGGCGACCAGCTCGAGGCGCTCGGCGCTGCGGGTGGCGAACGACTCGCCCACCTGCACCAGCGTCGCCAGCATCTCCTCGGTGGCCGGCGAGCGGGCGCCCTCGGCGCGGGTCGCCGCCCAGACGCGGCGCTTGGGCGCGGGCGGGTCGGTCGCGCGGAGGACGAGGTCGGAGCGCAGCGTCGGGATCGCGAGGTCGGGAAGCAGGGTGAACCCGAGCCCGGCCGCGATGAACCCCTGCATCACGTGGTAGTCGTCGGACTCGAAGCCGATCTTCGGTTCGAACCCGGCGTCGCGGCAGACCCTGAGCACGGCCTCGCCGCAGGAGCTCGGCCGGGTGCCGCAGAGCCATTCCTGCTCCCCGAGCTCGGCCAGCGGCACTACCTGCCGCTCGGCGAGTGGATGGCGCTTCGGCAGCGCCAGGTGCATCGACTCGGTCAGCACCAGGGTGCGCTCGAGGTCGCGGTCGTCGGCCGCGGGCACCAACGGGTAGTCGAAGGAGAGCGCCAGGTCGAATTCGCCGCCGCGCAGGCGCGGCAGTGACTCCTCGGGCTCGGCCTCCGCGACGCTCAGCTGCACACTCGGATAACGGCCGTGGAAGATCGAGATGGCCTCGGTGAGCAGGGTGGCGCTGGCGCTCGGAAAGCTCGCCATCCGCAGCTCGCCGCCCTCGAGCCCGGCGATCGCGGCGAGCTCGCGCTCGGCCTCTTCGAGGCGCGCGATCGCGGCCTCGGCGTGGCCGACCAGCACCCGGCCCGCGTCGTTGAGCTTCGGGCCCTCGCGGGTGCGGTCGAGCAGCTTCATCCCCACCTCGCGCTCGAGCGTGGCGATCTGCTGGCTGACCGCCGACTGCGAGAGGAACAACCCGTCGGCGGCGGCGGAGAACGATCCCTGCTGGGCGACCTCGCGCAGGATCCGCAACCGCTTCACATCGAGCATAAGGGCACCTTATCACGAAGAGCAGCGATCCATGTTGCGCTTATGACCGAGCGGCGCGACCATGGGCGCATCACGAATCCACCGCTCGGAGCGTTTCCCGGGTGAACGGCAAGCGGAGAGAAAGGTGACGGAGATGATCAGCGGCAACGGCAGGCCACAGCAGATGGACACCGGGGCACCGTTCGGCGGGGTGACGCTCCGCCGCCTCAACAGCTCGGACCGAGAGGCGCTCGAGCGAATCGCGGAGCGCGACTCGTCCAAGCCGCTCTCCGGCCGGTTGCTCGGCGCCGAGGTCGAGGGCGTGCTGCTGGCCGCAATCTCGCTCGACAGCGGGGGGCTGATCGCAGATCCCTTCAGCCGCACCGACGAGCTCCGGGCGATGCTAGAGCTGCGCGCTGCCCAGCTTCGCCGGCGGCCGCGATTCCGCCGCTTTGCGATCCGCGATCGGCACCCGCGCGCGGCGCTTGCGGCATCCCCACCCGGCGCCGGCGGGCGCCTGCTCACGCTTCTCCCCAAGCCGTAGATCCTCCCCCCCCGCGGGCCGGCCTCTCCCTGCCCGGCCCTCAGCAGCCGACACGGGCGGCGCCGCGCGGCCGCGCTCAGTGCTGCTCGAGCGGCGCCATCGTCAACCCGGCGTCCTTGAGCTGGCCCCAGTAGAGCTCGGCCGGCTCGCGCGGCCCCGTCCAGACCACCGCCTTGCCGGAGTTGTGAATCGTGTCGGCGACCCGGTAGCCCTGCTCGAGCGAGATCCCGGGGACGACGTTGGCGAGCGTCTTGGCGACGTGGTCGAAGGTGTTGTGGTCGTCGTTGAGCACGATCACCTGCCAGTTGCCACCCAGCCCGGAGCCGGGGCCGCCCGTCCGCGGTCGCTCGAGCGTCTCGGTGGCCACGAGGGGCTAGGCGTCCGGCACGACGCCGACCGAGACCCGCTTGAACACGGCGGCGACGTCCTTACCGGAGTCCTTCTCGCTGCCGACCCCGAAGCGGACCTTGCGCCCGGTGACCTGGCCGGGATCGTTGTCGGTGACGCTGGCCACCCTCTCCCCGTTGACCGACGCGACGATGTCGGCGCCGGCGGTCGTCAGGCGCAGCTTGTTGCGCTTGTTGATGGGCTTGATCTTCGCCCCGCGCCCCTCGGCGGGGAACCCCGGTCCCCCGCCGTCCGGCACGCGGATCAGCTCGAATCGCTTCTTCTCCGGGAAGACCCGCAGCGAGTAGCCGACCCCGCCGCCGCCCGAGCGAAGGCTGATCTCGATGAAGGCACGGCCGCGGACCGAGTTCGCGGTCGACTTGAGGATCTTGCCATCCAGGCGGCCGACGTGGTTGGGAAGCTCGCCGTCCCCCTGCACCGGGGGGCGGAACGAGCACGTGGTCGGGCCCTGCTTGACCGAGGCGCGCATCGCCTTGCTCTTCTTGCGGTAGCTGCGATCGCAGCGCTTGCCCCCGCCCGACTTCGCGATCTCGCGGAACTCGGCACGGGTCGAGAAGTCGTTCTCGTAGACCGTGACGCCGGCAACGGCGGTCGCCGTGGCGGCCAGCGCGACCGCTAGCGCGGCCGCGATCACTCGTGTGGATCGGGTTCCTCTCATCAGGGCGCGGCGGACGCAGCGTAGCGGGGGTGGAACCCTGAACAACACCGCCCCGCGGCGATCGGAGCGCCGTTTGCAGGCGGGATTGCGCCCTAGCGCCCAGCGCCTTCGGCCTCGCGCTCGGCGCGCTTTCGCCAGTAGCGCTCGAGCCCGAGCCAGATCTGCTCGGGCGGGATCGCCTGTCGCATGCGCGCCGCGACCTCGTCGTCGCCGACAGCCTCGATCCGGCCCTCGATCTCCGCCCGAAACGCCTCCCGATCCTCCGCCCGCACCCCCTCGGCCTCCGTGCGCAGGGCCTCAAGGGCGCGCTCGATCTGCCGCTCGGGGTCGTCGACCGCGCCGAAGTGGGTGAGGTGCAGGCGGCGCGGGCGCCAGCCGCGAACCAGCGCCAGCGAGCGCTCCCAGGCCTGGACGTCGATCTCCGGCGGCGGGGTCGGCATCAGGGTCAGCTTCGACGGCGGGATTCGCACCCCGGCGACGTCGCCGACGAAGGCGTCGCCGCTGTCGGCGTCCAGGTAGCAGACGTGGTGGCTCGCGTGGCCGGGGGTGTGCTCGACCCGAAAGCCCTCCACCTCCTCGCCGCCCGCGAGCGCGACCAGGTTCGCCTCCGGAACCGGCGCGACCTCGCCCCACAGCGACTCCATCTGATCGCCGTACAGCCGCCCGGCGCTCGCCAGCAGCTTCGACGGGTCGGCCAGGTGCGGGGCGCCGACCTCGTGCACGTAGACGCGCAGGCCGGGAAAGCGGCGCACCAGCACGCCCGCGGCCCCGGCGTGGTCGAGGTGGATGTGCGTCAGCAGCAGCCCGCGCGGCTCGTCGCCGAGCCCCGCCAGCAGCGCCTCCAGCCCCGTCGTCGGCCCCGGATCGACGATCAGCCCGCGCACCTCGTGAGCCGCGATCACCCGATCGCAACCGAGATGCATGACATCGATCAGGCGCACGCCCATGACCGCAACTTAGAGGCTGTCTTGAGCGATGGGGTCGGCCTGGGCACGGCCCGTGGGACAATTGAGGCGATGACCGAGCACCGCCTTCCCGAGCCCGATCGGCCCTGGGTGATGCGCACCTACGCCGGGCACTCGGACGCCCGGCGGTCGAACGAGCTCTATCGCCGCAACCTCGCCAAGGGCCAGACCGGGCTGTCCGTCGCCTTCGACCTGCCGACGCAGACCGGGTACGACCCCGACCACGTGCTCGCGCGGGGCGAGGTGGGCAAGGTCGGGGTCTCGATCGTCCACAAGGGCGACATGCACACGCTGCTCGACGGGATCCCGCTCGACGAGATGAACACGTCGATGACGATCAACGCGACCGCCGCGTGGCTGCTCGCGCTCTACGTCACCGTCGCCGAGGAGAACGGGGTCAAGCGCGCCCAGCTCAACGGGACGACCCAGAACGACATCATCAAGGAGTACCTCTCGCGCGGCACCTACGCCTTCCCGCCGGCGCCGTCGATGCGGCTGATCGCCGACTCGGTCGCCTTCGCCGTCAACGAGATCCCGAGCTGGAACCCGACCAACGTCTGCAGCTACCACCTCCAGGAGGCGGGGGCGACTCCCGTACAGGAGATCGCCTACTCGCTCTCGACCGCGATCGCGGTGCTCGACGAGGTTAGGCGCCGCGGCCAGGTCGCCGAGGCCGACTTCCCCAAGGTCTTCGGGCGGATCTCGTTCTTCGTAAACGCCGGGGTGCGATTCGTCGAGGAGCACGCGAAGCTGCGCGCGATGTCGGAGCTCTGGGAGCGGATCGGCCGCGAGCGCTACGGGGTCAGCGCGCCGAAGTTCCTGCGCATGCGCTACGGCGTCCAGGTGAACTCGCTCGGACTGACCGAGGCACAGCCCGAGAACAACGTGCCGCGGATCGTGCTCGAGGCGCTGGCGGTCACCCTCGGCCGCAACGCCCGCGCCCGGGCGATCCAGCTTCCGGCCTGGAACGAGGCGCTCGGGCTGCCGCGCCCCTGGGACCAGCAATGGAGCCTGCGGATCCAGCAGATCCTCGCCTTCGAGACCGACCTCCTCGACTACCCCGACGTCTTCGAGGGATCGAAGGTGGTCGAGGGCCTGGTCGACGAGCTGGCCGAGGGCGCGCGTGAGGAGATGAGCGTGGTCGAGGAGCAGGGCGGCGCGGTCGAGGCCGTCGCCTACATGAAGGCGCGCCTGGTCGAGTCCCACCGCGAGCGGATCGCGCGGATCGAGCGGGGCGAGATCACCGTCGTCGGCCAGAACCGGTTCACCGAGACCGAGGACTCGCCGCTGACCGCGGGCGCCGACGGCGGCATCCTCACCCCCGACCCCGAGGTCGAGCGCGAGTGCCGCGAGGCACTCGAGCGCTGGAAGGATGAGCGCGACCAGGGCGCGGTCGACCGGGCGCTGGACGAGCTCGCCGCCGCCGCCCGCGACGAGTCCGCGAATGTGATGCCGGCGACGATCGCCGCGGCGAAGGCGGGCGCGACCACCGGGGAGTGGGCGGCCGTCCTGCGCGACGTCTTCGGCGACTACCGCGCCCCGACCGGCGTCGGGGCCGCCTCCGCCGGCGCCGACTCGGAGCGGATCGCCGAGGTGCGCGAGCGGGCAGAGGAGGTCTCCACCCGGCTCGGCCACCGGATCCGGATCCTGGTCGGAAAGCCGGGGCTCGACGGGCACTCCAACGGCGCCGAGCAGATCGCCGTCCGCGCCCGCGACGTCGGCATGGAGGTGATCTACCAGGGCATCCGCCTGACCCCGGAGCAGATCGCCGCCTCCGCGGTCGACGAGGACGTCGACGTGGTCGGGCTCTCGATCCTCTCCGGCTCGCACGCCGCCCTGGTCCCCGAGACGGTGCGGTTGCTGCGCGACGCCGAGGTCGACGTGCCGGTGGTCGTCGGCGGAATCATCCCGGCGGCCGACGCCGAGGCGCTGCGGCGCGCCGGGGTGGCCGCCGTCTACACGCCGAAGGACTTCGACGTCACCCGGATCATGGGCGAGATCGTCGACCTGGTCGCCGAGCGCGCCGAGGCCGGCGCCGCCTCGCCGGCCTGAGCCGGCGCGCTAGGGCTTGAGCCCGCGGCCGATCGAGTTCCCGGTCGAGGGGCTCAGCGACGGGGTGGTCAGGCTGCGGCTGCTGACGGACGCCGACCTGCCCGCAATCGTCGACGCCGCCCAGGACCCCGAGATACCGCGCTGGACGACCGTGCCCCACCCCTACGGCACGAACGATGCGCGTCACTTCCTACGCACCGCCACCGCCGGGCGCGAGGCGGGCACCGACCTGGCGGTCCTGATCGTCGACCCCGGCGACGACCGCCTGCTCGGGGCCGTTGGCCTGCACGGGATCGACCCCGCTACCGGCCGTTGCCACGCCGGCTACTGGGTCGCCGCCGACGCGCGGCGGCGCGGCGGCGCCTCGAGGGCCCTGCGCCTGCTCTGCGGCTTTGCCTTCGAGGAGCTGGACGTGAAGCGGATCGAGGTCTGGATCGACCCCGGGAACGCGCCCTCTCTGCGGGTCGCCGAGAGCGTCGGCTTCGTCCGCGAGGGCCTGCTGCGATCGTTCATGCCGATCCGCGGGGAGCGCCGCGACATGTTGGTCTATTCGCTGCTCCCGGGCGAGCAGAGTCCCAGGTAGCGCGCGCTAGGCTCCTAGCGTTGTGAACGGGGAGCTGAACGGCGATCAGAGCGCCTGGCTGCGCTGCTATCGCTGCTGGTCGACCCGCCTGGAGGCACAGGTCCACTACGACGCGATCATCCGCGTCGACCCCGATTCGGGCGAGACCGCCGAGCGGGTCGAGGAGGTCCAGGAGGCGGTGGTCCAGTGCCTCGACTGCATGCACGACCAGCCTCACCTCGCGATCGAGGACGGGCACGTCGTCCCGATCGAGGACCGCTGGGAGCGGATGGTCGCAGGCACCCCGTGGGTGGCGTCGTGCACCGTCACCGTCGACCAGGACACGGTCGAGACGTGCTCGGGGCCCGAGGCCGCCGACAGCCTCACCTTCGGCGCCTTCGGCGACCAGGGCACGCGCGAGTTCTTCACCCACGTGCGCTTCCACAAGCACGACGAGGAGCGGATCATCATCCACCTGCTGGTCGAGCTCTACGCCCGCTCGGGCGAGGAGGCGACCGACGTGCTCGAGGGCGCCTCCCGGGGGACGCTCGAGCTGACCTCGCTCGCAGAGGAGTCACGCCCGCCGGCCCACGCCGCCGACGAAGCGCATTAGAGCGTCGTGTGAGTATCCGGTTTGCTCAGGCTGCGCCGAGGAGGCGCCTGGCGGGGTCCGGTGCTCGAGCGCCCCGGCCACCGCGTTGTGCGCAGCGGGTCGGGCGGCAAGGGAAGCGCCACGGAGCCGGCTCCCGCCCCCCGCCGAGATGGCTTGAACCGTACATATGCACCGGCTCGAGCCATCTCGGCCGCCGGCGCTTGGCACCCGAGCTCGTCGCGGGCGCGCTCGTGCGAGGACCTGACGTAACCGGATACGCACGAGAGCGTCGGGACAATTGACGCAACTGCCTTGACCGGGGCGAATCTCGCGATACATTCGCAAGATCCAACTGGGAGTCTCGGGAAAGCTCGACGCCTTCGGTGAGAAGCTAAGGCCAAGGATGGACGAAGCGGGCATCCAGCTCTCGGGCGAGCCGGAGGTCTTCGAGGCCCACATCGTCGAGACGTTCTAGTCGGTTTAGGAGTGGCATCCGCCCGGGCGCTAAGGTCGGCCGGTGCCGAGCCCCGAGACGCTTTACGTATTCGCCGTCGCCAGCGCGGGGCTGGTGCTCCTGCCGGGGCCGGCGATCATCTACATCGCGACGCGGGGCATCGTCCACGGACGTCGGGGCGGGCTGACGTCGATGCTTGGCGTGGAGTTCGGCAACGTCCTCCAGGTCCTCGCCGCCACCGCGGGGCTCGCGGCGGTAGTCGCCTCTTCGGCGGCCGCGTTCTCGATCGTCAAGTACGCGGGCGCCGCATACCTCCTCTTCCTCG